>DJPO01000075.1:13972-32141 GCA_002437405.1 Opitutia bacterium UBA6410 | reverse complement strand
AATTGAGAAAATTTTAAAAATTTTTCGAAGGTGAAAAAACTTTAGTTTTGCGGGATAATAGCGGGTTTCCACTCATTTTGGATTTATTCGGGGCGCAAAAAAAAAGCCGCAGGGCGCGGGGCGTCTGCGGCGTGTGGTTGTATGATAACGAAATTCGGGAATAGTCGGGAGAGGGGCGGGAACTACGGGGCTGTTCGGTCTTGGGGAAGAGGGCGGACGCGTGGAGTGCAGGAACGTTGCGCCTCTTCGGGGAAATACTGCCGCACGGGAGGCGTTTGCGCGCTGTGCGCCTATTTTTTCTTAGACTGGGCGGCGATTTCCTGCGCCTCTTCGGGGGAGATAATCAAAAACATTTTGGATTTGACGACTTCCACCGCGTAGTTGCGCTCCTTTTTGATTCCGTATTTTGCGCGCAAATTGGATTCGTTTTCCTGCATCGCCTTTTCGGCGGACGAGATTGCCGCGCTGATTTTCAGCTGTTCCTGCGGATCGACGGTTTTGGAGAGTTCGTCGCGCAGTTTGTCGATTTCCATTTTTCGGGTAATCGAAAAGCCGAGCATTCTCTGGAGCTGTTCGTTTTCGCGCGTGCCCGAGATGTTCTTTAATATATAGACGGAGGTGTCGCCGCGGGTGATGATTTTGAGCGGGTCGAGCTTTTCGCCGTCCGCCGTTTTAAGCTCCGAAAGTTCCTCTTTTGTCAGCGGGACGCAGACGTTGGATTCGTCGTAGGTAATGCGGTAGTCGCGGTTGGCGACGAAGCCGTAGAGCTTTTTCATCGCCTCTTCGTTCGCGGAGAAGTCCTTTGTGAGGGTGTCGCGGATTTTTTCGATGCGCGCCTTTTCGGTGTCGATTTGCGGGCGTTTTTTCTCGTCGGCGGATTTTGCAAGCTCGGCGAGCTCCTCGAGGCGCGTTTTGCATTTGTCGATTGCGGCGGCGTGGCGGCGCATTATGTCGATGTCGCGCTGGAAGGCGGCGTTTTGCTCGGGTGTGGAGAATATCCGCACGAGGTAGTAGATTTTATCGCCCTGTTTTACCATGTCGCCGAGCTGGAGCTCGCGCGCGGGGGCTTTGTTTTGGGCGCAGAGGGGGAGGGCGGCGAACGCGGCGAATGCCGCCGCCGTGATTGTCAGGATTTTTCCGATTTTCATATAAATTCTATTGCGTGTTGAATATGTCGTACAGCGACTTCATATTTTCGGGCGGCAGTATCTTATAGAGTTTGCCTTTAAGCCCCGAGTTCTGTTCCTCCGTCTTTTTTTCGGACTTTTTCGCGTTGTCGGCGGCTTTTTTGCCGAGGAAGTCGTTTACGAAAAGCTTGTAGAATTTTTCGAGTTCGTCAAGCGAAGGCGACACGAATTCGAGGGTTTTCGAGCTTGTCGTGGCGGGAAAGACTTTTTGGATTACGGGAATCGACGCGATATTTCCGACTTTTTCCGCGGAGTTTTCGAGCTGCCTGCGGACGGAGTCGGGCGCGGTTGCGTAGGGTTTGAGCGATTCGGGGAGTTTGTTTTTGACGACCCCCTCCGCCTGCGCGAAGTTCGGTACGGGGCGGGCGTTGTAGATTCTAACCTGCGAGGGCGAGCCGAGTATGTCGATGACGACTTCCGTGACGAACACAGCCCCCGTGGTGTAGGTCTGCCGCGAGACCCCTACGACCATATCGGCGTTCCCGTAAAACGAAGTGTTGTCGGGGAATTCAATCCCGAAGCGCGCCTTGTTTTTTATCGACGACGTATCGACCGTAACCGCCGCCGCCGCAAGGGGCGCGAGCAACGCCGCCGCCATTAGATGCTTGAACTTTTGCATAAAACCATTTAGCGTAAAAAAATATCGAACATCAATACTTATTTTCGCCGCAATGCTAAGTTGTAAAAATTTGACCGTACAGCCCGCGTCCTCCCCGCGCCCGATTCTCGACTCCGCGACCGTGCAATTCAAAACGGGTGCGATGAACGCCGTAATCGGCCCCTCGGGTTGCGGTAAAACGACACTCGTCAAGGCGATGCTCGGGATTATCCCGTCGACGGGCGAATCGTTTTTCGACAACAGGCTAATCGAGTCGCCCGACGAGCTTGTCGGGAAAGTCGGCTTCGCCCCGCAATTCACCTGCATCCACCCGATGTTGACTGTTGCGGAGGCAATCGAAGGGGCGTTGGAGATTGCGGGCTGCGCGTCGGAGGATTTTTCTGTTAGGCGTTCGGAAATTCTGAAAATCGTGGGGCTCGAGGAGCACGCCAAGAAGCCCGTGGGGGCGTTGTCGGGCGGGCAGCTGCGCAGGATTGGGCTGGGCGTCGAGCTCGCGGGAGACCCGCCCGTGCTATGCTGCGACGAGGTAACTTCGGGGCTCGACCCGCTCTCCGAAAACGCGATTTTGGACTTGCTCGAAAACCTCTGCCGCTCGGGGAAAAAAACCTGCGTGTGCATTATCCACAACCTCGCAAAGTTGGACTATTTCGACACGGTTACGGTAATCCACTGCGGCAGGGTAGTTTTCTGCGGGTCGCCAGCCGATATGCTCGCGCACTTTGAAATAGACTCCGCGCTTCGGCTTTACGACAGGCTCGGGGAGTTCGGAATCGAACACTGGCTCGGGTTGTACGAAAAGCGGAAGGCGGAGGAAGCGGCGGCAAGTTCAAGCGGCGCGGGGGAAATCGTCGGGCAGCCCGCCGAGTCTCCAGCTGGCGTAGAAAACAAAGCGGGGGCGGGCGGACGGAAGCCGCCGTCGTTTTTCGGGCAGTTTGCGATGCTCCTTCGCAGGCGCGCGACGCTGTTTTTCAGGGATACGCAAAATCTGATTCTGACACTCGCGATTACCTTCGGCTTCCCGATTATCGTCGTGATTTTTTCAATCGGCGGACTCCCGCAAATCGAGAGCCTCGCGCTCGACAGGAATCTGGGGGTTCTCGACGAGTTGCGCGAAAACCTGCGTATCCAGATTTCCGCCGCGCAGACTTCGACGCTCGTGACGGGGCTTATACTCTTTCAGGTGGTTCTGCTTTCGCTGATGGGCGCGAACAATTCCGCGCGCGAAATCGCCGCCGAAAGGCCGCTTTACGAAAAGGAAAGGCTGCTCGGGCTGCGTCCGTCGGCGTACGCGCTCTCGAAGCTCGTTTTCACTTCGGCGGTTGCGGTTTTTCAGGGGATTTGCATGTGCGTTTTCGTCAAATACGTCTGCAAATTCCCCGGCGACTTTTTCGTCCAGTCCGCCGTCTTGGCGATGGCGTGCGTGGCGACGACTGCGGTGTGCCTTGCCTTCAGCGCGCTTTTCGACTCCCCCGAAAAGGCGAACACGGTCTCGATTTATCTTGTCGGCTTCCAGCTTCCGCTTTCGGGGATTGTCCTCGCGTTGCCCGAGGCTCTGAAATGGGTCTGCCGCCCGTTCATCTCCGCCTATTGGGGCTGGGCGGGGTATATGTCGAGCATGCGCGAGACCCGCATTTACGACGCCTACATTCAAACCCGCGCCGCGTGGGAATTCCTGCCCGACTGCGCCTTTGCCCTCGCCGTGCTCACCGCCCAGACGCTCCTCGCCGCAGCCGCCGTTTTCTACGGCTGCCGCCTGCGCAAATGGAAGTAGAAAAAGCTTGCCCGTGCGGTTTTTTTCGGCGAAAATTTCTTTCGGAAAATAAACCGTCGGGCTAATTTCCGAACAAAATATGAAGTCCAAAACCACCCCAATTATCGTCGCCCTGCTAATCCCCGCCATTTCCGTGCTCTTGGCGGTCGGGCTGATTTACTTTAAAAAGAAAAATATGTCGGGATTGGACGCGTTCCCGTACTCGGCGTATATGCGCTCGCCGAGCGGACTGGCGGGCAACAGGTATGTGCTCGACGCAAAAATCGACGTGCAGCTTGCCAAGCGTCCCGACGGCAGGGTAGTTGCGGTGTTGACGGGCGCGGACGCCGATTCGCTGGCGGTCTTCATTCCCGAAAAGGCGGCGGGTTCGGCGGTTTCCGCAAACCAGCGTTATGAAATGGTCGTGAGAGTCGGCGAAAACGGCGGGATTACCGTAGAATCAATGGAGAAATTCTAATGCACACTTTCGGCAAAATTTTCGTTTCCGCACTAATGGCGACAACAACGGCGGCGGCGCAGATGATGACGGGCTTTCAAGCCCCAAATCCAATTCCGACGCCCAAGCCCGCCGCCGCGAATGCCGCGTCTTTCGCGCCCCAGCAGGTCGCAGCCGCGCAGCCGCAAACCGCGTCTGGCGGAGTCTTCGAAAGCGCGACGGCGGAGCGGTTCGTCGATAAAATCTTCGACGTAAATTCCGACTCCATCGACGCAAACGGCAACCTGAAGTGGAAGGGAAAAACTTTTTCGGTCGGCAACTCGCGGCTCGTGCGCGCGCGCTTCGAGCGTTATCTGAGCATGCCCGACAAGGAGGGCGACTACAAAAAATACTGCGCGATTCTCGCCGAAATCACGGCTCTGCTTTCCGCCGACAACGACTCGCTTTCGGAGGAGTCCGTGCGCCGCGCGTGGAGCAGGCTCTTCGACGCCGCCGAGTACCCAGTCGACGGCGACTCGTCGCTCGTCATCGCCAACCTCGTCTATCTCTCGTGGAGAATGCGCGACGAATACGGCACTTTCAAAAACATCGAGGATGAAAAGGAGCGCGACGTAAAACGCGCCGAATCGATTGCCTCCGACAGGGCGGAATTTCTCGAATACGCAGCCGACAAGGTCGCGCGGGAAAACTCCGCAAAAGGCTCGCGAAAAGCCCCGACGGTCGGGACTGCCGAGCTTGGCTACAAGATAAAGGATTTGCAAAAGCAGATTGCCGAGCTCGCCACGGCGAAGCTGCAAAAGGAGGGCTTGGCGAGTCGGGCGGTTCTGCAGTTCCAGTCGCAGATTTTTGCGTTCATTATGGAGCGCAAATTCCAGCAGGCGCAGATTGCCGCAATGTTCTACCGCCACATCTACCGCGCCAACGCCCAGACTCTTAAAGTCGGGCGGAAGCAGATAAACAGTCTCTTTCAAATCTCGAATTTCACCCCCACAAGCGACGCTCTCGAAAGCATCGCCGTCAGCGCGAGAAAGGACATCGCCGATTCGGTCGCGTCCGTCGATACCCTCTTCGGGCGCGGCGACAGATTCGGCGCGTTCGAACGCCTGATGGAGGCTTTCCCGCTTGGCGAAAACGATACTTTGCTTGCGGTCTACCCCTACGAAAAGCGCAGGGTTTTGCATAAAATCTACAAGTCGGTAATAACCCTCGGGGAGCTTGCCGACGCCAAGGACTGGGCGGGCGCGGAGCAAGTTATCGCCGAAATTTCGGAAATCGCCGACGATTTCCCCAAGCGCGAAATTCTCGCGAAAATCAAAACCGCCCAGCGCGCGAGCGATATGTATCTTCTTTCCGCAAAGCAGAGCGCGGCTGTGGGCGACTCCGACGCAGTCGTCAAAAACGTCGAAAAGGCGGCGGCAATCTGGCCGCTCAATCCCGCAATCGCCGACTTCAACGAAAAGCTTTTGGAGCTGGCGAAAGGCGCGGCGGTTTACTCCCAAAAATTCGACGAAAACTACCAGCGGGGCAATTTACGCGACATCGTCGACGAAGCCCCCGAATATGCCGTCGCGTTTAAAAACGACTCCGCGCGCGCCGAAAAACTGCGCGCCATCGTCGTGAAAATCTCGCAGGTCGATTCGCTAATTGCGCAGGCGGCGGAATTCGAGCGTCAAAAAAGCCCGTATTTCGCGTGGGACATTCTCGAAAACGCCGTGAAAATCGCCCCCGACGACCCAGTGCTCGCCCGCACCGTCGCGCGGCTCGCGCCCGAGGTTTCCGACTACGTTAAAAATCTGAATCGGGCGAAGGCTGCGGAAGACGCCGGCGCATATGCCGCCGCACTGAACTACTACCTCGCAGCCCGCAAAATCTTCCCCGCCTCGCAGGCGTGTCGAAAGGGAATCGGGCGCGTTGCCGAAAAATATTGATAAAAATATGCGCCTTTCCGCTTATATTTGGGCTTTTCTTAGAGTCGCGCTCTCGTTTTCGCTTTTCGCGGCGGCGGGGGCTGTTTGCGCCTTTGCGTATTTGGCGGTCTGCCCGCAGGACGGCGGCGAAGCGGCTGTTCGCCAGCCCTCTCCCACCGATGCTCTCGCCGATTTTCTCGCGGGTTCTTCGGCGGAAATTTCGCTTTCGGCGGAGGAGCTTTCCGACGCCGTGTACGGATTGATAATCGCCGAGGCTCGCGCGAAGTCCGAAAACAAAAATTCCTTCGCGCTGCCGACTCCCCCGCGTTTTTCCGTGGAGTCGCGCGGGCTGCGGGCGCAGTTCCCGATATTCGCAAACGCGGTTTTCGTGTCGTTTAGGACATTTTTGACGCTCGAGGCGCAATTCGACGGCGGGGAAATGTGCATTGCGCGCGCGCATATTGGACAGGCGAAAATCCCCGCATTCGCAGCCGAAAGAATCGCGCGGAATCTGCGCTCGGCGTACGGTTTGCCCGAAAGCGGGTTCGGTAAAATTAAAAACATTTCGCTAAACGGCGATACTGTTGTTTTGAAAAAATGAGAAAATTTTTTGCCATATTTGCAATTTTTACGATTTGCGCGGGCGCGGCGGTTGCCGAAATGAGCCTTGCCGAAAAGATAAAACTCGCCAAGAAAATCGCCGACGCCGCGGCGCAGGGCAGGGAGGATAGCGGTTTAGTCGTTGGCGGCGGCGGGGCGGATTTGTCGAAGCTCGCGCAAAAATACCGCGATTTCGCAACTGACGATTCCTCCGCGCTCCCCGAAGTCGCGCCTGTCCAGCCCGCCGAATTCGAGCAAACCCAGCCTGCCGAAGTTGCACAGCTTCAACCAGCAGAAGTTGCGGAGGAAGCTTCGGTGCAGCCCGCCGTTGCCGCTTCCGAAAAAACGCAAAAACCCGTTGCCGCAGTTCCCGAAAAAAAGCCCGCCGCAGAAATTTGCCAATCGCGCGCTGACAAAACGCCGCCCGCCGAAGCTCCGCAACCTGTCGCGCAAGCTCAAAAATCGGAGGAAGCCGCCGAGCCGCCTTCCGAAATTCTGCCGCCCGTGCTTCCAGAAAAAAACATTCCCAAAAATAAAAATCCCGCGCCGAAGTATGTCGTGGACACTTCCGACTTTATCAACGGGCACTATGTGCCGAACAAGTCGGAGCTTCCCGAAATCCCGCAACCCGAGGCGCAGATAATCCAGTGGTCGAACGGGGCGTTCCACCTCGTCGGCGAGTCGGAGCTTTTAATTGGCAAGGCACAAAAAGTACTGGACGCCGCAGTGGCGCAGTTCGCAGACTACGAGTCGGGCGGCTTGGAAAAGCTGAAGTTTTCGGATAAAATCGTAGTGCAGCTCGTGGGCGACCCGAAAAAGGCCGCCGAGATTTCCCCCTATGCCGTCGATAAAAACGGCTCGATTACCATCACGGTTTTGTGGGACGAGTCGCTCGAATTTCCGTATTTTTGCAAGCTCGTATCGGGCGCGCTATTCAGAAAACTGATGTTTGTAAAATACGGCAAAATCGTGCGCCAATGCCCCGTGTGGCTCGACGAGGCGTTTTCCGTCGCGCTCCAGTGCAGGGTGAAGTCGGGGCGGCTTTCGGAAATCGTGGAAACGGCAATCCAGACGCCCCCGCGCCCGCTGCCCGACATTTTGGGAATCGAAAAAATCGCGTCGGTATCCGACAGTGCGGACTGTTTTTGGGCGTTGCGGAGTATCGAAAGGCTGACGGCGCGGACGGGCAAATTCATTCCGACTTTGGCGAAAATATCGCAACTTGCGCCCGACGCCGCATTTGCGGAAATCGAAAAAACGTCGCCGAAGAATTTTTCAATTCGCTGGAATTGCACCGTTTGCGGCGAAATATATTCCCGCGCGGGCGGCGTGCGCAGCACGAAAACTTCGCGCGAAGACATAATGCGGCTTGCGTATATCCAAGCCGAGGACGTTTCCGGCGAACCTGTCGGGCTGAATCCGTCGCAGGTTTGGCAGTTCCGCGACAACAAAATTGTGCGCTTCAATTTGGAGCGCAGGCTGGCGGAAATCAAAATTATTTTCCCGCGCACGAACCCGCTTTACGCCCAGACGCTCGTCGAATTGGGGCGGATTTTGGAGGCGGCTTTGGAGGACGATTCCGACGAATACGAAGACGCGTCCGCCGCATTTGCGGAAAATCTCGCCCGCGCCGACGCGCTCGCCGAGACCGCCCGCAAAATGCTCGCTTTGTAATATCCGAAATTTGCCGATAATCCGCTTGACTTGCTTGGCGGCGGACTTTACTTTCAACTGAAAAATTAAAAAGGATTACATATATGGAAAATATTTTAGCTTTTGGTATGCCCGGCGGTAGCGAATGGATGGTTATCCTCATCGTCCTTCTGCTTCTCTTCGGAGCAAAACGTCTTCCCGAACTTGCAAAGGGCTTGGGCAAGTCGATTCGCGAATTCAAAAAGGCTACGAGTGAAGTCGAAGACAATATCCGCGAGGCTATGAAGGAAGAGGAAGTCAAAAAGGTCGAGGCAAAGCCCCAGTCCGAAGTCAAGGCGACTTCCGAAGACAAGACCGAAGTCAAATAACTTTTTTCTTTTAGTTTCTTTCCCCGTTCGGGAATAAAAAAAGGAGACCGTTTTTTTCGCGGTCTCCTTTTTTTTGTTGGCGGATTCTTCTTTGTGGAAGGGGGACTAATTCGAGACGCCCCAGCGTTTGCGCAGGTTGCGCTCGATGGGCGAAAATACCGCCTTGTCGATTAACAGCCCGATTGCGATAACAACGCACATTACGCCGATTACCTGATCCATTCTCATAAGCTCGCGCCCGTAGTGCAGGAGCTGCCCAAGCCCGAAGCCCGTGAGAATCGTGACGTAGATTTCCGCCGCCATCAGCGACCTCCACGCAAACGCCCAGCCCTGTTTCATACCGCCGATGATGCTCGGCAATGCCGCGGGGGCTATGACGTGCAGCCAGAGATGGAAACCTTTCGAGCCCATTGTGCTGGCGGCGCGCAGGTATATCGGCGGAATGTTCGCAACTCCGTATTGCGTGGCGAGAATCAGCGACCAAATCGTGCCCATTACGACGACAAAGAGCATTGCCGATTCATCCTGTCCGAACCAAATGATGGCAAGCGGCACCCAGCAGACGCTCGGCAGGGCTTGCAGCCCGAGGGCGAGCACGCCGATTGTGTCCTTAAATATGTTGAAGCGCGAGCACAGCATACCCGTGGGAATGCCGATTAACAGCCCGATTGCATAGCCAGTGAAAAGGCGTTTGCCCGTAATCCAGATTGCCTTGGGCAGCGACAAATCGCAAATTGCGTCCCACAAATATGCGGCGACTTCCGACGGCGGCGGGAGCATATATTCGCACTCGAAGTGCCGCACGGCGAGTTCCCAGACGACTAATAGTCCCGCAAAGGCGAGGACGGACATCAAAATTCTCTTGTAGTTTTTCATTATTCGGCAACCTCTCCTTCGCCTTTGTGTTGTTTTAATGCGGCGGTGATTTCGAGGGTTTTCGCGCTGAGGGCGGGGTCGTTGATATCGCGCAGGCGCGGCAGGTCGATGTCGAAAGTTTGGACGATTCTGCCAGGGTGGGGCGAAAAGAGTACGACTCTGTCGCCGAGGCACACGGCCTCACGGATATTGTGGGTGACGAAGATAATGGTCTTCTTGCGCTTCTGCCAGATTTGCTGGAGTTCGCCGTAGAGCTGCTCGCGCGTGAGCGCGTCGAGCGCGCTGAAGGTTTCGTCCATCAGCAGGATACGCGGGTTCGGCGCGAGCGAGCGCGCGAGCGCGACCCTCTGGCGCATACCGCCCGAGAGCTCGTGGATTGACGAGTGCGCGAATTTTTCAAGCCCAACCAAATGCAGGTAGAATTTCGCGACTTCCTTGCGTTCGGGGTTGGTCAGGTTGGGCTTTAGCTTCAGCCCGAACATCACGTTGTCGAAAACGTCGAGCCACGGAAAGAGCGCGTGTTCCTGAAACATAACCATTCGGTCGCGGCCTGGACCCGAAACGGGCGTGTCGTCGACTTTTATCGAGCCGCTGTCGGGCTTGTCCAGCCCCGCGATGAGGTTGAGCAATGTCGATTTCCCGCAGCCGCTCGAGCCGACGAGGCACACGAATTCGCCTTCGCCGACTTTCAGGCTCACGTTTTTGAGAGCCTCGACTTTGCCGCGTCCGGAGTCGAAAGTTTTACTTACGTCGTCCACGACGAGTTTCGCGGTGACGTTTTGCAATTCTGCGTGGATACTCATTTTTCGGTGTCCGCAAATATGTTTTTGATGTCGAGTTTGCGCCTCAAAAATCCGCATTTGTGGGCGTCGTCGACGAATTTTTCAAGCTCTGCGTGGTTCACCTGCGCCGTGAAGGTCAGGCGCGGCCACGAGGCTTTTACGAGCTCCTTGGAAATGCTCGTCCCGCCCATGAGCGCGTCGAGCGCTTCGAGCGCGAGTTTCTGCGCCTCCTCGGGGTTTTTGTTGATCCAGTCGGTCAGTTCCTTGTGGGCTGCGACGAATTTTTTTACGAGTTCGGCGTGTTTTTTGAGCGTTTTGTTGTTCGTCACCAAAATCGTCGTAACCGCATCCTTTTGCTCGAGGAAGATTTTTCCGCCGCCGTCGAGCTGCAGGCGCGTCGCCCACGGTTCGACTGTCCACACGGCGTCGAGCTCGCCGCGCTTGAAGAGCATCAGCTGTTCGGGGTTCGAGGTCGGGATAATCAGCGCGTCGCCCGAGGTCATTGTAATTTTTAGACCGTTGTCGATAAGCCAAGCGCGGCATGCAACGTCCTGCGTATTGCCGAGTTGCGGTGTCCCGATTTTTTTGCCCTTAAAGTCCGCCGCCGTTTTGATTGCGTCTTCGGGCTTTACGATGAGCGAAGCCCCGCCGTCCGCCGATCCCGCGAGGATTCTGATGTCGCGCCCGCGCGTTTTTGCGTATGCGTTGATTGCGGGGTTCGGGCCGACATAGGTGATGTCGACAGCTCCCGCGAAGAGCGATTCCATTGCGCTGGGCCCCGCGTTGAAAAGCTGCCACTGGATTTTCACGTCCTTGCCGAGCCGTTCTTCAAACCAGCCTTTGCCGAGCATCGACATTCTGTGCGCGACCAACGCTTGCGCGTGCGAAATATTCGGGAAGTGTCCGATTCTGAGGACGGTTTCCGCATTTGCCGCCGCGCATAGGCAAAACGCAACGACACCCGTAAATACTTTTTTAACGAATGGATTCATAATGATTTCGATACGCCGTATTCTCTTTATATAGACAGCGATTTCAAGCCTTAATCACAGAAAATAGTTGCGCTGCTTTTCGGAAATCGGGATTCCCGTGCGCTCCATTACCGCCATCATATCCTCCCAGACGAGGCGTTTCATCTTGTTGTTGTTGCCGTATTGGAGCAGGAAGGACGGGTGGTAGGTAATCATCAAATCGGCGTCGCCGAACTTGTTCCATTTGCCGCGGATTTCCCCCATCTTGCGGTTTGGGTCTTCGCCGAGCAGCCCGTTGACCGCCGTCTTGCCGAGTGCGACGACTACCTGCGGTTTTACGATGTCGATTTGCGCTTTGAGGTACGGCAGGCAGTACGCCATTTCTTCGCCGGTGGGCGGGCGGTTGCCGCGGGAGGTCGGCATTTCGGGACGCCAATTCATTATGTTGCCGATGTAAACGTCCTCTCGCTTCAGCCCCATAGCCGATATGATTTTCGTCAAGAGCTGACCCGCGCGCCCGACAAACGGTTCGCCTTGGATTTCTTCGTCCGCCCCCGGTGCTTCGCCGCAGAAAAATATTTTTGCCTCCAAATTTCCGATTCCGAAGACCACCTTTTTTTGCGGCTTGATGTGGGCGTTGCAGACGGGGTCGGACAGCACGATGTCGCGCAGGGCGAGCCATTTTTGCTCGCGCGTGCCGTCGGGCATTTTGAACGGGGTAGGGTCGGGGATTTTCCTTTCGGCGGTCGGGGTTTGCACGATTCTGATTTGTTGCGGGATTGTCTCTTTTTTGTGGGTTTCGATTTTCAAATCGTCGCCCGTTGCGAATTTCACGGCTTCGGGTTCTTCGCCCGCGTCGGTAAGTTCCGAGCGCATTTCGGCGGCGAGTTCGTCCGCCTCCATTCGCCGAAGGATTCTAAGCGCGTCGTCGTCGAGCGGAATGCTCTCGATTCCCTCTCCCGACATTCGGCGCAGCTCGTCGCTGATTGTCTCCAGAAATTCCTTCACGCCAATTCTCCTTTGAGTATTTCGGCGGCGGCTTTGATTATTTTGTCGGTTTCGGCGAGTCTGCCTTTGCCGACAGTTCCGCACGCCAAGCGGCCTTCGTCTGGTTCGACGAAAAATGCGCCGTCGGATTTAAGCCGCTCGATGTTCCGTTGGACTCCCTTGTTTGCGTACATTTGCGAGTTCATTGCGGGGGCGATTAAAACGGGCTTTGCCGTAGCCATATAGAGGCTCGAGAGCATATCGGGGGCGAGGGCGTTGGCGAAGTTGCCGATTGTATTTGCCGTGGCGGGCGCGACGAGTAGCAGGTCGGCGGATTCGGCGAGGGAGATATGTTCGGGCTTCCAGTCGTCGATTTGCTCCCACATCGAGCAGTAGACTTTGTTGCGTGTGAGCGTCTGGAATATGCGGGGGCTGATGAGCTTTTGGGCGTTGGCGGTCATCACGGCGACGACATTCGCGCCCGCGCGCGTAAGTTGCGACGCCAGTTCCGCCGCCTTGTAGACGGCTATCGAGCTGCATACGCCCAGCACGATGTTTTTGCCGCCGAAAATTTCCCTTTTATCATTTTGCATAAAAAAAATTTTTACATTTATCACACAAAGTGCAAGCTGTTTCGTATGTCAGGTTTCAGAGCATATTGCGATTTCGCCGATTTCGGCGGCGGGGAAAACGTGCACGTCGGCGGGGTGTTTCGTCTAAGCCCCGAGGAAAGCCGCCATTTGTGCGGTTCGCTCAGGGCGTCTAACGGAGAATCGGCGGACGTGTTCGATATGCGCGGCAACGTCTTCGAATGTTCGATTGTCTCGGCGAACACGAAGGGCGCGGAGCTTTCGGTTGTCGCGCGCAAACAGGTGCGCGAGCCGTCGGTGGGCGTTTTCGTCGCCCAGTGCCTGCCCAAAGGGGCGGCGTTCGAGGAGATTATCCGCCAGAGCGTCGAAATCGGCGCGTCGGGGATTTTCCCCGTTGCGTCTTCGCGGTCGGTCGTCCACATCGGGCGCGAGGACTCCGAAAAAAAGGCGCGCAAGTGGAATTGTAAATGTATGGAGGCAGTCAAGCAGTCGGCGAATCTCGGCAGTTTCCTTCTTCCGCAGGTTGGGGACTTCCCCGAATTTTTGAAAAAATCCGCCGATTTCGACGCGAAGATTGTCGCGAGCCTGCGCCCGAACGCCGAGCCGATTTTGAAAGTTTTGTCGGAAAATTTTTCGGGCGGCGCAAAGCGTGCCTGCATATTAATCGGGCCCGAGGGCGACCTCTCCGACGCCGAGTACGACGCCGCCGAGCGCGCGGGTTTCCTCCCCGTAAAACTCGGCGACAACGTTATGAAATGCGAAACTGCCGCGATGTCCGCGCTTGCGGTCGTCAAATCTTTTTTCGCGGGATTCTGAAACATTTTTTTCTTTTAGCCTGTCAATTCAAGCCGTGAAACGCTTTAGAAAAAATCTGATATTGTTCGCCGCTGGCGTCTGCACGGCGTGTCTGGTTGCCTTGGCGTACCCGCATATTTCGGATTCGATGAAAAAGCGTCTTGCGGACAAATCGGTTTTTTTCGGACATAGCGGAAAAAATCTCGGGTGGGGCAATGCGCTCGAGGCTACGGCGCGGCAAAACAATAAGCTGATATTTCTGGTCGTAAACGGGCACGAGTTCAAGCCCGACGACAAATTCAAAAAGCTTTTGGACGAGTATTTTTATGTCGTGAATTTCGACCAATACAAGTGGCCGGCGGACTATATGGTTCTGCAAAACATCTACGAGCGCGCCACGGGGAATGCACGCGAGTTTTCCGCGGCGATTCTCCTGCCGAGGCTCGCGCCGCTTTTTATCACCTCCGAGCTTAGCGGCGATTCCAATTCGCCGATTGCCGCCGCCGCGTTTGCGCTCGCCGAAAAGTTTTCGGAAAATCCCGCCGCGACGCGCACTCTGGCCAAGGCTCTGCCCGAGATTCTCGGCAATTCGCCCGCAATGGAGGCGGCCGACATAAACGGATTTTCGGACGGTACGATTGCGTGGGACATCGAGGGGGTTCGGCTCAACGATTTTTTCTCCAAGGATACGTCGAAATATTTTACGGCGGTGTTGGCGGAAAACGGACGCTTGGCGGCGCGGATATATTATCTTTCCCCGAAGTTCGACGCCGCGTTTGCCGCCGCGCTGAAGGCTCAGGTTGCGCTAATCAAGCGTCTTAACGACTCCCCGCCGCTTCTGGACAGGCTGATTATCGCTCGCGCTTTGTTTGAAATAGCAATAATTACGGACTCGCGCGGGTACTCCGAGCCGCTCGTAAAATTCGCCGATTCGATTGTCGATATGATTCACTCCGACGGGCGTATGATTGAAAACTCGCGCCACTCGATTACGGGCGAAAACGCGCTGGGCGTGCAGGTTCTCACGCTCGCGTACGCCTATACCCGCGACGAAAAATATCTGGACGCCGCAAAGAAAATCGGCGAGCACTTGGAAATTCTCCTCAAAACTTTTTCGCAAATGCCGTCCGACGCCGATGTCGGAACAGCCTCGCAGTCGTCGTCGTGGACGTACGCGTTTACGGCAAAGGCGTTCGGGAATCTCCACTATATGACGGGCGACCAGCGGTATATAATCCTTTGCAGGCAGCTGTTCGATGAATGGGACAAGCTCTTTATTACCAAGGACGGCATTTGGTCGGCGAACTCGTATTCGTCGCCCACCGCAAACGTCGTGCGCCCTATCGAGTTCGAGGACTCGCGGTTGCCGTCCTATACGGGCGAGGCGGCGCAAATCATCGAGTATCTCAAAAGAGCCGACCCGACTTTCGACGCCCCGTACGGCGACAAGATAAAGGCTATCTCGCTTTATATGTTGCGGCACTTCAAGTTCAACGAGTATTCCACCGCCTCGTGGAAGCTCTCGCAAGTGCCAGACATCTCCCAGCGGCACATCGGCGCGACCGCAAAATAGCCGCGCTATTTCCCGAGTGCCTTGAAGCGTTTTACGGCGATTTCCGCAAGCTTTGCCCGCGACTGGTTGAGCTGGGAGAGGCAGTCTTTCAGCTCGTCCGCGAACTGCTTTTCGGTGCTGTTTTCTTCGGTGAGCGATTTCGCAACGGCGGTTAGGATTTTGTTCTTATCGGAAAAATCCGTTTTTGCGGGCATTTTCGCGAGCGTTTCTGAAACCTTTTCTCCCGATTTCACGATTTCCTCCTTCGCCGTTTTCACGTCTTCGTCGCAGGCGGAAACGTCGGCGGATTTCACGGCGGAGAGGGCTTTGTCGAAGTTTTCGCGCGTGGCGTATTTTTTGCAGAACGACGAAAAATCCTTGGGCATTTCGTTCACGGCGTCCAGAAGTCCGCGGACTTGCGTGTATTCCTTGCCCGCTTCGCTTTCCTCGACGACGGCTTTCGCGGTGTCGGAGACGAGCTTTTTGAAAAATCCGTCGGCTTGGGCGTCTGATACCGCGAAAAGTGCGGCTGTTGAAAGGAGTGCGGCAATATTTTTGATTTTCATAACGGGCGCAGTTATACGTCCGCTCGGCAAAATCTGTCAACGGATTTTTTTATCCCGATGTTCCCGATTTTACGCCGTCAGGGTCGCTACGCACTCGATGTGCCGCGTCTGCGGGAACAGGTCGAACGGCTGCAGCTTTTGCAGCTTGTATCCGTACCTTGCCAAAATCGCGATGTCCCGCGCCTGCGTGTCTGGGCCACAGGAGACGTACACAATTTTTTTCGGCGCGAATTTCGCCAGCTGTTCGAGGAAGCTTTCGTCGCAACCCGAGCGGGGCGGGTCGATAATCACCGACGTTTCGCTTCCCGAAAATTTTTCCGCCGCCTGAGCGAAGATGTTTTCGGCTTTCCCCGCGAGGAATTCGCAGTTGGTTATCCCGTTGATTTCGGCGTTGCGCTTGGCGCAGCGTATCGCCTTTTCGCTGACTTCCACGCCCGCGACTTTCTCGAATCTGTCCGCCGCCGACAGCGCGAACATTCCCACTCCGCAATATGCGTCCACAAGGTATTTCGAGCCCGCCGCCTCGTTCACTCCGTATTCCACGAATTCGGGCAGAATGAATGGATTGTTTTGGAAAAATTCGCCCGCGACGAATTCGAAATCGAGCTTCCCGACGCGCTCGCGCACCGTTGCGTTGTTGTCGCGGCAGACTTTCCCGCCCGCGTCGCGCAGCAAAATCGTCCCGCCGCGCCGCAGCTGAGCCTTCCGCGCGTCGAGTTCCGCCCGCGCCTCGGGCAGGGCGGCGTTTATCGCCTCCGACGCTATCGGGCATTGCGGCACGTCGACCAAATCCGTCCTGCGCCCGACTTTCACGAAGCCTATCGGAAAATTTTCGCCCCGCGCCCTCTCGTAGTGCGGCGTGAGTTTCGAGCGGTATCCGTATTGCTTGGGCGACGGGTGTGTCGGCAGCGGCTCGAAGTCGATTCCCCCTATGCGCGTTATCAAATCGCGCACCTGTTTGCGCTTCCATTCCAGCTGCGCTTCGTACGAAAGATGTTGGTATTGGCAGCCGCCGCAGACCCCGAAAAGCCCGCATTTCGGCTTGACCCGCTGCGGGCTCGGCCTCACGACTTCCACCAAATCGCCCTCCGAAAAATTCTTTTTGTTTCTGAAAATCCGAGCCTTGACCCGCTCGCCGCCCAGCGCGAACGGTACCATCACGACCCACCCGTCGATGCGTCCGACTCCCGCTCCCAGATTCGTAATGTCGTCGATTTCCAGCTCCACGATTTCGTGGTATTCAAACGGGGTGGGGACAAAGTTGCGCGGCACTTGCGGTGTTGTTTCCATAAAAAGATTTTTTGGCGGAATTAAAAGTTGTCTTGATATATTTTTGCCCTACTATGGACGAAAATAAAAAAAGCGCAATGGAAGAATTTATTCAAAGCAGACAGAATCCGCGCGTAAAATCGCTCATGAAACTGCGCGACCGTGCCGAACGCAAGAAGCTCGGGGTCTTCGCCGTCGAGGGTTTGCGCGAGCTGTCGCGGTGCGTCAAGCTTTCCGATGTCGAGGAAATCTATTATTGCCCCGAGTTTTTCAAAAGCCCCGAGCACGAACTTTTCGTAAAAAAAATCGCGGACGACAAAAAAATCCCGCTCTGCCGACTCTCCGAAGGCGCGTTCGAAAAAGTCTCGAATCGCGAGGGCTGCGACGGGTTAATTGGGGTCGCAAAACAGTGGGGGTGCTGCCTTTCGGACATTTCGCTCCCCAAAGACCGCCCGACCACAATCCTGATTGCCGACGCCATCGAAAAACCCGGAAATCTCGGCGCGATTATCCGCACTGCCGACTCCGAAAGAGCCGACGCGCTGATTCTCACAAATTGCGTTTGCGACATTTTCAATCCTGCGGCGGTCAGGGCGTCGCAGGGGGCGTTGTTTTCGCTCCAAATTGCGACTGCGGGCGTCGACGAAACAGCAGACTGGCTGAAGGCTAACAAAATAAAATCGGTCGGGGCGCACTTGGGGGCGGACAAAAAAATCTGGGAAGCCGACTTCACGAAATCGACGGCGATTGTGATGGGCTGCGAGTCGGACGGTTTGGGTGAGGACTGGGAAAGGCGTTTGGACGAAAAGGTATTGATACCGATGAGCGGAATATCGGACAGTCTCAACGTAAACGTAGCCGCGGCTATCTTCCTCTACGAATCCCTCCGCCAAAATGGGGCGAAATAATACGGTTGATGCTCCGTTTTTTGTTTGGCTGCCAGCGGTCATGTATGTCTTTATACACCCACGCCGCCAGCCAAAAAGAAAGAAAAAAATACTCGGCTGAATCCGCATTCTTTCGCCACATTTTGGGCAGGTTGCCGTTGCGGTGAATCGGGGCTTTCGGGATACGGTTGATGCTCCGTTTTTTGCTCGGCTGCCAGTGGTCATGTATGTCTTTATACACTCTCGCCGCCAGCCAAAAAGAAAGAAAAAAATACTCGGCTGAACCGCATTCTTTCGCCCCATTTTGGTTAGTTGCCGTTGCGGTGAATTGGGGCTTTCGGGATACGGTTGAT
>DJPO01000075.1:11439-13939 GCA_002437405.1 Opitutia bacterium UBA6410 | reverse complement strand
CGGTTGATGCTCCGTTTTTTGCTTGGCCGCCAGCGGTCATGTGCGTCTTTATACACTCCCGCCGCCAGCCAAAAAGAAAGAAAAAAATACTCGGCTGAATCCGTATTCTTTCGCCACATTTTGGGCTGGTTGCCGTTGCTGGGAGTGGAGCTTTTCTTTTTTGTCGTTTTTTTTTTGGGTGTTAGTTTTTGGATATTTTTGTTTTGCCGTTTTTGTCTTCTTTTCTTCTTCGTATTCTTGACTATTTCCGCTTTCTGTGCGATTATCTTTTCTATGCCTTGTGTTGAGTCAATTATCCTCTCGGACGTTTCCGAACAAACCGAATGTCTCGAAAAACTTTTTTCGGGTTTGGCTGGGCTGATTCCCGACGATAAAATCGACGAATTGCGCGAGGCTGTTTATTTGCGCGAGGACACTGCTTCGACCTATATCGGCGACGGCTTGGCTGTCCCACACGGGCGTATTTCGGGGCTTGACGACGAATATGTCGTAGTCGGGCTAAGCGGCGGCATTGACTGGCCGACCGAGGATTCCCGCGCGCAGGTTGTCATTCTCGTGGCTGTCGACAGAAAGCGCATTGCCGCGTATTTGTCGCTCCTTCAAAAAATCGTGAAATGGCGGAAATCCGTCCCCGACTTGCGGCAGCTTTCGCCCGACGATGTGCGGAAATCGCTCCAGTCCGTTCTGAATCCTTAATTTTTAGGTTGTGGGCGGTTTTTTCAAATTCCTTCTGCGCACGCGTATCCGCTTCAATCTCACGGGTTGGCGCGGTATTTATTTTTATGCCGTCTTGGCGGGCGTGATTTCTGCAGCGGTTGCGTCATGCTTCCAGTTCGCGACGCACTCCATTTTGGCGTTGTTGACGGGTACGGACGGCGAGCGCGTTGTTGCGTCGTTTGCGGCGATTCCCGCGTGGCGCAGGATTTTCTCTCTTTGCGTAGGGGCGGTTCTCGCTGGGATTGTTTTGGTTTTCGCCGCGAAGAAAATCCGCAAAGCTCCGACTCCGTACATGGAAGCCGTTTCCATCGGCAACGGCTACATTCCCGTCCGCTCCAATTTGCTCCGAAGTCTTGCCGCGATTCTCACAATCGGTTCGGGCGCATCTATCGGGCGCGAAGGGCCGCTTGTCCAGACGGTGACGGTTTTTGCTTCGGTTTTCGGGCGTAAGCTGAATTTCTCGCCGCCGCGTCTGCGTCTGATTGTCGCGTGTTCCGCGGCGGGGGCTATGGCTGCCGTTTTTCACGCTCCTATGGCGGGGGCGTTGTTTGTCTGCGAAATCGTCGTCGGGATAATGTCCATCGACATCATTGCCCCGCTTCTCGTCTCGAGCTGCACGAGTTATTTAATCGTGAGCATACTCGGCAATTCCAGCCCGCTTTACGAAATTTCCGCGGCGTATCTTTCGATAAATGCGCAGACTGCGCTATTGAGTTTGATATTGGGCGTGATTGCCTCGGTATGCGCGAAGGGCTGGCTTGTTATGCTTGTGAAGTGTCGTTCGCTCCTGAACCGTTCGGTTGTTTTTCTCCCGTTTAGGCTCGCGCTGGCGGGCGTCATTGTCGGCACTATTGCGATTTATTATCCCGAGGTCACGGGCAACGGCGCGCACATTATCCGCGGGATTGTTTCGATGAATTTTTCGCTCGAGCAAATTTCGACGCTCTTTGCGCTAAAAGTGTTTTCCGTTGTTTTGTTTTTCGGACTCGGGGCTGTCGGCGGTGTTTTGACTCCCACGCTCACGGTCGGCGGGATACTCGGCTTCATTTTTGCCCAGACGTTGGTTGCGTTGGGGATTCCCCTCGGCACTGAGGAGGTCATCGGTTTTTCGCTCCTCGGAATGGCTGCGTTTTTCACGACCGCCGCCGCCGCGCCGCTTACGTCGCTTATGTTGGTTCTCGAGTTCACCATGGCGGGGCGTATGATTTATCCGCTAATCATCGGCGTTCTTGTCTCGTACGGAATTTCCAAGCTAATGCGCACAAAGTCGATGTATGCGTCTGCGGTTTCCTCGGGCTTTAAATCGGTATTCGACAAACCCCTGTGCGACGTTTCCGTTAATTCGCTCGCCCGACGCGGCGACAACACTGTTTTTGCGACGACTCTTTTTGCGGACATAGCCAAAATCTTTTTGAAGAATCCCGACTATGCTGTTTATGTGGTGACCCGAAGCAACAAGTATATCGGGGCTGTATTGCGTTCCGATGTCTTGGAGTTTGTGAAGTCGGGCGCGTTATCGTCGAAGGTGATTGCCGACGACATTATGAGAACCGACGTTCCCCCGATTTTTGCCGAAACGTCGCTTGTAGATGCGATAAAGGCGTTTTCGGAGACGTCTGCCGAGGCTTTGCCGATGATAGACGGGGCGGGGCGTTTCAAAGGTATCATCAACCGCAACGACATATTTATGGCGTTCAACGAAATCTCCGTAAGGGATAAACTGGGGAGATGAAAGAGGGGGCTGCCGTCCCCTTCGGAAAAATTGACGTTGTCAATTTTTCCT
>DJPO01000075.1:6431-11335 GCA_002437405.1 Opitutia bacterium UBA6410 | reverse complement strand
AAGCCACCGTCTGAACGGCAATTTGACAGGCCTCGACAGAAGCTCGCTTTCGCTCGCTTCGGAAGTTTTAAAAAAAGGGGGCGGTTGCCCCCTTTCTGTTTATTGTGCTTTGCCCAATTTCTGACTATTGGCGTTTTGCGCCCGAGTTGGCGTTTTTATTTTCTGTCGATTTTCAGGGCTTTTTGCCACTTCTTGTAATCCGACAGTTTGAACGGCGGCTTGCCGTATAGATAGTGGTTCAGCTGTTTTTTGCCGTCCACTTCGTATTCTATCAGCAGTATGCCTTGGTCGGAGGGCAGGTCGGAAATTTTTCCCATTTCCGTTTTCCCGTTTTCGGGTATGTCGAACGTTTTTTCGAAAACCGTTTTTCCGCTTTCGATATCCGTGATTTTCACTTTGCCGCCGACTTTCCCGAATGTGTCGTTCACTGCGATTACTTCGAGGTTGTCGTTGACTGCCACTATCGCGTTTTCCTGCACGCGCTTTATATAATAGTACGCGAGCTTTTTCGAAAAATAGTAATCCGTGATTGCGTCCGAGACAATCGGCCAGCCGTCGCGCAGATTCCACCACAATATTCCATTGCGGTAGGGTTTGCCCGTTCTCCAAAATTCGATGAAGTATTTTTTAGCTTCCGCCTGCACGGTTTGCGACGCGAAAATAAAATCGTCCAAGTCGCGCGGGACTTCCGTGAATACTTTGCTGATTTGGTTTGTCATCAGGTAGTTGCGTCTATCCTTGCCGATGTTCGACTCAAACGGCGTAACAGCCTTTGCGTTCCACTGTTTGTTCCACTCGAGCGTTTCCTTGTTTGTCCACGGGTAGACGTATTTTTTGTCGAACATTTTTTCCAGCGATTCGCGGTTGGGGCAGCCGTGGTATCCGATTTCGCTGACAAAATGTTCTTTTACCGAAGTGTAGTAGGGGGCTTTATAGTAGCCTCTCGGACCCCACAGGTGCGATTCCGACGGGAACGCTTTGCCTTCGAATACCGCCTTGCTGATGTACGGCGAGCTCGGCAGGTACGGGCGGGTCGGGTCGAGTTCGTATACCGCAGCGGGCAGGACTTGGCGGCTGGTTCTTTCCTTGGTCGGGTCGATTTTGTATACGTTGTTTTCGAAGAGCCAATAGAACGACGAGTCGTTTTCGTTATTGCCCGCCCAGAGTGCGAGCGACGGGTGTTTTCGGAATTTTTCGATTACCGCGCGCGCTTCGATTTCCATTTCCTTTGCGAATTCGTCCGTCTGCATCGGTGTCGTGCAGGCGAGAGAAAAATCCTGCCAGATGAGTATGCCGTTTTTGTCGCAGAAGTCGAAAAATTCCTCCGACTCGTAGACGTTTCCGCCCCAGCAGCGCAACATATTGCAGTTTAAATCGACCGCCATTTTGAGGGTTTTTTCGAGGTGTTGACCGTCGCGGCTGTGGAGCGCGTCGAGCGGCACCCAGTTTGTCCCCTTGATATAGATTTTGCGGCCGTTGACGTAGAACGAAAAATCGCCGCCTTCGCCATTTGCGGGAATGTCCTGCAATTTCAGTTCAACTGTTCTCAAGCCGACGTTTTGGGTCATTGTGTCGAGAACCTTTCCGTCGGGCGAAATCAGGCGCAGCTCGAGCTTGTAGAGCGGCGAGTCGCCGTAGCCGCGCGGCCACCAGAGATGGGCGTCTTTGATGCGTATTCCGTTGCCCGAAAGAGTGTATTTGTCGGCGGCGAGTGTCTGAGCCCAAGCGGTTTTCCCGTCGGGTGCAATCAGCTTGCCCTCGAGTTTCGCTTTTCCGCCGACTATTTCGAGCGGCATACGCAGCCAAATTCTGTACGCCAGCGTTGCTTCCTTCTTTTCGGGATTCGCGGAGACCGTCATAAAGAAGGCGTCGTCGATTGCGGCGGGTTTTCGGATTTCCACTTTGGCGTCGCGCCAGATGCCTGCGCTAAGAAGCCGCGGCATAATGTCCCAGCCGTACATATGCGGGGCTTTGCGGATACCCTCGGAGTCGTACGCGGAGGTGATTGCGCCGACTTTGCGGTTATTGGATTCCGCTATCGCCGAGCGGATTATCACGTCCAATGTATTTTTTTTATTTGCCGAGAGCGCGTCGGTGATGTCGAACGAGTGGGCGATGAGCATATTCGCCGATTCGCCGACTTTCTTCCCGTTGACGAAAATATCGGCAAAGGTGTCGAGCCCCTCGAATTTGAGAATCGCGCGCTCGCCCTTTGCGAGCTTGGGAGTCGGGAAGGTTCTCGAGTACTGCCACTGGTAGGCTTCGAACTTGCGTAGCGCGTAGGAGTTGTCGCCCGTTTCGGGGTTGGGGATAATCTTGGCGCGGAAGAGGTCGAGCTCGACGTTTCCCGGAACTTTTGCGGGAATCGTTTTCGCCCCCGCGACTTTCTTGGAATCCTTGGGGGTTCTGACCGCCTTTTCTGGTTGCTGCCAGAATTTTAGCGACCAATCGCCGTTCAGGTTGATACTTTTTTCCTGTTTTTGCGCGGAGTCGGAAGAAGCGTTTTCGGGCTGCTTCCCGCGTCCGAAGAGCAGAAAAATCACTGCAGCCGCAGCGACGACCGCCGCGACCGAATAAAATTTTTTGGCAATATTCATATTTTCCATATTTGAAGTTTTAGTGTTTTGCGGCGAATTTGAAAGAGCAAAATATCAGATATGCGCACGCGAGCGCGAGAACCGCGACAGTCCCGATTGTTATCCCGACTTCCGCTTGTGCGAACGTCATCAGCGGCGGAACTATTGCGCAACCCGCTATGCCCGTTATCATAATTCCGGAAATCTCGTTTTCCGAGTCGGGGCGCAGAGTCAGCGCGCGGGAGAATACCACCGAAAATATCGAGGAAATCCCGTAGCCCGCAAGCGCGATACCCGCAAGTGTCGCGGCTTCTGATTTTGCAAAAAGTATAAGTGCCAATCCAGCGAGCGCGACAAGCGAGTGAATTTTAAAATATTTGAAGGAGTCCATTTTTGCGAGCAATGCCGCCCCGACGAACGTCCCGAACGTTCTCGCCGCAAAATATACGCTCGGGGCGAAGCCGACTTTGCGCACGGAACTTTCGAGCGACGGATCGAGTCCGAGCTTTTCCATTAGAACCATCGTCGAGCCCATATTCAGCCCCATATCCATACCGCATACTGCGACAATCCCGATAAATAGCGGCAGAATTTGCCTGTCGGCGAGCAATCCGAAAACTTTTTTGAGCGAGACTGATTTCGAAGTTTTCTCCTCGGCCGCTTCCGCCGAGTAGAGCCAGACGCCGAAGACGATTGTAATTACCGCGAAAAACGGGAAAACCAGCTTCCACGAGCCGAACGCGCTTGCCGCGTAGAGCGCAATAAACGGGCTTGCGAACGACGATACCGCCTTTATCGACTGTCCCGCAGACTGCGCGCTTGCGAGCTTGTCGGAATTTATGCACGAGGCAAGTAGCGGCATTAGCGAGACCTGAAGCACCACGTTGCCGATACCCAGCAGCGCAAAACCCGCCGCGCACGCCCAAATGGAGTCGAACGCAAACGGGAGAATTGCCGAAACCAGCGTGATTGCCGCGCTCGCCAGAACCGTGTTTTTGCGCCCGATTTTGTTCATTGCCATCGCGGTTGGAATCGAGAGCATCAAAAACCAGTAGAAAACGGCGGTCGCCAAAAAGCCGAAGAAGTGGTCGGGCATTTGTCCCGCAAATTCGGCTTTGATATAGCTTATCGCTATCCCCGTAAAATCGACGAATCCCATTACGTAGAATCCGAAGAATATCGGTATTAATATCTTTATTTTTTTGTTCATATTGTCTTCTCCGATTCGTATTTAGCCACGGACAACGCCGCATAGTCGCCTATGAATTCGCCGAGCTCGGCGGGCACGACTTCGCACGCCGAAAGGGCGGAGGGCAGGGCTTCGCGCTCCAAAACTTCGACCGCATGATGCCAAAGCAGGTTGCGCGAGCGCGTGAAAATCCCGCCTATTATTATCCGCTGCGGATTCAAAATGTCGATTAGCACCGAAAGCCCGAACCCGAGCATTCTGCCGCTTTCGGCGTATATCTCGAGGGCGAGTTTGTCGCCCGCGTCGGCGGCGTCGGCGACGGTTTTCGCGTTGAGGGAATCGAGCTTGTCGGCGTCGGGGCAGAGCGTCGGGTGCTTGCCCATTTGGAGCTGCTCAAGCACTTTGTCTTTGGCGATTTTCGCAATCCCCGTGCCGCTGCAAAATCCCTCGAATGACCCGCGCTTGCCGTAGCCTACGGGGCCGAACCGCCCGAGCCTTATGTGCCCAACTTCCCCCGCGTTGTCGTTCGCTCCGCAATAGAGCCTGCCGTCGAGAATCAAACCCGCACCGAGCCCCGTTCCGAACGTCAAAAACGCGATGTTGTCGAACCCGCGCCCCGCGCCGAACTTCCATTCCGCGAGCGCGCAGGCGTTGGCGTCGTTTTGTAGCCCGCACGGCACGCCGTAGCGTTCGGAAAACGCGTCGCAGATTTTGATGTTGTCCCAAGCGGGCAGATTCGGAGGGTTTTGGATAATCCCCCTTTTGCTGTCGAGCGGGCCGCCGCAGCTTATGCCGAATGCGGCGATGTCGGCGGCGGAAAGGTTTTTCTCTTTCAAAATCGCGTCGGTCGCTTCGAAGAGTTTTTTTATTGTCTCCTGCGGGTTGCGCGCGGGAGTTTCAAAGCGTTCCTTTGCGGCGATTTTTATGTTCTCCGCTTCCGATTCTCCGAGGGTTGCGGCGCACTTTGTCCCGCCTATGTCTATTCCGATGAATCTCTTCATATGCGCGCCTCGATTGATTCGATTATCGTGTGCAAAACAAGCCCGTGGATTTCCTGAACCCTCGCGCCCGAATCCGACGGCACGACGAGCGCGTAGTCCGCGATTGACGCGCATTTGCCGCCGCCGCGCCCCGAGAGC
>DJPO01000075.1:5898-6296 GCA_002437405.1 Opitutia bacterium UBA6410 | reverse complement strand
TCGATTTGGCGCGAGAACACGTATTCGTAGCCGAAGTCGTTTGCTATGCACGTTAGCGCGGCGGCGTCGGCATTCAGGCATAGCCCGCCGAGCGGGCGGCGCGTCGTCTTGTATCTGCCAGTGAGTTCTTCGGCGAAGTGCATTGCGTCCGCCGCGCTTCCGCCGTTGCCGCACGAGAGGATTGTTCCGCCGTTTGCGATGCAATCGGCGCAAATTTCGCAGATTTCCCCCGCGACGCCTTCAAGAGCCGCCGTTTTGCCGAGGGAATCGATGAGGGATTCTATGTTGCTTTTAAACGTGTTCATATAAAAATTTCTTTTCACCGATTCTATCCGCGTTAGACGAAACCGTCAAAGAAAATATATGACATCTAACGGATAAAAAAGACATACCATTTC
>DJPO01000075.1:0-5866 GCA_002437405.1 Opitutia bacterium UBA6410 | reverse complement strand
TTGACTTTCCCGTAAAAAGCTCCTAACTTTTTTCCTATGGGAAAGAAATACGCCTACGGCAAACATTCCGATTCCGAGCTTCAGCTCTGGCCCGACACCAGCACCGAGCGGTACATCACGCACCCGTTTGTCGCCGAGCGCGTCGTCGGGCGAAAAAACAAAAGGCGGCTGTTTTCGTGGCCTAAAATCGAAGGGAACGACCCGCTTTCGCGCTACTCGATTGCGGCGGCGGCGTGCACGGAGCATAAGTCGGACTACTACCAGTCGCGATCGGGGGCGGATTTTCATTTGGCGATGTATACGGTTGCTGGCAGGGCGGAGCTTTCCTGCGGGCGCGAAAAATTTTCGCTTTCCGCAGGAATGTTTGCGCTGATTCCCGAGGGCTGCGAGTACGAACTCAAGTCGGGTACGCGCGGCTGGAAGGTTCTGTGGTTTCACCTCAATCCCGCAGTTTTTATTGTCCGCACGCGCTGTGTTTTCTGCTCGGTCTCCGAAAATTGCGCCAATCTCGCCGACGTTTTCAAATTCTACGACGCGCAGGTTTATTCAAAAAATCCGTCGCGCAGGATTTTGGAGGCTTTGGCGGAAATTATGGATTGCGTCCTGCGCGCGGATTTGTCGCACCCGCTGAAAATGTCGCTCGACGGCGGGATTGAATCGAAAATCGACCGCGTAAAAAGCACGCTTTCGGAGGACTGGGACATCGTCCGCGCCGTCAAATTTTTCAAACTCCCGCCGAAGCGGCTCGACGCGCTTTTCAAAAACAGGTTCGGCTCTTCGTTCTCCAAAACTCTGCTCGGTTGGCGCATGGACGAGGCGCGCAGGATTGTCTCCTCGAAGCCTTGCGGGCTCGAAGTTGTCGCGCGCAAGGTCGGGTATTCCGACGCCTTTTCGTTCTCCAAGGCGTTCAAGCGGTTTTTCGGGAAAAGCCCGTCCGATTTCCGCGAAAGCGGTTTTTAACTTCCCCAAAGCTTGGATTGCGCTTCGCTCGGTTTGAACTATTTTGACATACTTGCCGTTTTTCCGATTCCGCCGCGAAGTAATTGTTGATTCTTTCGAATCGGTTTCGTAATCTACTACACGATTTAACGCCCGCTTTGTGCGGTTTATATTATACAAAGGAAACATTATGAATAAATTGAAAGTAGTTGTCATCGGCTGCGGCAATATGGGTTCCTCCCACGCGCGCGCCTACCATAAACTCGACGAATTTGAACTCGTCGGCATTGTCGACGCAAACCCGAAGGCGGTAGAGGCGTTCAACGCTTCCGTCGGCGGAAACTATCCCTGCTTTGCCGACGTCGACGAAGCCCTCAAAACCCTCAAGCCCGATGTCGTCGCAATCTGCACCTATCCCGCCTCGCACGAGCCGCTGGCTATCAAGGCGATGGAAGCGGGCTGCCACGTCTTCGTCGAAAAGCCGATTTCCTCGACCGTCGAAGGGGCGCAAAGAGTCGCCGACTGCGCAAAACGCCTCAATAAAAAGGTAGTTGTCGGGTATATCCTCCGCCACCACCCGTCTTGGATTAAGTTCATCGAGCTTTCCCACCAACTCGGCTCGCCGCTTGTCATGCGTATGAACCTCAACCAGCAGTCGCACGGCAAAACTTGGCAGGGACACAAAAATCTGCTTAAGTCGCTCACGCCGATTGTCGATTGCGGCGTCCACTATGTCGACGTAATGTGCCAAATGACCCGCTCCAAGCCCGTGCGCGTAAGCGGCATTATGGCAAACCTCAGCCCCGAGCTCAATCCCAACCAGCGCAACTACGGCCAGTTGCAGGTAACTTTTGAAGACGGCTCGGTCGGCTGGTACGAAGCAGGGTGGGGCCCGATGATGTCCACGAACGCATTTTTCGTAAAGGACGTAATCGGACCGAAGGGCTGCGTCTCGATTTGCGCGAAAAACGCGGGTTCTGAAAAGAAGTCCGACGATATCGACTCGCACACCAAGACCGAACAGCTGCGCTTCCACTCGTCCGAAATGCTCCCCGACGGCAGCTGGGCGCACGAAGACCAGTGGTTCGACACGAAAGACGAACCCAAGCACGACGACCTCTGCGCCCGCGAACAGCTCTACCTGCACAAAGCGATAACGGAAAACGTAGACCTGTCGCAGCACATAACGGACGCAATCAACAGCCTGAAAATAGTCTTAGCCGCCGACGAATCCGCCCGCACAGGCAAGACTATCGAGCTGTAAAAACAAGCAATTCTTTCAATCCCAAGGCAACCACTCCAAGGTTGCCTTTTTTTTGTGTCCACAGAAAAGCTGCCTCGTGCACATAGTATTTGAAATACTACGGTCAAGAAGAATTTTACAACATATTGATCGCAAGTTTATTTTGAATAATTGCTGTGTAATAAATCACATAGATTTGTGTAAAAAACACCCCATCACACCAAGGCTAATGACTTTAGATTCATATTGTTGTGATGATATAAAAGGATATAGTATTTCAAATACTATATCCTTAATATAGAAAATTAAGGAAGAAAATCAGAAAATTTGCGAAATAAAGTAAAAACGGAAAGGATGAGAAAATGGAATTAAATAAAGTTCTTAAAATGAATCAATGGAATTATATTTTACAAATGGGTATTATTGGTATAGTATATTTTGTGTTTATTGAGCCGATTGACCCTCTTAGTTTTACTGCAGATGAAATAATTCTGAAGCGAATAAGGGTAATAGCTCCTATTGTGTTAGGTATATACGGGACGTATATATCAGGCCTCCGTATGCGAAATGCTTGTTATTCTGCGTTTGACGTTAATACTGGAGAAATAAAAAATATACATTGCCTTTATATTATTTTGTGGGCTATACTATTAGTTTTTTGGTCATTGACTTTTTCTTGGGAAGGTGGTATGCTTATGGCAGGACTTTTATTCTTATTCCCTGAGCCAAGTAAAGAACAACAAGATAAAATTAGAGAAAAAGAAAAACAAAGCGGCTCATTATTTTAAAACCAAAACAGTGCAATAAAAATCCGCCAACCCACATTTGGGGTTGGCGGATTGTTTTTTAGAACTTCAGTTGAAGTCCCGCGTTGATGTTGTGGTATACTTCGCCCGAGACTTCCGCCGCGTAGTCGGCGTAGATTCGCCATTTGGACGTTATGTCGTAACCTATGCCCGCGCCGAAGATTCCCGCGTCTCTGTCCATCTTCCAGCCGCGGACTCTGAATTGGCTGCCTGTCGACATTGTTGCGCCGATGTCGTAGCGGTTGTCGCAGAATTCGTGTGTGTAGAACATTCTGCCAGATATCGAAAAGCCGTAGGGCAGAACGTAGGTGGCTTCAAGACCCGCAAGCGATTTTACGCTCGTGTAGTTGTCCGATTCCACGCTCAGGCGTTCCGCGCCGCTCTTTTCGTCGAACGACGGATTCATCAGGAAGTTCGCGTTTGCGCCGATTGTCGGCTTGATGTAGAATTCGGTGTCGGCGAACGGCTTTATCGAATATCTGATACCCGTGAATACTCCCGCGAGGTTCGAATCCCATTCCGCCTTGCTTGTGTCTGAGACGTTAACCCTTTCGGCTTTGTTCATGCCGAATGCGTATGTTGCGCCGATGTACCAGTCGAAGTTGTCGAAGAACCGCCAGTCGGCGTAGACGTTGGCTGCAATGCTCTGTGTTTCCGCCTTGCCGCAGTTGCCTTTGCCGCTCGATTTCGCCTGAAATCCGCCGATTCCGATACCCGCAAAGAAGTTTTTGTTTGCGGCGTATTCGACATTCGCCAGCCCGCCGTAGATGTAGTCGTTCGAGCCGTCGATATTTTCGTCGCCGCCGTAGGTTGCGAAGCGGTTTATGTTGCGCACGGAGACTGTCGAATTCCAAGCGTCTTCGGCGTTCCCCGAATCCGCGTAGGCTTGGAGCATATCGCGCGTTGCGCTCGTGCGGTTGAGGGTGTCGAGATGTATCGTATCGCCCAAGTCCATATTCATTCGCACGGAGTGGACGACCGATTGCGGCAAAATCGCGCCGATTCCGATTGTGCTCGCAAGAGCGACGAATTGGCGTTTTTTCTGGATAGCCGCCAGATTTGCGGCGTCGTCGCCTTCGACGTATTCCAAATCGTCGTATATGGAGGCAAGCCCCTTTTCGTTTTCGCCGTTAGCAAAGGTATCGGATATATAAGAATTTTTTTCGATTGTATAGCCGACGTTGTTGCCCACGTTTACAAATTTCACGGTAGTGTGGGCATTTTCGATTGATTCGAGTTCGCCTTCAATTTGTCCGACAATGTTGTTGGTCGTAACATTGTGCGTTCCCTTGAGGGTGGAAATTGCGGTGAGATTGCCGTTGGCATCGCTCGTGTCCGAAAATCCGAATGTGTTGTCGTAGATGTTGTGGATTGTCGCCGCCAGTCCGCTGCCCGAGAGTGTACCCGCGTTGATTGCAGTCGGCGCGGAGGAAATTACGTTGAATGCGCTGTTTATCGTGAGTTTTTTCCCGACCGCCGAAATCGACCCGACAACTGTCGCCGAACCGCCGTTTGTCAAAGTTAAGTCGGTTGTCGAGGTGATGTTTCCGTTTACGGTTTTCCCGTTTTGTACATTAATGTCGGTGTTGCTTACGTTTATGTCGGCGACGTTGCCTACGCTCAATCCGCCCGATATGTTTTCGGCGGCGATTGTCGCCGTGGAGTTGTTTACGGTTGCGGAATTTAGTCTGCGCAGCGTGATGCCGCCTGCCGAATTTTCGACAATCGCAGAGCCCGAATCTTCTATTACAGCCGAGTTGGCGACTGCGTTTAAATAGACCTGCTCGGAGACATTTTTTACGAGGGCGTCGTTTACCGTGCCGTTGACGTTGAGGTTGCCGTTTAATCCCGAAAATCCGCCCGCGCCGTCGTCCTGTCCGACCCTCAAGTTGGCGACATTTTGGAACGTGGCGTCGCAGCCGCCGTTGACTTTCGCCGTTCCGAAAACGGTGGAGTCGGCAGCCGCAATCAAGTCGGCGTCGTTTGTTAGGGTAATGTCGATGTCGCCGACTTTACCGATTTTAACCAGCGCGGAGGCGTTTTTGACCGTCACGCCTGCGGAAAGGTAGCTGTTTAGACCCAACCCCAATTCGTCCTCGGAGAAGCCGATTGTGATTTTTGTTATATAGTCGAGTCCGAATATATTGCCGCCTTTTATTTTTGTGAAATTGACGTTTTCGGCTTTGCCGACTGATATTTTCAAATCGCCGTTTGTGGTGATTTGCGTACCGCTGGTAGAAATCCGCCCGATTTCGTTTGATGTGACGTTTACGGTTTTCGCCTCGCCGACGCCGAATTCTCCGCGGCTGCCCGTTATTTCAGCGTTATTTGCGACTTTTGTAACCTCCAGTTTGCCGCCGTTGATATTTGCGGTAAGGTTGTTTTCGACGTTGCCGATTTCGCTCGTTCCTCCCGCTACGTCGGAAAGGGTAATATTTTTTACGCTTCCGATTTTAACGGAGTCGGTATTTTTTGCGATATTGGCGTCTCCCGTCAGCGTTCCGATGTCCATCGAGCCGACCGATGTTTTTATTGTGATGTCTTCGGCTTGATTGAATTTTATCGAGCCGCTAACTTTATCGAGCACAGTGCCCGAAGAAAGGGTTTCGCCCTCGATATTGCCGTTGATTGTCGCCGCCGCGCCGTTTGCGAGGGTGATGTTTTTGGCGGAAACGTCGCCCGTTATTGTCGCGCCGCCTTCGAATTCGAGGTTGATATCGCCGATTTCGGAGCGGATTGCAAAGGCGGCGGCGTTTTCGTCCGCGGTGGTTGCGGATATTTCCGTGCCGTCGCGCATTTTAAGGTTGAGGTCGTTTCCCGTCCAAATTGCGTAGGCGTTGCCGTTTTCGCTCGATGCCGAGATTTTGCCGCCGAGGGT
>DJPO01000055.1 GCA_002437405.1 Opitutia bacterium UBA6410 | reverse complement strand
AATTTGCGTAGCAAATCGCCGTAAGGGGCTTGCCCCTTCAATGGAGGCGGCACTGCCGCTTTCACGCGCCCAAAAACCTACCGCACTGGTCAAAACACATCGGCTAATTGTCTTATTTTGAGGGAGGATTCTGCTAATCCGCCTATCGCAGCCCGCTCCAACCAGAGATTTTCGTATTGACCTACTATCAGCTTCAGCGACTTCTGCTGATCTTCGCTCTCCGTCGCAAAATCGCCCCTTGCCTTTCGCATCGCCCACTTTATCATTTGTACCCCCAACGATACCTCCGCCTTGCAAAGCCCGCCGTCGGGACAACGCGGATACGAATGCTCCGAAAGCGCAAACGCGAAATCCGCTATCGACTCAATCGCCCCGAAGTCGTACCCCGACTGCGCCGCCAACTTTTCGGCGTCTTCGGGCGTCGCGAAAAACATCTTGTGGTAAAAACAGAAAAGCTTTTGAACGGGGTCTACCCTGCCCAACGCACAGAGAGCGCGGGAAAAATCGCCCGTCGCGTCCAGAAACACGAATTTGTCGAGAGCCTCGCAAACCCGCTCCTCCGTCGGAGTTTCGCCCCACGCACACGCGGCGGCGTGGACTATCGCAGGATACATCGCGCACCACGGCTGGTGGTTGCCGCCGTCGCCCCATTGGGTCAAAATCATTCCGCGTGCGCCGTATTTTTTCGCGCATCGGCAGGCGGTATCTATGTTTTTGTAGGCGCAATCCCAGCGCGAGCCGAACGAATTCCATGTGCTCGTTCCTGGGGCTACGAGAAAATTGCGCCCCAAGTTTTTCATATATTCGCACTGCTCTTCGTACGGGTGGTCGAGATAATAGCCCCAGAGAATCGGGGTCATATCGGGCGGCAGAAGTTTGGAGTATTCGGGCGACTGCATTATAACGTCCGCCCAGAAACAGACTTTTTTGCCGTATTTTGCCGCCAAATCCCTAAGCCCGAGCAGGTGTTTTACATAGACGTTGTACTTGCCCTCCTTTTCGCAACGCTCCTTGCTGCGCCCCATCCCGAGCTCCCACGGCTCGTCGCCGCCGATATTGAAGAGGTTTGTATCCCCGAAATTCGGCAGGAATTGCGCATAGAGCGAATCCATAAAATCGAGGGCTTTTTGGTCGGGATAAAGGGTCGTCGGATACTTGCGGACAGTGCCGAGCGGGTCGACGAACGGAGCTTTGCTCTCCGCCAAATATGCGTATTTTGGGTAGCGCAGCCAACGCTCCATATGCCCCAGCCCGTTCATATTCGGGACAAGCTCGATACCCGCGGTTCGACAGATTTGCGAAAGTTTTTTGATTGCCGCCTTCGTAAGCGGCGAGGAGTCGCCCCAAACAAGCTCGTGCCCCTCGAACGCATAGGTGTGCTCGGTATAAAGCTCGAGTCTGTTGTATTTGAAGAGCGCGAGCATATCTATAAGGCGCGAAAGCTCCGACATTTTCGGGACTTTGCAACGGCTGATGTCGAGCATAAAGCCGCGCACGGGCAAGTCGGGCTCGTCGGATATTTCGACGAACCTGAAGCCGCGCTCGTCCGACTGCATTCCGATTTGCCTGAGCGTCTGCAACGCCGCCTTTGCCCCCGCCTCCGCCCCCGCGCGGACTTCTATGCCCTTTTCGCAAACGGAGATTCGGTATTGCTGGGCGGCGAGGGACTCGTCGAACTTCAAATCCAGAAAATCCCCTGTGGGGAGTCCGTCTATGTCGATTTTAAATTCCGCCTTTTCCCACGGCAGAAAGTCCATGCCCCACCGAACGGACTTCGGCTGGGGCAGGAGAATCGGAGCGTCTTGGGGGATTTCCTGCATTTTAATTAAAACGTATGGATAAACAGCCCCGAGCGGAGTTTCGGCTCGAACCAAGTGCTCTTGGGGGGCATAATTTCGCCCGCGTCGGCGATAGCCATAAGCTGGGCGACAGTCGTCGGATACATCGAGAACGCAACCGCGAACTTGCCCGAATCGACGAGCCTTTCGAGCTCCGCAGTACCCCTGATTCCTCCGACAAAGTCGATGCGCTCGTCGGTACGCGGGTCGCCGATTTTAAGAAGCGGGGCGAGCACGCGTTCCTGCAGAAGCGACACATCGAGGCTTTCGACAGCTCCGAGCGACTCGGTGTTTTCGAACTTGAGCGTATACCATTTTTTGCCGAGGTACATATCGACGTAGTTCGGCGCGGTCGGCGATTTTTCGCCCGACTCGGAAACCTTGCAGACTTCCCCGAGCTTTTGGAGGAACTGGGCTTCGGACATACCAGCCAAGTCGCGGACTACGCGGTTGTAGGGAAGAATCTTCAACTGACCTGCGGGGAATACCACCGACAAGAACCAGTTGTAGTCCTCCTTGCCCGTGTGGTTGGGGTTGGCGGCTTTGAGGTCGCGGGCGCAGCGGGCGTTGCTCGCGCTGCGGTGGTGACCGTCGGCGACATATGCGCAGGGGATTTTATCGAAAATATCGACGATTTCCGCGAGCTTTGCGGGGTCGGAGATTTTCCAGCCAGTGTGGCGGATTCCGTCGGCGGCGACAAAGTCGAACGCGGCGTCGGAGTCTTTTTTATCCTCGACAATTTGGTCGAGCTTCGTGCCGTCCTTGACGGTCAGAAAAACGGGGCCCGTGTTGACGCGCAGGGTCTTGGTGAGGCGGTAGCGGTCGTTTTCCTTGGCTTGACGGGTTTTTTCGTGCTTTTTGATTACGTCGGCGTCGTAGTCCTCCGCAGAGAACACGGCGACGAGCCCCGTCTGGGAGTGGTCGCCCATCTGCTGGCGGTAGAGATACATGCAGTTTTCGGGCTCGCGGACGAGATTTCCGTCGGCCACGAGCTTTTCGAAATTCTCCTTGGCATGCGCGTAGACCGCGTCCGAATAGGGGTCGGTGCCTGCGGGCAGCTCGATTTCCGAGCGCACGACGCGCATGAAGCTGAGGGGGCGTCCCTTCGCCTGTTCCTCTGCCTGTTCAAAATTTACGACATCGTAGGGAAGGCTCGCGATTGCTTCCGCCTTGCCCTTCGCGGGGGTGAGTCCTTTAAAACTTCTGATTTTCATACGCCGCCAATAAATTCACATTTGCGCGACTTTTGCAAGATTTGCTTGCACATTGCGGAAAAAAAATTGCCGCCCCGCGCCCGTTTCGCCCGAAAAATTCTTGCAAACAAAACGCCTTGTCGCGATACTATAAACAATATGAAAGAAAAAAACGCATTTTCCACCAAGACCCGCAAAGGCGGCTGCATATTCTCCATCGTAAAAATCGCGGTGCTCACGCTCGTGATTCTCTGCGTGCTCGGATACTTCGGAATGTCGTATATCGCCGACTACGCGCTCAAGACGGTTACGAGCGGAACGGGGGTCGATGCTGGCGTCGGCTCGATTACAATCGGATTCTCCGACCAGAAATGCTCCGTCAACAGATTCTATATTACAAATCCCCCGAACTACCCCAAGGGCAACGCAATCGAATTTAAATCCGCGCTCGTGGACGCCGACGTCAACTTCGGCGACCTTCTCTCGAAAAGACTCGTCCGCATCGAGGAAATCAGCGTCGACGGGCTGAAAATCTCCTACGACGCCAAGACGCAAAAGGGGCTCGCCGCCTTCATCAGCACGCCCGACAACAACCTAAACGACATCGTAAAGGCGATAATGGGCGACAAAAGCACGGCATCCGCCAAGCAGCCCGCAGCCGAAGCCGCCGACGCGCAAACCCAGTCCAAGCCGTTCAGATTCATAATCGACAAGCTCGTATTCGCCGACGGCGACGCAAAGGTGAGCTTCAACGGCAAAATTATAGACATAAAGCTCCCGAGCTTTACAATGCAAAACATCGGCGGAACGGAAGGCTTCGAGATGTCGGAGCTCACGGGCGAAATTCTCAAGCGGCTCGTGAAAAAGATAACCGTCGACATCGCAACCCAGCTTGCAAACGACGGGCTGAAGTCGGGCGAAAAGGCGGGCTCGGACGTAAAAACCTCCGTCGAAAACGCCCTCAAAGAGCTTTTCAAATAAGCTTTTTATCTTTTTGCCGAAAAAAATTGCCGAAAACGTGGACTCCACCCCCAAATACGTCGAACTATACGACAAAATCGTCGCCCGAATAACCTCGGGAGAGTTGTCTGCGGGCGACAAAGTGCCGTCGGAAAACGAGCTTATCGCCCAGTTTGCCGTAAGCAACACCACCGCCCGCCGCACGCTCTTGGAGCTTAAAAACAACGGCTGGGTTCGGAAAGTCAAGGGCAGCGGAACGTACGTTTCGGAAAATACGCCGTCAAAGCGGATTGTCCGCCGTCTCGGCTCGTTCAAGGCGATTTGCGGAAGCTTTGCGGGCAACCTTGAACGCGACGGATACAGGGCTTCCGCAAAAGTCGTCGAAAACGAAATCGTGCGCGGCGGAATTGAAACGCACATCGGCGGAATCCGCTACGAAATAAAATCCGACGTTCTGAAAATCCGCTGCCTGCGCTATGCCGACGGCATTCTCGTAAAAAACGAGCTCAAATACATAAGCCTCGCCGTCTTCCCCGACGCCCCCGCCCTGTCGCCCGAAACCCTCTCCGAAAAGCTCATCTCGAACCCGTCTTCGAAAATCGACAAAGTTTTGCGCGACATCTCGGCGGAAATCTCGACCGAATCGCCCGAAAACGCCGCGTTCGGCAAAACGCCCCTGCCGCTAATATGGCTCGAGGGCGTGGCACTCGACGCAGGCGGGCGCGTCGCCGAAATCGAACATTCTTTTTATCGCGGAGACAAATACAGATTCTTCGTCGCAGCAGAAAACAAATAAAATACTATACATTATGATAAGAACAAAAACAGCACTTCTCGCCGCAATAACGGCGGCAACCGCCGCCTTCGCGCAAGACCCCATCACTCCGCAAATGCGCCAGCTTTGGGAAAACCCCGTCACCGAATCGAGAATCGAAACGGGAATCCGCGCAAACCGTATGGGCGAATTTTATCTGAATTTCGACCAACCCGTCGAGAACCTCGAAATCAAGCTCTCGCGCCACGAATTCCTCTTCGGCGTCTACGCCTCGCGCTCGGTAGCCGACGGGCAGCCGACAAAATACACAAAAGAGCAAGTCGATAAATACGCCGATCTCTACAAGCGCATTTTCAACTACGGGACAATCTCGACCGTCTGGCGCAAAGTCGAGCCGCAGGAGGGAAAATTCCGCTGGGACTACTCCGACGACGAAAACATCGACCTTTCCTACACGAGCAACCCCACGGTAATGCTCTCCGACCCAACGCTCGAATTCTGCCGCAAGAACGGAATCACCCCCAAGGGACACACGTTTTTCTGGCCGATTAGCGTAGCCCACTTTATGCCCGCATGGGCGCTCGAACTCAAAGATCCCAAGTTGGTCGAGGCTGCCGCCAACCGCAACACGCGCAATATCGCCGAGCACTACCGCGACAGAATCAAAATTTGGGACGTAGTCAACGAAGCCGCAAGCTACCGCGAAGCCGACTCAATTCTCCCCGACGACTACATCTACAAAACCTTCAAGGAAGCCGAACGCTACCTGCCCTCCGACGACATTTTTCTTATCAACGAAGTCACGAGCGCGTGGTACGAATATGTCCGCGACGGTCAGACGGGGCGTTTTTATATGCTCGCCAAGAGCCTAATCGACCGCGGCGCAAAGCTCGACGGCATCGGGCTTCAATTCCACTTCTTCTCGAAAAAAGAGTTCGACGACGTTCTCAAAGGCAAAACCTTCACGCCCGCCGATATGACAAAAGCCCTCGACGGCTACGCAAAGCTCGGGCGCGAAATCCACGTCACGGAAATTACGATTCCCACGAGCCACGGCGAAGAAGCCCAAGCATACTTTGCAAGGCAGGCCTACCGTCTGTTCTTTAGCCACCCCGCCGTGGGCGCAATCACATGGTGGAATATGCGCGACGGTCAGGCGGCATCCAACGAAGCCCACTTAAACGGCGGTCTGCTAAAGCCCGACCTCACCCCCAAAGCTTCCTACAAGGCTCTCGAACAGCTCATTGCCCACGACTGGCAAACCGACGTAAAGTTCGACAAGCCCACAAAAAATGCGCACTTTGAAGGCTTTTACGGATTCTACGAAGTCTCCTACAAATATCAGGGCAAGGACTACAAGCAAAAGGTATTTTTCGGCAAAAAATCCGACAAAACCATAAACCTAAAATCAATCCCCCAAGACTTCCGCACCCGCTTTCTTTAATGAAAGGGGGCGAAGCCCCCTTTCGAAGATTGGCTTCGCCAATTCTTCTATCCCCTCATAGTCTATAGTTTTGGAGCTTAGCCGACGAGCCCCCTTTCGAAGATTGGCTTCGCCAATTCTTCTATCCCCCTCATCGCCTACAGCGTTGGGGCTAAGTCAATGAGCCCCCTTTCGGCGATTTGCGCTGCAAATTGCGCCTATTCCCTTCATTGCCTAATGTCTTGAAACCGAACTCATACCGAATCGGGGTTTTGCAAAAATCGCGGGAACAAAAAAAGGAAAAAAATGCGGGGTGGCGGCTTTACCGCTCCCCGCTTTTTTTGTGCGCTTGGCAAACGTTTTTTCGACAACCCGCACGCGTCCGCCCGCACTAAAACTTTTGGTTCATTTCGGCGGCGGGTATGTCTTCAATTTCCGAAACCACTGGGCGCGCGGGAACTCCCACAACAGTGGTGTGCTCGGCGACATCGTCGAGCACAACGCTCCCAGCTCCGATTTTCGCATCTTTTCCTATCGTTATATTGCCGATGAGCTTCGCGCCCGCGCCGATTAGCACGCCCGAACGGACTTTCGGGTGTCTGTCGCCGACCGATTTGCCCGTACCGCCGAGGGTCACTTCGTGCAAAATCGAAACATTGTCGTCGACGACGCTCGTTTCGCCCGCGACGAAAGACGTTGCGTGGTCGAGCAAAATTCCGCCGCCGAAGCGCGCCGCAGGGTGAATATCCACGCCGAAAATCTCGCTGCAAATGCTCTGAATGTAGTATGCCGCCGACTTGCGCCCGCGATTCCAAAGCCAGTGCGCAACCCTGTGCGAGGAAATCGCCATAAACCCTTTGTAATACAAAATGGGGTTGATAAGATGCGTACACGCGGGGTCGCGCGACTTTATCGCGGTGATGTCGTAGACGACATTTCGGCGGGCGGCTTCGTCGTCGGAGAAGGCGTCCATAAAAATCGCATACAAATCGTTCTCGCCGATTGCGTTGCGTCCGAGCTTGCGCGAAAGCCGCAAACTCACGGCGTCGAAAATGTCCTTGCGCGACAAAATCACTTCGTCCACAAGCTTCGCCAAAAGCGGCTCGGAGGAAGCGACAATTTCGGCTTCTTCGCGGACTCCCGCCCACACGGCGTCTATGCATCTTTGGGTATTTTCCATAAAAAAATTTCCGCCATTATAAATATCGGGCGGCTGCGCTTTCAACAAAATTATTATTTGATTGAAAAGTACGCCGCCGATGCAAAAATAAAAAAGAATATGAAAAAAATCGCCGCATTTTTGGGATTGGCTCTGCTACTCGCGGGCTGCTCGTCGAACTTCACGCAGGAAATGAAGGAGGGCGCGAGCTTCGCGAACCTCGAAAAATTCTATGTCGAACCCGCCTCTGGGCTGACAGGCTCGTTCGCGTTTATCGCCGATACAACGTATGCGGCGACGGAATCGGCGGTCGCGGAATTCCTCGAATCGCGCGGATACAAAAAAGTCGCAGACCGCGCCGAAGCGCAGATAATTTTCCGCCCGCTTTGGAATGTTTCGGAAGTTGAAGAGCCGTTCGACACGAACGCAGTCGCGGCGCGCGCCGAAAAATACTACGCCACGCTGGAAATCCAAGCCGTCCTCCCCGATAGCGGCGACATCTGGTCGTGGCGCGGATTTTCTCCCGTAAATATGCGCACCGACAATGCGTCGGACTCCCTCATAAAAACGCAGGTAAAATGGTGTCTGCAATACTTCCCGCCCGAAAAATACCCCTCCGCGCTCGAAGTCAGCCGCCAAAAACGCGCCGAGCGGCGCGCGCAAAAAGCCGCGGAGGAGTCCTTTTTGAACGTCCCGACGCCCGAAACGTCGAAAAAGTAGCAGCCACCGCCGCCGTCTGCCGTTTCGGGCGGCAATCCGCGCCGCGTCTGCCCAATTTAAGCTTGAAAACCCCGTTTTTTGAAATAGATTCGGGGTATGAATTATTTTTACAAACTACTATTGGGGGTTATTGCAATTTCGGCGACGCTCTCCGCGTCCGAAAGGAAATCCGAAGACTGGCAGAACGAAGCCGTTTTCAGAATCAACAAAGAGCCCGCCTCCGCCACAATCAAATTCTATCCTACCGCCCGCGCCGCGCTTAACGGCGGCTTTTCGACCTATGAAATGCCGCTCGACGGAACGTGGAAATTCTCCTTTTACGGCAACCCCAATAAAGTCCCCGCAGACTTTTATAAAAGCGATTTCAACGACAAAAACTGGGGCAATATCGAAGTTCCCTCGAATTGGGAAATGCAGGGCTACGGAACGGCTTTGTACACAAATATAAAATATCCGTTTGCGAAAAATCCGCCCTTCGTTATGGGCGAAACCCCCGCGCGGTTCACAAACCACGCCGCCGAAAACCGCAACCCCGTCGGGCTCTACCGCCGCTCGTTCGAGCTTCCCGAAAACTGGGGCAACGGCAAGGTTTTCGTAAAATTCGACGGCGTAGCAAGCGCGTTCCGCCTATGGGTCAACGACAAGGAAGTCGGCTATTCGCAGGACAGCCGCACGCCCGCAGTTTTCGAGCTTTCCAAATATCTGCGCTTCGGCAAAAACACAATCGCCCTGCAGGTATATAAATATTCGGACGGCTCGTATTTCGAAGACCAGGACTTCTGGCGGCTCTCGGGGATTTTCCGCCCCGTCACGCTGCTGTGGACTCCCGAAATCCTCGTCCGCGACGTATTCTTCAAGCCGACCCTCGTAAACGACTACCGCGACGGCAAGCTCGACGCGGAAATCATCGTCGAAAATCCGACCGATATGCCCCGCGGCTTCAAATTGAAGGGCAAACTCTACGACGGCAAAAAGCTCGTCTCCGAAGCCGAAACTTCCGCGAGCATCGACACGAAAAAATCCCTCCGCTGCCGCTGGAACTTCCCGATTGTCGAAGACGTGCGCAGCTGGAGTGCGGAAACTCCGAACCTCTACACAATGCTGCTCGAGTTCGAAACGGCGTCGGGAATCAAAATGTACGCGCCGTTTAAAATCGGCTTCCGCACCGTCGAGCGCAAAAACGGAATCATTCTCGTAAACGGCAAGCGCGTGCTCTTCAAGGGCGTCAACCGCCACGAGCACGACGGCACGCTCGCGCAGGCAATCAACAAGGACATCGCCCGCCGCGATATCCTCGAGATGAAAAAGTACAACATCAACGCAATCAGAACCTCCCACTACCCCAACCGCACGGACTTCTACGACCTCTGCGACGAACTGGGTATGTATGTAATCGACGAAGCCAACATCGAAATGCACGACCTCGACGATATGGGCGAAAAAGCCCCCTTCAAGCACGAAGACACATGGGGCGCAGCGCTTTGGGACAGAATCAACAATATGGTCGAGCGCGACAAAAACCACGCGAGTATCGTAATCTGGTCGCTCTGCAACGAAACTCTCGACAACAAGTATTTTAAAGTTGCCGCAGACAATATCCGCCGCCGCGACCCGTCGAGACTTATCCATTTCGACCGCGACTGGGGGCTCAAATACGTCGATATGTACTCGTGTATGTACGCCACCGTCGAGCAGATAAAAAATTCAATCGAAAAGCAGAAGAAAAAACCGCTCGCCGAGCGCAAGCCCGCCATCATCTGCGAATACGCCCACGCAATGGGCAACAGCGGCGGCTGCCTGACCGACTACTGGAACTACGTCCGCCAAGAGCCGATGTTCCAAGGTGGCTTCATCTGGGACTGGAAAGACCAGGGCATTTACAAGAACGCCGAACCCAACGTGAAAATCAAGGACAAGGCGGACTCGAAGCGCGACATAGTCGTATACAACGACACCGTCTCCAAGAACGTAATGGAAAACGCGTCGGTCGTCGCCTTCCCGGGGCTCTTCGCAACCCCCACGCGCACGTTCACCGTTGCGGTTGAAATCGCAAAATCGGGCTTCCTCCCGAGAGTCGAATACGACGAAGGCTCGGCGAAAAACACGCCCCGCGCGCCGTGGACGTGCGAAGAGGAAACGATTGTCCGCCAGCCAGGCGCATTCGAGCTGAAATTCTTCGACGCCAGAAAAGTCCTCTCCTTTGCCGTCTTCAACGGGAAGGTCTGGGAATCCGTCGAAGCGAAGGTCAACCTGCTCGGCAAAGACGCGCAAATCGCGGCAAATGCTGGCAACGGCAAAATCAAGATTTTCGTCGACGGCAAGGAAGTAGCCTCAAAGAATACGGGATATATTGAAGTCGCGACGACCTCGCCGTTCACGCTCGCCGAATTCAACAAGGAAAAGCACGAACGCTTCGCGGGCGCAGTAAAACGCTTCAGGGCAATCGACGCCGCGGTCGACTCCGACTTCTTCCAAGCCCTGCCCGACAATGCAAAGGTTCTCTCGGACATCGACTTCGCCGACTTCAGGCAAAAAGCCCGCTCCGACAAATACTTTGCGTTCGGCGGCGACTTCGGCGACTTCCCGACCGACTACTCTTTCTGCATAAACGGCATAGTCCAGCCCGACTGGCGTCCGTCCCCGCAGACGGCGGAAGTCAAAAAGGTCTACCAGAACATTCACGCAGAGCTCGAAAGCTTTGCGGACAAGAAGCTGACCGTAAAAATCTTCAACGAAAACTCCTTCACAAACCTCGACAACATCGAGGCGTCGTGGGTGCTCACGCGCGACGGCAAAAAGATTGAGTCCGACGACTTCGACCTGCCGCAAATCGCGCCGCAGGAGAAAAAAGCCGTCGAAATCGACCTCTCCGACTGCGACTTTTCCGAACGCGGCGAATACGCCCTGCGCATAAGCTTCAAGACCCGCAAAGCGACGCAAAACGCAATCAAGGCGGGCACGGAAGTCGCTTGGGAACAGTTCTACCTCGAAGGCTCGTACGCCCCCACGCCGCTCTCCGAAAAGGGCAATATGGCGGTTGTCTCGACCGACGACAAAATCACGGCGGAAAACGAAAACTTCAAGGTTGTCTTCAACCGCCGCACGGGCTGGCTCGAAACTTTCGAGTTCGACGGACAGGTTCTCGCGCAGGATATGAAACTGAGCCTCCACCGCCCCCTTACCAATAACGAAATGGGCGCAAAGCTAATGAAAGAGCTGGCGGTCTGGCGCACGGCGGAGGACAGAATGTCGCTCGTCAAATTCACCTCCAAATACTCCTCCGACAGCGAAGAGTCGATTCTCAAAATCGACACCGAATACGCAATCGCAGCCCGCGGCACAAAGGCTTCGTTCTCCTACGAAATCCGCCCCGATGGCTCGATTCTCGTAAAGGCGTCCGTCTCGCCCGCAGAGGGGCTGCCCGAGCTCCAGAAAATCGGCATGACATTCCGTACGCCCTCCGAAAACGACACCCGCCAATGGTACGGCGAAGGCCCTGTCGAAACCTATCCCGACAGGCGCGCGGGCGCGTGGGAAGGCGTATTTAAGGCGAAAATCGCCGACGCATTCTTCCCGTACATCGAAGCTCAGGAAGCCTCCAACGCCTCGGCGGTTCGCTACGCAAAGCTTTCGGGCGGCAGCTCCGACCTGCTTATCGAAACGGCAAACGGAAAAACCTTCGAATTTTCCGCCTATCCCTGCCTGCCCGAAGACATCGACCAAGCCTCCCACCACCACCAAGTTCCGCAGCGTCCGTTCAACGTAATCAACGTCTCGTGCGCGACAAGCGGGGTCGGCGGCATAAATTCGTGGAACAAAGAGGGGCTTGCGAAAGACGCCTACAAGGTGAAGTCGGGGAAGACCTACGAATTCTCCTTTGTTCTTAAAGGACTCGACGACTAACGTGGACAAAAAACAACGCGCAAAATTAGTTTCGGAAACGCTCGAAAGGGCGTTTCCGAATCCGCATATACCGCTCGACTTCGCCAACGACTACACGTTCCTGACGGCGGTAATGCTCTCGGCGCAGTGCACTGACAAACGCGTCAACGAAGTCACCCCGCGCCTCTTCGCCTTGGCGGACACCCCCGAAAAAATGGCGGAGCTGCCCGAGGAAAAAATCCGCGAAATTATCCGCCCCTGCGGTCTGACAAACTCGAAGGCAAAAAACATCAAGGCTACGGCGGAAATTCTGCGCGACAAATTCGGCGGAAAAGTTCCGCGCACTTTCGACGAGCTCGAATCGCTGCCAGGGGTCGGGCACAAAACGGCGTCGGTGATGATGGTTCAGGCGTTCGACACCCCCGCATTCCCCGTCGACACCCATATCCACAGGCTCGCCAAACGCTGGAGGCTTTCGGACGGCTCGAGCGTCGAACAGACCGAACGCGACCTGAAAAAACTTTTCCCCGCCGAAGACTGGGGGAAGCTGCACCTGCAATTCATCTACTACGGGCGCGCCTTTTGCAAGGCAAGCTCCTGCAAATCGCCCGAGACAATGTGCGAAATCTGCGCCGCAATAAACGCGAAAAAATGACGGAAGTGTTCATCATAACGGGCGCAACCTGCTCGGGGAAAACCGAAATGTCGCTTGAACTGGCAAAGTCGCTCGGCGCGGAAATCATTTCGTGCGACAGCGTCCAAGTCTACAAGGGAATGGACATCGGAAGCGCGAAGGCGACTGCCCGCGAGCGCGGGGAAATCCCGCACCACCTAATTGACGTCGCCGACTGCTCGAAAACTTTCGACGTTTCCGAATACGTCGCGCAGGCAAAAGCGGCACTCGCGGACATTTGCGCGCGCGGGAAAAACGTCGTCGTATGCGGCGGGAGCGGTTTTTATCTGCGCTCGTGGTTCGCCGCCGTCACCGACAACGTGAAAATCTCCGAATCCGCCAAACTCTTTTGCGCGGAAACCGAAAAACTCGGCGCGGACGCCCTGACCCGCGAACTTCTGAAAATCGACCCCGATGCCGCGCAAACCGTAGACGTACTGAATCCGCGCCGCGCAAAAAACGCGCTCGCCCGCTGCCTTTCAAGCGGCAAAACCTGCGCGCAGCTCGCCGCCGATTTCGCGGCTCTGCCCTGCCCGTTCGGCGAAATCAAACGCAATGTAAGAATCCTTGAACTTCCCAAAGAAAACCTCGAAGAAAAAATCCGCACACGCACGGACGATATGATAGCCCGCGGGCTCGTCGACGAAACCCGCAAACTAATCAAAGCGGGGATAAAACAAAATCCGTCCGCCCGCGCCGCAATCGGCTATCGAGAGACAATCGAATGGATTGAATCGGGCGGCTCGGACATTTCGGAGCTTTCGCGGCAAATCACGGCAAACACGCTCGCGCTCGTCAAAAAGCAGCGCAAATATTTCAAAAATTCGCTGCTAAAAGGCGCGGACTACACCCTATTTTAACGCGCCCGCTTCCCCGAGCCGCGGGAACTAAATGCGGCTCTTGCGCTCGCGGAACGCCGCAAGTACGTTCGCGGGAACAAACGCCGACACCCTGTCGACATCGTACCCCGCGACCTGTTTTATCAAAGTGGAACTCGTGTAAAAATATTTGTGCGAGGGCATCAGAATCACCGTCTCGACCTCGTCGTCCAAGTGGCGGTTCATCTGCGCCATCTGGAATTCAAACTCGAAGTCCGACACCGCCCGCAACCCGCGGATAATCGCAATCGCCCCGTGTTTGCGCACGAAATCGACCGTCAGCCCGTCGAACGCCTCGACGCGCACGTTCGGCATATCCGCAACGTTTTCCTCAAAGAGCTTTCTGCGCGTCTGGAAGTCGAGCAGCGGCTTTTTCCCCGCGTTGCGGGCAACCCCGACGACCACTTCGTCGAAAAGGCGCAACGCCCTGTGCAAAACGTCCAAATGCCCGTTCGTAACTGGGTCGAACGTCCCAGGGTATACGGCGATTCTTTTCTTGTCCATCATAAAATATCTTCGGAGTTTTTCTAAAAGACTGCCGAAAAGTCTTGTTAAAACGCAAATTGTGGCAATACTTTTTTCACAATGAATACGCCTAATTTTTTGACGACAATGCGCGTGCTGCTGACGTTCCTGACGGCGCTGCTGCTTTGCCTGCCCGTAAAATACGCCCCCGCCGCGGCGTTTGTGATATATTGCATAGCGGGGGCGACCGACTGGTTCGACGGGTATCTGGCGCGGCGCAGCAACGCGGTCACGGTCTTCGGCAAATTCATGGACGCGCTCAGCGACAAAATAATGGTTATGACGGCGTTCCTGACGCTCTTCGCCCTCGGACTTTTTCGGGACTGGACGATGTTCGCGCTGCTCTGCGCAATAGCGTCGATGTCGCGCGAATTTTTCGTAAGCGGAATCAGAATGCTGGCGTCGAATCAGGGGATTGTGCTCGCGGCTGAAAAAATGGGAAAGTACAAAGCGGCGTTGCAGATGTACTCGCTCGGGGCGATTATTTTTACAAAGGCGTCCGCAGACTTCGCCATCGCGGGTACGGCGTTCGACACATTTGTATTTTACAGCGCAATCGCAACACTCGCAATATCGACGGTTCTTTCGATTTGGTCGGGCGCGACATACGCAACCCGCTACGGATATTTGCTAAAACAATAATACTATGGACAGCGCAAGAAAACGACTCTACCCGTGGGCGGCAGCCCTGCCCAAAAAACTATCCGCCAAGTGCGCGACCCTCTGGGGGCTCGGCTCGCTCAACGCCCCCGGGACGTGGGGAAGCGTTGCGGGGATTGTCTTCTACGCCGCACTTTTTGCGGGCACGGGACTTACGCGGTACATAATTTTCGCGCTGATTTTCGCCTACATAAGCGTCGGGATTTGCGACACCGCCGAACGCTACCTTAAAATGCGCGACCCCGGTTGCATAATTCTCGACGAATTTTGCGCAATCCCCTTCTGCTTCCTGCCGATTTTCCACACCCAATACAGCGCGTGGGGAGTTCTGGCGGGCTTTGCGCTCTTCAGACTTTTCGACATCACAAAGCCGCTTTTCATAAACAAGATGCAGGACTTTGAAGGCGGGCTCGGGTGCGTAGCCGACGACATCGCCGCGGCGATAACCACATGCGCAGTCCTGAATGCAATCGGGCTGCTCTTCCCGATAATATTCGCATAAAGCAACATATCCCGACTCCTTCGGCAACCTCAAAAAAAATAAAAAAAAAGCTTGCCAAGATAAATCAAAAAGGTAGTGTCAAAAGAATATTGAATTTAAGTGGACCGCTAGCTCAACGGTAGAGCAGTTGCCTTTTAAGCAATTGGTTTCGAGTTCGAATCTCGAGCGGTCTATGACTTTCAGAAAGCGGTTTCCACTTCGGAAGCCGCTTTTTTTGCGCCTTTGCGGGGCGACGTGCTAAACTCGGCGGAGTTTGAAATGAACCCTTATTCATTCAACACCCGCCGCGCAAGGTTTTTTTCGGGTCAACCCCAAATGTTGTGGAATAGCGATTTTTTTGTAATTTGTTTTTCATAGTTTCACTCCGCATTCTACGAGTACTCTCAATCTGTAATTTTCAAAGTTTCTATAACCATAGGCTCGACGTTGTATCAGTTTCATCTTCCTGTGGAACCCTTCCGTTATTGAGTTGTTTTTCGTAAACCTCCACATTCGGATTATCGGCGTAAACCACTCGCTTATTGTTTCCGCAAGTCTCTCAAACTCTTGCGTCGCTTCGTATTTCATCTCTTTCATCATTCCTTTCAGCTCTCTTATATTCCTCATACATTCTTT
>DJPO01000056.1 GCA_002437405.1 Opitutia bacterium UBA6410 | reverse complement strand
ACGGGGAGCTCGGCGGTCGGGTTGCCGACTTGCGAAAAGACCCCGCGCACGCGTGCCGCGCACATATCGGCGGCGGCGGTGTCTTCAAATTCGTTGCCGTCGCGGTCGCGCCCGAGACTTAGGTCGATTGAATCGGTTTCGGAGGAAAGAGTAAGGGTGAGCGAGCAGCGGGGTTTGCCGTAGGTGATGTCGCGGTCGGAAAGTCCGCACAGGTTGCCCGCGTTTCCGCTCATTCGCCCCGAAACGCGCGAGAGCATTATCGCGATTGCCTCGAGTATGGTGGATTTCCCGCCGCCGTTGCGCCCCGCGAACACTGTCATGGAGCGGTCGAAATCGACGGTTTCGTCGATTATCCCGCGGAAATTTTCAATCTTGAGCCTTTTGATTTTCATCTTCTCTTATATAAATATAACGCAAAATGTGCGCGTTTTGCAAGCTTTTCGATTCGCGCGGGTGCGGGATTTTCCGCCCCGACATAAAAGCTTGATTTCAAGATTGCCCAGTAGGATATTTCAAATGTATGGAAAAAAATTCGCAGAAAAAGTTTATGCTCGGGATTCTGGCGGCGTTGTCGCTGGCGCACGGGCTGAACGACGCGATGCAGTCGATTGTCTCGGCAATCTATCCGCTGCTGAAGGCGAGCCTTAATTTGACGTACGGAGAAATCGGGCTTGTCGCGCTGACCTACCAAATTTCGTCGTCGATTATGCAGCCGATTTTCGGCTATGTGCTCGACAAGCGACCCGTCGGCTGGTTTCTCCCGTTCGGTATGCTGTGCACGATGAGCGGGCTGATTTTGATTTCGCTATCCACAGGCGTCTATCCGTTGATGGGGGCGGTTTTCATCTCGGGAATCGGCTCGTCGGTAATCCACCCCGAGGCGTCGCGCATAACTTCGATTGCGTCGGGCGGACGCCGCGGACTGGCGCAGTCGATTTTCCAAGTCGGCGGCTCGACGGGTTATTCGCTCGGCCCGCTCTTGGCGGCACTGTTTGTCAGGGAGCAAGCGGGGATTGCGAAGTTCGGGGTGCTCGCGGTTGTGGCGATTATCGCGCTGATTCCCGCCTGCCGCTGGTATTCCAAGCAGATTGCCCTGAGGGCGGCGGAAAGAAAAGCCGCCCCCGAAACGCCGCAGCCGCAGGTTGCGGTTGGCGCGAGCGGAAGCCTGTCTGCGGGCAGGGTTTGGTTCATCATTTTCATTTTGATGTTTTTGGTTTTCTCAAAAAATTTTTACACGGTCAGCATTTCCAACTACTACACGTTTTATCTGATGAGCAAGTTCGGGGCGAGTGTCCAGACTGCCCAAATGTTGCTTTTTGTCTATCTTTTCGCCGCCGCGATGGGGACGCTTATCGGCGGGCCGCTCGGCGACAAAATCGGCAGGAGGCTCGTGATTTGGTGGTCGATTCTCGGGGCTGCGCCGTTTGCGCTGATGATGCCGTATGCGAGTTTCGGCTGGACGATTGTGCTTAGCATCATAATAGGTTTCATAATTTCCTCGTCGTTTTCGGCGATTCTGGTTTATGCGCAGGAGTTATTGCCGATGAAGGTCGGGCTGATTTCGGGGATATTTTTCGGATTTGCGTTTGGCTCGGCGGGGATTGCGTCGGCGTCGCTGGGGAAGATTGCGGATTTGACGAGCATTGATTTTGTCTATCATCTATGTGCGTTTTTCCCGCTGCTTGGAATTGTCGCCTATTTCCTACCCAGAGTACGAACAATCCAAAAACTAAAGAATAAATAGTGAGCAAAATTGCCCATTTCTATGGCTGGAGTATCTTGCGCCCGCCGTATCAACGGTAATTTCACGCGCCCGATAGGAGGAGGATTTCCTGGTGGTAGCCCTCGAGGTCATTCGGGGTCTCCAAGTAAAACGGCAAATCCTTTAATTTCGGGTGTTTTATTATTCTTTTTATTGCCTCCAGCCCAATCGTCCCTTTCCCTATTTTTTCGTGCCTGTCCTTCTTTGAATTGAATCCCGTCATACTGTCGTTCAAATGTATCGCCTTCAGCTTCTCCAGCCCTATTATTCTGTCGAAATCCTCAACCACTTTGTCCAAGTCGTTCACTATATCATACCCTGCCGAGTAGATGTGGCATGTGTCCAGACACACCCCCGCGTTTGTTTGCGATTTCTCCAGAATTTCCGCCACCTGTTCGAATGTAAAACCTATTTCGCTGCCTTTGCCCGACATCGTTTCAACCAAAACCTGCGCCTTGAATTCCTTTTCGTAGACGCGCTTCAGCAAATCCGCCGTCAGCTCGATTCCCTTTTCTACTCCCTGCCCGACGTGCGAGCCTGGGTGGAAATTATAAAGCCCCTTGTCGCCGAAAATGTCGAGTTTCGGCAGGTCTTCCGACATCGCCTCGTACGCGAATTTCCGCAGCCCCGCGTCCGCCGAGCACGGATTGAATGTGTAGGGCGCGTGAACCAGTATCGGCGCGAAGTTGTGTTCGTCCATTATGTTTTTCAGCTCCTGCGCGTCGGCTTTGTCGAACGCCTTTGCCTTGCCGCCTCTCGGGTTGCGGCTGAAAAATTGGAAGCAGTCCGCGCCTATCGACAACGCTTCGCGTCCCATTGCGGCGTATCCGTTTGAAAACGATAAATGGCAACCTATGTGCATAAAATAAAAAACCTTTCTTTTTTATCGGGATTTCCCCGCGGCGAATTAACCGACAACCATTATGTCCGCGAGTTCTCTTTTCGTCCCGTAAATGTCCATTCCGTACCCGAACGCGAATTCGTTGCCGACCTCGAACCCCGCAAAATCGGGCGACAGGCAAATTTTTGCTTTGCGCGTCTTTTTTAGAAGCACGCAGATTTTGACCTCCGCCGCGCCGTTTGTCTTCAGAATTTTCGAAACCTCTTCGAGCGTCTTTCCCGTGTCCAGCACGTCGTCGATTAGCAGGACTCTTTTACCGTCCACTTCGGGCAGGGGCGACATCAATTTCGGGGCGGACTGGGCGGTCATTTCGTTCCCGTAGGACGAAACTTTCAGCGAGTTGATTTCCAGCTCGGGCAGGTGTACGAGCCTCAGCAAATCCGCCGCGAAGAATAGCGCGCCCTCCGCCAGCCAGATTGCGCAAACGGGGCGTTGCGACTCCCCGCCCCAGGCGTCGATTTCCGCCGCAAGTTCCGCGACGCGTTTGCGGATTTTCCCGCTACCCAGAAGAATTTTTTGATTCATTGTTTTCCGATGTGTTCAAGCGCAGTCATAAAAAATGCGACAAATTTCGCGAAGAATATTGTCGCAATATTTTGCGCTGGATTGCAAACAGAAACGTCGAATCGTATCGCTTTCGCGTCTACTGCCCGATGGTCAATTTTACTCCGCCCGAAATCGGGACGTCTACTTCGGCGAGTCCGGCGGGATTTTGTATTGTCCCTGCGTTTTTACCGTAAACGTCGAAGGCATTTCCGCTGAATTTTGCGGGCGATTTAACGGTAATTTTGCCGCAGCTTGTCGCATTGAAGATATGGCATATTCCGCTTGCAGGCAAATCGACAACCTGATTTTCCCCGTAAACGACAACGATTGTTCTGCCGTTTTTGTTTGCCGAGACTTGGGGATAATTTTGTGCGGGCAAACGCGGCGTAAACTTGCCTTTCAATAAAATATCCGAATTTTCCGTGATGAAATTCATGTAAAATTTCAGCATAGCGCGGTGCGATTCGGGTATTTCCGCTATCTTTACCGAAATTTGCGGAACGGTAAAGAGTACAGCCAAAAGTTGCCTTGCGGCGTCTTCTGCGGAGGTCGTGTAGTTCCATTCCACCATATCAGAATGCACGGCGGAGTCGCCGCTTGTAAGTCTAATATTTACCGAGTTGCGCAAGTTTGTCGGCGCGTCGGACGGGCAGTCGATGACTCTGAACATATTCCCATATTTGCGGATTGCCGACCCTATGTACGGCTGCCTGAATTCTATCAGCAATCCTTTTTTTATTTTCGCAAGTCTCTCTTGAAGGGAGGATAGCAGGAAGTCCACGGCAATTGGCAGGCTTTTTATGTCGCGCCCCGCGTAGCTCTCGGCGATTGCGGGGTCTTTGCCCTGCCAGTTGAATAGGTCGATGAAGTCGAATTTGAATCCGTCTATGTCGTATTCGGTGAGGATTTTTTCGCAGGTGGAGATTATGTATTCGCGCACCTCGGGAAAACGGGGGTCGAGCGCGCGGCAGTCTATGCACTTTTCGTCGCGGATATATTTGCCTTCGAAGCGATGCGATGCATCGCTGCCATAACCTACGAGCGGGACTCCGAACCACAGAATGTACTTCATTCCCATCTTGTGGATTTTCTCCACGTGTTCTTTCATATCGGGGAATTTTACCTTCGAGGCCTTCCCGTCGCCCCAGAAATAGCAACCGCGTTTGTTTGTATCGTTGTACCAGCCGCCGTCGACTATTACGCCTTTCATTCCGTATTTTGAGGCGAGTGCGCATTCTTTTTCGATGTCCGCCGCGGAGAATTTATGGTGGTACGAATACCAAGTCGAATAAAACGGTTTAAAGGCATCGTCGGGAGACTTTAGCGGGCGGTTTTCGGGAAATTTTTCGAGCCAACGCGCGGCTGACTGGATAGTTTCGACAAAATTTTGCCTGCGTTTGTCGAAAAAAACGGACATTTTGTAGGCTGCAATCGGCGATTCTTTTTCGGAGAAAAGACGGATTTCGCAAATGATGTCGGAAGTTTCTTCGTATATGCCCGCCTTCATTCCAACTTTTCTTATGCCCTCGGAACATGCAAATGTAAGGCGGTTTGAGTTGTCCTTGCCGAGCAGCGCGAGTATCGGAGTTTGTTTTTCGAGGCTCGATTCCAATACACGATCCCATTCTGGCGCGATGTTTCCGTATCCGACGGACGAATGCCACCGAGCGTGAATGTCCGTTTGCGGGACGCTCCATGAAAGTTTTAGTTCCGGCGGCGGAAGTTCGCCTTTTTTTGCGGACAGGACGATTTCCATCTCTTGCGTTTCGTTCTGCTCGGGTTTTAGCAAGACGGATACGTCCCAATTTTCTGCCTCCCCCGATATCGAAATTTCCCCCGCTATGGTATCGACGTTTTTTATCGGCGTTTGCGCATACAAAAACGAAGCCGTTAGCAATGTCAAAATCTGCAATAAAATAATTTTCATATAAAGGGAAAAATATTTTTGGTTGGATTTTGGAACAAGCGAAAAAGCGGCTTATTTTTTTTAACAGTTAAATTCCCCGAAGCAGCATTTGGCAGTTTTTGCAGTCGAAGGTAATTTTGAATTCGCCGTCGGCGGATTTCAGGCGGAACGGCTCTTTGAAGTTGCCGCACAATTTGCCCGATTTTTTGCACATACCAAGCTCCCTTAAAATGCAATGGCGCGTGCGCATCAGCGGGATTGAATCCAAGTCGCCGCCGGCTTCGGGCGCGTTGGACGTTATGTTTACGCTGAGCGACTCGTAGAATTTGCGCGCGTATTTGTTGGATACGTTTGCGCGGGCGTCGCAGTCGAACGGCGGGCGGGGTTGGTTGGCGCATTTTTGGGGCAGGGGGCGGACGTAGCTTGTCCGCGCCTTTTCGTATTGCGCGAGAATTTCCGCCTCTAACTTCCCGATTAGCTCCCTGCGCAGCGCGTTTGCGTCGGCTGCACGCAAGTGCGGGAAAGTTTGCAGCCCGATTTTCACGCAGTCCGCCCTGAACGCCGTGTCTCCGAGTTTTGCGAGCGACTCCTCCAGCCGCCGCGCCGCCGATTCTGGATTTTGCGCGGTTTGCAGGTCGGCGGTTTTTATGCGGATTTCGGCGGACGCGTTTCTTGCGTCGGCTGTCGAAATTTTGAAAACGTATTCGTCTTCCGTTTGCGCGACTTCGATTTCCACCGCCATTTTGCGTGAAATTTTCGCGGCGAGTTGCTCCTCGAATTTCACGTCACGGTTTCTGAAAATTTTTGCGTTCGGGGGAATTTTTACGCGCTCGTCGGGGCGCCCCACGAAGACTTTTTCGCCGTCAACCGAGCGCACCGCCGCGCCAAATCCGTTTTTGTTTCCGCCAATGTCGAAAAACAGTCCGTCGCCGTTTGAAAATACGTTTTCGGCGCGCGGGAAGACGAATCCGCCGTCGAAGGATTTTTTTATCGTCCCGATGTATTCGCCGCGCGCCTTCGGGGTTTGGAAGCTCGAGCAGCCCTTTTCTATGCCGTCCAAATGGTATGTGCAAAAGAGGCGATTGAAGGATTTTTGCGGGTCGGGCGCGAACGCTATTTGCGTCTCCCCGAAAGACGCCCTCGGCAGGTTGCGCTTTTTCAGCTGTTCGTCGAGCGCGGCGCGGTATGCGGCGGTTATGTTTTTCACGTACGCGGCGTCCTTGAGCCGTCCCTCGATTTTGAAAATCGACACCCCCGCGTCGAGCATATCCGAAAGCCTGCCAATTCTGTTCATATCGCGCAGGCACAGATAATAGGCGGGCGGGGCGATTCTTTTGCCGTCGGCGTCGGCGAATTCGTAGAGCATTCGGCAGGGCTGGGCGCACTCGCCCCTGTTGCCGCTGCGTCCGCCGATTGCGTAGCTTAAATAGCACTGCCCGCTGTACGACACGCAAAGCGCGCCGTGGGCAAAGCATTCAATCGGAACGGAGACCGTTTTCGCGGTTTCAGCGGTTTGCGCAAGCCCCGTTTCGCGCGCGAGCACGACTGCGGCGAAGCCCGCCTTTTCGAGGAATTTCGCCTTTTGGGGCGAGTCGATATTGCACTGCGTGCTGGCGTGGAATTTTACGCGCCTGTCGGCCGCCCCGAGCAGCCCGAGGTCTTGGGCTATGATTGCGTCCGCGCCGCCGTCCCAGAGGGTTTCGCAAAGCCGCGCCGCGCTTTCGATTTCACTGTCGAATAAAATTGTGTTTAGGGCGACGTACACTTTGCAGCCGTACAGATGTGCGAATTTGCAAAGCTGCGCTATGTCCTCCGCCGAATTCGCCGCGTCCTTTCTCGCTCCGAATTTTGGCGCGCCGATATACACAGCGTCCGCGCCCGCCAGAATTGCGCATTTGGCGGTCTCGACGTCCCTCGCGGGGCTTAGTAGTTCGGGAATCATTGCCCGTTTTGCCTCTTGCGGCAGGCTGCGATTAGATACGCGGAAATCGCGGTCAGCAGAATCAGCGCGAGCCACCCGTCGGTCATTCCCGCGCCCCCGAGCCACTGTTTTGCCGCATTCGCCGTTCTCGAAAATGTTTCGCGGTAGACCATCATGCAGAAAACAAGCCCCGCGTGGAAGCCCACGCACGGCCACAGCGACTTCGTCTTAATATACAAAAGGCAGAGCACGACGCCGAACATAAACAGCCCCGCGAATTCGGCGAATTTGAAAGTGTAGGCGATCCCCGCAGTATCGTACCACGCCACGAAAAACCCCATATCCCACGTCGCCGCGCCGCCGTCGGGCAAATTTTTCCATATGGAACTCGGCACTTTGAAATGTTTGTAGGCGAAAAACAGCGAGCTTATCATAACCCCGCTCATCGCCCCGATTGCCGTGTAGAACGAGCGCATGATAAGCCCGCGCATCACGACTTCCTCCAAGAGAGCCACGGCGCACGCGCCGATTGCGGCGTCGCGGAAAATCGGCAGGAGCTTTGACGCGGAGAAGTCGGAATGCAACGTCGAAATCCCGAAGCCGTATTGGAGCGCGTAGATGCCCGCCGCCAGACACAGCCCGAACGCGAAATACCCGAAGAACTGCCAAGCCGATTTAAGCCCGAGTTTCAGCCCGAGGTTCGAGAGCGAAAACAGCCCGCACCGTTTCATCATCCACGGAAGCCCGAGGATAATCGGCGCCCAGCGGAGTCTGTCGTAATACACGTCGATGCGCTTGCCAAGCAGCCACTTTGTCGTTTCGGTCGGGTTTATCGAATGTAGCCATTCAATCCCCCAGTACGCGGGCGCGGAGAGAACCGCCGCGAAGAGCGACGCGCCGATGTAAATTGTCAAAAACAGTCCCACCCCTTCGAAAGAGCGTTGGTTCGGGGAAAGCCCGAAAAACATCAATTCTTTTTCCCTTTTCAAAAACATAGCGCGAGTATGTCGGAAAATCGGGAATATTTCAACGACATTTATTTTGCGCTTTTCCCGCCCTCGGTTTTCCGCTTCCGCGCCCCGATTAAAAACTCGGTGTTGCCGTCGCCGCCGCGAATTGGCGAGGGCATTTTTCCGAAAATCTCGGCGTCGGGGAAATCTTTTTCGACAAACTCGAGCACCTTTTCGAGCGCGGCGAGGCTCTCTTCCAACTTGAGCACTCCGCCGCGCAGTCGCATTAGCTTGGGCGCGCTTTCGAATTGCGGCTTTACCAGCAACACCGCCTCTCCGCCCTCGGAAAGCAGCCCCCAAATGTTCCCGAAAACCTTTTCGAGCGAAATGAACGACAAATCCGCGCAGATGAAGTCGAAAGTCTTTCCTCCGAAATTCGCGGGAGTCAGCGAGCGGATGTCGGTTTTCTCCATATTTATTACGCGCGGGTCGGCGGCGATTTTCGGGTGGAGCTGGTTGCTGCCCACGTCTACGCAGACGCTCGACTTCGCCCCCGCCGCCAGCGCGCAGTCGGTGAATCCGCCCGTCGACGCCCCCGCGTCCAAGATGTCCTTCCCTCGAACGTCTACGGAAAATTTCTCCAAAAAGCCCTCCAGCTTAAGCCCTGCCCGCGAGACGTATTTGAGCGTTTGCGCATTTGACGAAACCGAAATCTCCGCATCGTCGGGCAGCTTGCGCGATGGCTTGTCGACACACTTGCCGCCGCAGAACACGCAGCCCTCCTCGACAAGCGCGCGCGCCTTCGAGCGGCTTTCCGCCAGCCCGCGCTCGAAAACCAGTTCGTCCGCGCGCTTCATTTCGCTTGGGCAGGCTTGAAGATTACCTGAACGTCGGACGCATTCGGGGGGCGCAGATTCGCGCGGGTCTGGGCGGTTTGAACTCCCTTGCCCGCCTCTTGTGCGAGCGTCCACAAGAGCGCGAGCGACGCAAACGCCATCGCCAGTGCGACGAATATCCCGACCGCCAAACGGACTCTCTCGAACGCCTTGGCGCGCTTCGAGCCTTGGCGCGCAAATTTCAGCGACGGCACGAAACCCTTTGCGGAGTTCGTCCTCTCCTTTGCGATTTTCCCGATTTTGCGTTCGTCTATAATCATATTCTCGTACAATTATTCGGAAAAATTTCCCGCAAATCAATTCTTTGTTTCTACATGCGGACATTTCCCTAAATTTGAAGAATCCGTCAATGGTTACAAAAATGCCGTTAGGGATTTACCCCCGCCCGCGCCGTTTTGTTTTGACACAAAAACCCGCATAATATTACATTTACCAATAAGCGGGGGAGAGTTGTCTTTATCCGCGCATATTTTACGGAAAACAACATATGGGGAAAAATTTGTATATACTCTTGGCGTCGATTGCCGCGCTTTCGGCATACGCCGAAATAAAAATGCCGCGCATATTCTCGGACGATATGCTGCTTCAGCGCGAAAAGCCCGTCAAAATCTGGGGCACTGCCGAACCGAACGCGCAGGTGGGCGTCGAATTCGCTGGACAGAAAAAAACCGCTACGGCTGCTGCCGACGGCAAATGGGAAGTCGTCCTCGACCCGCTTTCCGCTTCAACCGAATTGCGCGAGATGGTCGTTTCCGAAAACGGCAAACCCGCAAAGACTTTTCGCGACATACTCGTTGGCGAAGTCTGGGTCTTGGCGGGGCAGAGCAATATGCAGATGTCGTACTCGTGGCGTTGGAATATGAAACGCCCCGCAGGCAACGCGGTAATACGCTACTTCGAAAACACCTCCGATATAGTATACGCAACTCCCAAAAACGACGTTGCCCCGACCGCCAGATGGCGCAAAGCCGAAGGCGGCGCGGTTCAAAACTTCAGCATAATCGGCTACGAATTTGCGCGCGAGCTCAACAAAGACCTCAACGTTCCCGTTGGGCTCGTCTTCACCGCGAGGGGCGGCACGCGAATGGAAACTTGGATTCCCTTCGAAGTAATGGGCAAGTCCGAATACCTCAAAAAACGCCGCGCCGAGTTTGACGAAAAGATGGTCGACTGGCGCAAAGGCGGCTTCGAAAAGGCCAAGGCGGCATACGACGAGCGGACGGCGGAATACGAAGCGGCGGTAAAAAAGGCGAAGGCGGAAAAGAAAAAAATTCCCCGACGCAATTGGATGGATGTTCCTCCGACGCCGGAATCGCCGATGTTGTATATCTTCAACGCCCCCGCGGTATTCTGGAACGCCAAAGTCGCGCCGATAGCGGGCTACACGGCGCGCGGATTCCTGTGGTATCAGGGCGAAGGCAATTCGGACGACTCTGCCGCGAGATTTATTGAACAGTTTAAAATTCTCGTCGATATTTGGCGCGAAAAGTGGGGCGACTCGCGCGCCGAAATGCCGTGGCTTGCCGTCGAGCTCGTCTCATATGTGGACGGCAAAAACTGGCCGCTTATCCGCACCGCGCAGCGCGACGGCTGCAAATCCGTCCCGAACTCCAAGCTCGTCTGCACAATCGACACTGGCGAGCAAAAGGACATTCATCCCGCCGACAAACGCCCGATTTCCCTGCGTCTGGAGCGCGCCGCAATGGCGTCGGCGTACGGCGACAAGTCGGCAGTCTGCGACTCCCCCGTGGCGAAGTCCGCAAAATACGAAAAGGGCGGGGCGGTTGTGGAATTCGACACATTCGGCGGAAAGCTCGTCGGCAACGGCGAGCCGCGCGGCTTCGAGCTGAAAATCGGCGGCAAGTGGGTCGCGGCAAAGCCCGAAATCAGGTCGGGCGCGTCCGTGTTCGTCGCAAGCCCCGACGGCTCGGCGACTCCCGAGGGCGTGCGCTATGCCTACAAAGAATGGACAAAACCCGAAGTCTGGCTCTTTACCGACGGCGGGCTTCCCGTATTCGACTTTCAAATTGAAAAATAGGAAACAGTAAAAATATGAAAATACGCATATCAAAATACGCCGCCATTTGCGGCACGTTTTTTGCGGCGGCAGTTTTGTCGGCGGAAATAAAACTTCCCGAATTGTTCTCGGACGGCGCAGTCTTCCAGCGCGAAAAGCCCGTTAAAATCTGGGGTATGTCCGAACCCAACGCCGAAGTCGGCGTCGAGTTCGCGGGGCAGAAAAAGTCCACAAAGGCGGACGCAAAGGGGAAATGGTTTCTGTTCCTCGACGCAATGCCCGCCTCCGCCGAACCGCGCGAAATGACGGTTTCGGAAAACGGCAAAGCCGCGAAGAAAGTCGGCGACATACTTGTTGGCGAAGTCTGGATTTTGGGCGGTCAGAGCAATATGGAATGGATTGTCGTAAATACCGACGACGCCAAGGAGGCAATAGCGCGCTCCGACTACCCGCTCCTGCGCTACTTCGACATGCCCAGCGGGCTCAACACCGAAACCGAACAATTTTCCATTCCCAACGGCAAGTGGATTCACTCTTCGCCGAAAGTGTCTGGCAAATTCAGCGCGGTCGGGTTCTACTTCGGCGAAAAGCTGATGAAAGACCTGAAAATCCCCGTCGCGCTCGTGGACACCGCAATGGGCGGCACGCCGATGCGCGCGTGGACTCCGGCGGAATGGGCGGAAAACGTCCCGTTCGAAAAAAGATGGTTCGCCACATATAAAAAGGAGCGCGACGAATACCTCAATAACGGCGGGTACGAAAAGAAAGTCGCCGAGATGAAAATCCGCCGCGAAAAGTACGACGCCGCCTGTAAAAAAGCCGACGCCGAGGGCAAGCCGCGCCCGACTTTGTGGGATTTCAGAGTCAGCACGCCTCTCAAGCACACCCACGTTTCGGTCAACGGGATTCCGATTTGGCACTGGAACGCCAAAGTCGCCCCCGTTGCGGGATTCACCGCGCGCGGCGTTCTCTGGTATCAGGGCGAAAGCGACGCTTGGGGTATGGATCCGCAATGGTCGCCCTCGTTTACTTTCGGCGAAGTCTATAAAAATATGGTAAGGGCTTGGCGCGCGAGATGGGGCAACGAAAACCTCTTCTTCCTCGCAATCCAGCTGCCCTCGCAGGACAAGTCGCCCGCTTGGCCGCACGTGCGCGCATTGCAGGTCGAAGCCGCCGACGCGCTCGGCAACGCCGCCTGCGCAAACATAATCGACACTGGCTGGCAGTTCGACGTCCACCCCCACGACAAGACGCTCGTCGGGCACAGAGCCGAGGAAATCGCCCTCAGAAACCTCTACGGCTACTCTTCGATTCTCCCGACTCCCCGCGCAGTTTCCGTCAAATACAAAAAGGGTGGAGCGTTCGTGAAGCTCGACGCATTCGGCGGAAAGCTCGTCGGCAAGGGCGAGCCGCGCGGCTTCGAGCTGAAAATCGACGGCAAATGGGTCGAGGGCAAGCCCGAATTGCGCAAAAACGGCGTGTTCGTAGCGGCGGCGGACTCTTCGGCAAAGCCCGAGGGCGTGCGCTATCTCTGGAAAGGCTGGGCAAAACCCGACGTCTGGATTTACAACAACCAAAACACGCCCCTGTTCACATTTAAATTCGAGGAAACGAAATGAGAAAAATCGCGATAAATTCAATCGTTCTGTGCGCCGCATTGCTCGCGGCGTCCGCGCTCGAGGCTGCGGTTAAAATGCCGCGCATATTCTCCGACAATATGCTTGTCCAGCGCGAAAAACCCGCCAAATTCTGGGGCACTGCCGACCCCGACGCGAAGGTTGAAATCGAATTCGCGGGGCAGAAGAAATCGACGACCGCGGGCGCGGACGGCAAATGGGCGCTCTCGCTCAAGCCGCTCAAGGCGTCCGCCACGCCGCGCGATATGCTCGTCTACGAAAACGGCAAGCTTTCCGCGACAATCAAAAACGTGCTCGTCGGCGAACTCTGGATTCTGAGCGGTCAGAGCAATATGCAGTGGACTCTCAAAGTTACCGAAGACGTGAAAGACGCCACCGCGCGCGCGAACTATCCAAATTTGCGCTACTTCAAAATGAGTCAGGGAGCGATGTCCGAAAAGCCCCTCTCCGACTTCGGCGCGGAGGCTCACTGGGAGCTCACCACCCCGCAGAACGTCCAGTCCTACTCGGCAGTCGGCTTCTATTTCGGCGAAAAACTGCTCAACGATTTGAACGTCCCCGTAGGTTTGGTTCAAACCGCAATGGGCGGCACTTTAATGGCGTGCTGGACTCCGCAGGAATATATCGAAACCGTCCCCTATCAAAAGGGCTACTATCAAAAGTATCTGAAGGATTCCGAAGCATACGTCAAAAGCGGCGAATACCCGAAGCGTCTTGCGACATATAAAAAGAATCTCGCCGAACACGAGGCGGCATGCAAAAAAGCCGACGCCGAAGGCAAGCCGCGTCCGCCCTACGACTGGAACAAACTCGCGTACCCGTTGCCGTTTACGCCCTACAGAACCCACGATGTTCCCGTGCAGCACTGGAACGCCAAGGTTGCGCCGATGGCGGGAATTGCCGCGCGTGGCGTCGTCTGGTATCAGGGCGAGCAAGAAAGCGGATACGGCGGCGGCAACAAGCCTGCGGTAGACTCGTTCGGCGCGATGTACCAAAATATGGTGAACGCTTGGCGCGAAAAATGGGGCGACGAAAAGCTCTGGTTCTTGAGCGTCGCGCTGCCGTCGTTCGGCGGCGGGAAACTCTGGGCGCCCCTGCGCTCGCAGCAGCTTTCGGCGGTCAGAAATCTGAAGTACGCGCAGATTGCAAATACAATCGACACTGGCTACGAAAACGACGTCCACCCGCACGACAAAACGCTCGTCGGGCAACGCGTCGCCAAGCTCGCCGAGAAGTCGGTATATAATAAAAAGAAAATGGAGAAAGCCGAGGCGTTCGCGCCCGAGTTCGTTTCGGCGGACTTCAAAAAAGGCGGCGTTTTGGTGAAATTCGACACGTTCGGCGGAAAGCTCGTCGGCAAGGGCGAACCGCGCGGCTTCGAGCTTGAAATCGACGGCAAGTGGGTCGAGGCGATTCCCGAAATCCGCGGCAAGCGCGTATTCGTCGCCGCCCCCGACGGCGCGGGCACTCCGACGGCGGTTCGCTATCTCTGGAAGCCGTGGGCGAAACCGCAAGTCTGGCTCTATTCCAATACAGACCTGCCCGCATTCCCCTTCGAGTGCGTCAAAAAATAACGCCAACGCGCCCGCGTTGAGCAAAAAATCGCAACGCGCAAAAACGCGCGGCACAAAACGCGGTTGCGGTTCGCGTAAACGGTAGAACCGCGCAATACGCAAAAAATAAAAAGGCAATCCGAAACTCGGGTTGCCTTTTTTGTTCGCTTCGGATTGGAGCTTCGCGGGGCGCACCGCAAGTTTGGCGGACTCCCGCTTACGATACTCGCGGAAGCTCCGCAATCGCCGCCAAGAGCCGCAATGTTTGCGGAGGTTTTTCTTTTGCCGCCCACTCGAGCGTCCTGCCGAAGAATTCGCGGATAATCCCCGCAACGTCGAATCCGTACGCTTCGAGCGACGGGCGCAAAAAGTCTGGGCGCGGGCATTTTTTCTTTGCGCCACGCGGGCAGGGTACAATCGGGCAGTTCGCGCACGAGCCCGCAAAAAACGCGAGTCTGCGCGCGGACTCGGTTGCTTCCTCCGAGAGCAGGTATTTGTCGAAATCCCCGCGCACGCAGTCGGAGATTCTTTTTGTAAATTCCGCAACTCCCTCTCCGTCGCGCCGCGCGAAATCCGCCGTGGAAACTTCGGCGAGCAGGAGAGTGCATTTTGCCTTTGCGTCCGAAAAGACTGCAGGGACTGATTCAAACGGAGGGCAGGAATACATTTTCCCGAAATTCGGACACGCGCGGCAAAGAGGCAGAAATTTTTCAGCGTCGTAAAAATCCGCCGCGAGACGCCCCATGTTCGTCCGCCGAATTTCAACGTCAGCCTTCCCGATTTTCATATTCCCACGAAGTAGCGAAAATACGAATCCGCGCAAGGAATTTTTCTTTGCCGCAGCCAACCCCGCTTGGCAGCCCGAAAAAATGTAAAAAAAATTATAAAAAAAAGATTGACGCGCAAAGAAAGAAAATACATCGTCAATAACTTTCAATTAAAAACGCCAGATAACTGGCGGCTTTTATTCGGCATCGCCCCGGTAGCTCAGTAGGTAGAGCACGTCCTTGGTAAGGACGGGGTCGGCGGTTCAAATCCGCTCTGGGGCTCGCCCGAATAAAGTCATCAACAAAACCTATCAAAAGAAAACCGAAAGAACCATGTCGAAAGAATCATTCGTCAGAACGAAACCACACGTAAACGTCGGCACCATCGGTCACATCGACCACGGTAAGACTACTCTCACGACCGCAATCCTGAAGGTTCAGTCGGACAAGGGCCTGGCTCAATTTAAGTCCTATCAGGACATTGCTAAGGGCGGCACTGTTCGCGACGCAACCAAGACGGTTACAATCGCAGTCGCTCACGTCGAATACGAAACTCCCACCCGCCACTACGCGCACGTTGACTGCCCCGGCCACGCGGACTTCGTTAAGAACATGATTACGGGTGCTGCCCAGATGGACGGCGCAATCCTCGTAGTTTCCGCTGCAGACGGCCCGATGCCCCAGACCCGCGAACACATTCTGCTCGCACGTCAGGTCGGCGTACCGCAAATCGTAGTGTTCCTCAACAAGTGCGACCTCGTCGACGACAAGGAACTGCTCGAACTCGTTGAAATGGAAGTTCGCGACTTGCTCAACAAGTACAACTACAAGGGCGACGAAATCAAGATCATTCACGGCTCGGCTCTCGGCGCACTCGAAGGCACCGAATTCGGCGTAAAGTCCATCGACCAGCTCATGGACGCTATCGACTCCGAAATTCCCGAACCCCAGCGCCCGATCGACAAGCCTTTCATGATGAGCATCGAAGACGTGTTCTCGATCACTGGTCGTGGTACAGTTGCTACTGGCCGTATCGAACGCGGCGTTGTCAAGGTTGGCGACGAAGTCGAAATCATCGGTATGGGCGAAACGCTCAAGACGACCGTAACTGGCGTTGAAATGTTCCGCAAGCTCCTCGACCAAGGTCAGGCGGGCGACAACGTCGGCTTGCTCCTCCGTGGTATCGAAAAGAACCAAATCCAGCGCGGCCAGGTTCTCGCAAAGCCTGGTTCGATCACTCCCCACACCAAGGCTAAGGCTGAAATCTACGTCCTCACTAAGGACGAAGGTGGCCGCCACACTCCGTTCTTCTCGAACTATCGTCCGCAATTCTTCTTCGGCACTGCCGACGTCACCGGCGTCTGCAAACTCCCCGAAGGCACCGAAATGGTTATGCCGGGCGACAACCTCTCCATCGAAATCGAGCTCCAGAAGCCGATTGCTATGGAAAAAGGTCAGCGTTTCGCAATCCGTGAAGGCGGCCGCACCATCGGCGCGGGTCGTATCTCGGAAATCATCGCTTAGTTTCACGAATTGAGACATTCGCCAGAAGGGCAAAACGCCCTTCTGGCTTTGGCGTCTAACGAAATCGCAATTCCGAAAAATTTTTCTTGACTGGAACGCGATATAGTATAAAACGCAACAATTTTTATAAATAGGGGTTTAGTTCAATTGGTAGAGCAGCGGTCTCCAAAACCGCGTGTTGGGGGTTCGAGTCCCTCAGCCCCTGTTGTTCTTTAACCCGCCGCGCGCAAGCGGGGCGAAGAGTACGAAGGCAATAAAAAGCTTCGTCAAAGCGGCAATCGCAGACAAAAAATGACAAATCCATTCCGCAAAGCCAGACAATTATATCATGAGACCGCCACGGAGCTTAAAAAAGCCGCGTGGCCGACACGCGCCGAACTCGGAAATTCGGTGCTTGTTGTGTTTGTTGCGATTGGTTTGCTTGGCATATTCGTAAGCCTCGCAGACTTCTCCATATATAACGTAGTCGATTTGTTGACCTCGCTGGTAAGGGGCGGAAAATAATTATGGATTCCGAAGTAAGCGACAATCGTAAATGGTACGCGGTTCAAACGCGTTCCAATATGGAAAAGAAAGCCGTCGAATCGCTCAAGCGTCAGATAGATATCGAAGATATGGGCGAATACATCTCGAAGGAAGACATTCTCCTGCCCACCGAGACGGTATCCGAAATCAAGAACGGCAAAAAGCGCGTCAATACGCGCAATCTCTACCCTGGCTACATCTTCGTCCGCGTAAAACTCTACGACGACGACGAAAACTTTTTGGAAAAACCGTGGTACTTCGTCCGCGGAATCAACGGAATCATCAATTTTATGGGCGGCGACCGCCCGATTGCCTTGAAAAAGGCGGAAGTCGACAGAATTTTCGAGCAAATCAGCCAGTCCAAGGACACGGAAAAGCCGAAGGTTTCCTTTATGGTCGGCGAAAACGTCAAAATCAACGACGGCCCCTTCGTCAGCTTGGTCGGGAAAATCGACGAAATCGACCCCGAAAAGGGAAAACTCAAAGTCAGCGTTTCGATATTCGGCAGACTTACGCCCGTCGAGCTGGAATACTGGCAGGTCTCGAGAGCGGAGGAATCCTCCAAATAAATTTTTTACGCACGAAAATTTACGCACAGCCTCAAGCGCAAAAATAATTCTTAGGAAAAACAAAAATGGCAAAGAAAGTAGTAAAACAAATCAAGTTGCAGCTCCCCGCCGGTGCCGCCAATCCTGCGCCGCCGGTAGGCCCCGCACTCGGTGCGGCAGGCGTAAACATCATGGGATTCTGCAAAGAATTCAACGCCCGCACGAAGGATCAGGCAGGTATGGTCTTGCCCGTTATCATTTCTGTCTATCAGGACAAGTCCTTTACGTTCATTCTCAAGTCGCCGCCGGCGGCAGTCCTGCTCAAGAAAGCGGCGGGCGTCGCAACCGCGAGCGCAAAGCCCAATGTCGACAAGGTCGGCAAGGTAACCAAGGCGCAAATCAAGGAAATCGTAAAGATTAAGGAAAAGGACCTCAACGCCGACAAGCTCGAAGCCGCCTGCAAAATCATCGAAGGCACGGCTCGTTCGATGGGCATTGAAGTTATTGGCTAATCTTTCGGACTTCGGCAGCGCGCAAAAATGCGTTGCCGAATTTCCCGTTTTATAAAGAATGCATTTTTTTACGGGAGTTTTTGAAAAAATTCCCCGAACAACAAAAACCGCACTGCATAAAAGCAGGAGACAACAAAACAAGTCAAAATGGTTAAAAGAAGCAAAAGATACAAGAAGGCCGCCGAAGCCCTCGCCCAGACGCCGGCAACTCTCGCCGACGCAGTAGCGACCCTTCAGGCTATGCCGAAAGCGGGCTTCGACGAAACCGTCGAGCTCTCGTTCAAACTCAACGTAGACCCCAAGCAGAGCAACCAAATGGTTCGCGGCACGGTACGTCTGCCCAACGGTAGCGGCAAAAAAGTCCGCGTGATTGTCTTCACCGACCACGCCGATTCCGCACTCGCAGCGGGCGCAGACAAAGCGGGTCTCGAAGACCTCATCAAGGAAATCGAAGGCGGCTGGATGGAATTCGACGTTGCCGTAGCTACAACTTCCGCAATGAAGGAAGTCCGCAAGCTCGCGCGTATCCTCGGCCCCAGAGGCCTCATGCCCAATCCCAAGAGCGGCACTGTTACCGACGAAGTCGAAGCCGCAATCAAGGAAGTCAAGGGCGGCCGCGTAGAATACAAGATGGACAAAACCGCAAACCTTTCCGTCGTAGTCGGCAAGCGCAGCTTCGCCAACGACAAGCTCCTCGAAAACGCGAAAGCGGCTCTCGCGAGCGTCGCGGCGACACGTCCCGAAATGATTAAGGGCAAGTTCATCAACTCCATAACAATCAGCTCGACAATGAGCCCGGGCGTAAAAGTCGCCCTCAGCGAAGTTGCCGAATAAGGGAGGAGAAATATTACAATGAGACCAGAAAAGAAATATCTTCTCGACGAAGCCCGCGCGACACTCGGAGCGTCCGAACACGTTTTCTTTGTAAACTTCACGGGCGTTACGGTTGCTAACGTCGCCGAATTCCGCAAGGCTCTCGCAGCGGTCGGCGCGCAATACCACATCGCAAAGAACTCGATTATCGCCCTCGCGGCAAAAGAACTCAACCTCCCCGACTTCTCGGAAATCCTCCAAGGTCCGACGGGTATCATCAGCGGCGGCGACGATGCGGCGGCTGTTGCAAAGGCGGTTGTAAACTTCTTTAAGGACAGGGAAAACGCAACCGTAAAGCTCGGTTTGCTCGGCGAAAAAGTAATGGACAAGGCGGAAGTCGAACACCTCGGCAGCCTCCCCTCGCTCCCCGAACTCCGCGCCCAGTTCCTCTCCCTGCTCTCGACCCCCGCAAAGCAGATGGTTCGCGTACTTTTCGTGCACGCGGAAAAGCTCGAAGGCAAGGCGGAGTAGTCAAGTACTCTATCGGCGGGTTGCGTAGACCCGCTTTTGAATCGAAATTTACGTCGCGTGCGGACTTATCTGTCGTCTGTATCGCGGCAAACAAAAACAACTAAAGGACAAGCTTAGGGGGCGACGCCCCTTAAATATTCCCAACGGAATGCTAAGCGTTCAAAGGAGAAAATAAAAATGGCAGACATCACAAAAGATCAGGTTATCGAATGGCTCAGCGGCCTTTCCGTTCTCGACATTGCAGCTCTCGTTAAGGAGCTCGAAGACAAGTGGGGCGTAAGCGCAGCAGCTCCCGTAGCAGTTGTTGCTGGCGGCGCAGCGGCAGCTCCCGCTGAAGAAAAGGATTCGTTCGACGTTATCCTCAAGGCAGTTGACGCTTCCAAGAAGATCGCCATCATTAAGGAAGTTCGCGGCATCACTTCGCTCGGTTTGGCAGAAGCCAAGGCTCTCGTCGAAGGCGCTCCGAAGGCCATCAAGGAAGGCGTTTCCAAGGCGGAAGCCGAAGAGCTCGCAAAGAAGCTCAAGGACGCAGGCGCAGAAGTCGAAGTCAAGTAATCGGCTTTGGTTTTGCGACATTAAAATTTTCGCGGAGAGTCCGCGAAGCTCTGAAAAATACGGGGCTTCGCGGCTGTCCGCTTTTTCCGCTTAAAAATCCCGAAGCGGCAAAATGCGGGATAAAAAATTAAGTTCTTTAAAAATTTTGCGAAACATCGGGGTGGCGTTTTATCGGTGATTATTTGTCGGTGAATTTAGCCAACCGAAAAAACCTGCCGCAATCAGCCCAACGGGTACAGTTTTAGTGTATCTGCACGTCAATCAATGGCGTCTTCACGGGTGAACATTGCGTTTTTGCGACTTTATGTGCAACGCAGGTACAAAAGAAAAAATCGGGAGCGATGTTTCGCAAAATTTTTAAAGAATCCAAACAACAAAGCATCTCCAAAAATATGTCAGAGCGAAAGAACTTTGGAAAATTGAAGGAAGTGATACCGCTTCCGAATCTCATTGAGAACCAGCTCAATTCCTATGTGGACTTCCTTCAAATGGACGTTCCGCCCTCAAAGCGCAGGCAAGTGGGTCTGCACGCAGTTTTCAGCGAAATTTTCCCGATAGAAAGCTACGACGGCAAACACAAGCTCGAATACGTATCCTACGACCTCGTTCCCCCGAAGATGAGCGAAGTAGAATGCATTAAAGAAGGCGCGACATATTCCGTTGCTTTGCATGTAACTTTCCGTCTGCGCGAGGAAGACCGCACGCAGGACGAAAGAATTTTCATGGGCGACATCAATATGATGACCAAGAGCGGCAGCTTCATCGTAAACGGAGCCGAACGCGTAGTCGTCAGCCAGTTGCACCGCAGCCCCGGTATCTGCTTCGAGCAGACTCTCCACAGCTCGGACAAGATGCTCTATTCTTTCCGCCTGATTCCCGACCGCGGCACTTGGGTTGAAATCCAGTTCGACCAAAACGACCTTCTTTACGTCTACATCGACCGCCGCCGCCGCCGCCGCAAGTTCCTTATCACGACTTTGCTGCGCGCATTCGGGCACAGCTCCGACCAGGAAATTGTAAATCTTTTCTACAAAGTCGAAGACCTGTCGGTTGCGGACGCGCTGAAGATGGAAAACATCTCGCACTTCGTCCTCGCCGAACCTGTCACCGACCCCGCCAAGGGCGTTGTTCTGCTCAAGCAGTACGAAACCCTCACGACAATCGCGGTACAAAAGTTCAAGGCCGCCAATATTCGCGAATTTAAAGTCATCGACACGACCGTCGACGACGGCGCAATTGTCCGCGCAATCAAAAAGGACAAGACCAAGAACGAGGAAAGCGCGCTCAAGTATATTTATACACAGTTGCGCCCTGGCGAACCCGTCACGACCGAAAACGCCCGCGCGCTCCTGCGCCGCACGCTCCGCGATCCCAAGCGTTATGACTTGGGCAGAGTCGGCCGCTTTAAAATCAACCAAAAGCTCGGTCTCTCGACTCCCCTCGAAACCCGCACTCTCACGAGCGAAGACATCGTTGCGGGCACGAAATACCTTTGCAAGCTCAAGAAGGGCGAAGGCGTAATCGACGACATCGACAACCTCGGCAGCCGCCGCGTCCGCACGGTGGGCGAACTTCTCGCCAACCAGTGCCGCATGGGCTTGGCTCGTACCGAAAAGCTCATTCGCGAAAGAATGAACGCGACCGACCAGAACAACGACTCGCTCACGCCCTCGCGCCTCGTAAACACGAAGGTGATGACGACCGTTATCCGCGACTTCTTCGCGCGCAACCAGTTGTCGCAGTTCATGGACCAAATCAATCCGCTTTCGGAATTGACCCACAAACGCCGTCTTTCGGCTTTGGGTCAGGGCGGTTTGAGTCGCGAACGCGCGGGATTCGAAGTCCGCGACGTCCACCCCTCGCACTACGGCAGAATTTGCCCGATTGAAACCCCTGAAGGTCCGAATATCGGTCTGATCAACTCGCTTTCGTGCTATGCGCGAATCAACGAATTCGGTTTCATCGAAACTCCCTACAGAAAAGTCGAAAACGGCAAGGTTCTCGACCGAATCGACTACCTCTCGGCGGACGACGAAGAGGGGCTTACAGTCGCGCAGGCGAACTCGGAAATCAAGGACGGCAAGCTCGTCGGTCGCGTAACGGCAAGAAAATTCGACGAAGTTTCCGAAGTCGACCCGAGCGAAGTCGATTACATGGACGTCAGCCCCAAGCAGCTTGTTTCGGTTGCGGCGGGTATCATTCCGTTCCTCGAACACGACGACGCTAACCGCGCGTTGATGGGTTCGAACATGCAACGTCAGGGCGTTCCGCTTCTGAAGACCCAAGCTCCGTTTGTCGGCACGGGTATCGAAGGGCGCGTTGCGACGGACTCGCGCACGGTTATCCTTTCGGAATCCGACGGCAAGGTTGCGAGCGTCGACGCAAAGAGAATCGTCGTCACACCCGACGGCGAAATGCCCAAGAAAGTGCAGGGCAAGCTCAAGAGCGACCCCGACAAGGGCATTTACGTCTACGAGCTGCGCAAGTTTATGCGCTCGAACGCCTGCACATGTTTCACCCAAAAGCCCGTCGCAAAACGCGGACAGGTCGTCAATGTCGGCACGGTTTTGGCGGACGGCGCGGCGACGGAAGACGGCGAGCTCGCGCTCGGCAAAAACGTTCTGGTGGCATTCATGCCGTGGAACGGATACAACTTCGAAGACGCTATTCTGCTTTCCGAAACTTTGATTAAAAACGACGTATTCACTTCGATTCACATCGAAGAATACGAAGTCACAGCCCGCGATACAAAGCTCGGGCCCGAAGAAATCACGCGCGATATTCCCAATGTTGGCGACGACGCCCTCAAGAATCTCGACCGCAACGGCGTAATCCGCGTCGGCGCGGAAGTCAAGCCGGGGGACATTCTCGTCGGTAAAATCACCCCGAAGTCCGAAACGGAACTCGCGCCCGAAGAAAAACTTCTCCGCGCGATATTCGGCGAAAAGGCGGCGGACGTAAAGGATACGTCGCTCGTCGTTCCCTCGGGCGTCAAGGGCATCATCATGGACGTCAAAACGACGACCAAGAGCGAGCGCGACAACGAAAAGGTTTCCACCAGCGACATTCGCCGCCGCACGAGAAAAATCAACGAAGAGCACCGCGCGCAGACGGACAAGTTGCGCGACGACCTCACCGAAGCTCTCTCGAACGTCCTCTTGGGCGAAAAAATCCCGCTCGATGTCCGCAACTCGGAAACGGGCGAAGTCATCATTCAGGCGAACAGAAAAATCACCAAGACGCTTTTGCGCAGACTCGCGGCGGTCTCGAAGAACATCGACATCGACCCGTCTCCCGTGCGCATTAAGATAATGGAGATTGTCGACAACTACCAGCGCAGATTCGACGAAATCGAAAAGGAACGCGCCCGCAAAGTCGACTCCATCGAAAACGGCGAAGGTTCCGACCAGAACGTCATCAAGACAGTCAAGGTTTACATCGCGACGAAGCGCAAGATTCAGGTCGGCGACAAGATGGCTGGACGCCACGGCAACAAGGGTATCGTAGCCCGCATCGTCCCCGAAGAGGACATGCCCTATCTGCCCGACGGCACGCCCGTTCAAATCTGCCTGAACCCGATGGGCGTTCCTTCCCGAATGAACGTCGGACAGGTTCTCGAAACGCACCTCGGCTGGGCTTGCAAACAGCTCGGAATCAAGGTCGCGACCCCGATTTTCGACGGTATCAGCGAATCGAAGATCCGCGAATACCTCAAGGCGACTGGCATGCCCGAAAGCGGCAAAATCCGCCTAATCGACGGTCTGACTGGCGAATACTTCGACCAGGAAATCGTTGTCGGCTACATCTACATGATGAAGCTCAACCACTTGGTTGCGGACAAAATCCACGCCCGTGCGGTCGGCCCGTACAGCCTCATCACCCAGCAGCCGCTCGGCGGTAAGGCGCAATACGGCGGTCAGCGTTTCGGGGAAATGGAAGTTTGGGCTCTCGAAGCGTACGGCGCGGCATACACCTTGCAGGAATTGCTCACGGTCAAGTCCGACGACGTTCAGGGCAGAACGAAGATTTACGAACAACTCGTCAAGGGCGACAGCTCCCTGCAGGCGGGCACGCCGCAGTCCTTCAACGTTTTGATGAAGGAAATGCAGGGTCTTTGCCTGAACATCAAGCCCGAAAACAGCGACGCGCTCAACCAATAGCGCGCGCTTTCCGAAAGCCAATTTTTAATACAGGAATTTTTTTCGTATGGAAGAAAACAATACCAATCAGGCAAATCAGGCTCAGGCGCGCGAAATTCTCGGTTTCGACTCCGACGCGGGGTTCGACTGCGTTTCCATCGGACTCGCCTCGCCCGACACGATTCGTTCGTGGTCGCACGGCGAAGTCAAGAATCCGGAGACGATTAACTACCGCACCTTCAAGCCCGAACCCGGCGGTCTTTTCTGCCAGAGAATTTTCGGACCTATCCGCGACTACGAATGCGCCTGCGGTAAGTACAAGCGCATAAGGTTCAAGGACCAAGTTTGCGACCGTTGCGGCGTCGAAGTCACCACAAGCCGCGTCCGCCGCGAGCGCATGGGGCACATCGAACTTGCAGTTCCCGTCTCGCACATTTGGTTCCTGAAGAGCATGCCCAGCCGCCTCGGCCTCATTCTCGATATGACCGCCAAGGCTCTCGAAAGCGTGATTTACTACGAACGCTACGTCGTCATCGACCCGATGAACACGTCGTTCACCTACATGCAGTTCCTCACTGAAGAGGAATACCAGCGCGCGCTCGACGCGGGCGACGAATTCGTAGCCAAAATGGGCGCGGAAGCAGTCCGCGACCTGCTGCGCAACATCGACCTCGAAAAGCTCGAGCAGGAACTGACCGAGCAAATGCAGGCGACGCGCTCCAAGCAGATTAAGAAGAAACTTTCCAAGCGTCTGAAGCTCGTTCAGGGCTTCATCGAAAGCGGCGCGCGCCCCGAATGGATGATTCTGGAAGTACTCCCCGTCATTCCGCCAGATTTGCGCCCGCTCGTTCCCCTCGAAGGCGGCAGATTCGCAACCTCCGACCTCAACGACCTCTACCGCCGCGTAATCAACCGCAACAACCGTCTGCTCTCTCTTATGCAGATGAAGACGCCCGACGTTATCATTCATAACGAAAAGCGCATGTTGCAGGAATCCATCGACGCGCTGTTCGACAACGGTCGCCACGGCCGCCCCGTAACAGGCGCAGGCAACCGTCCACTCAAGAGCATTTCCGATATGCTCAAAGGCAAGCAGGGTCGTTTCCGTCAAAACCTTCTCGGTAAGCGTGTCGACTACTCCGGCCGTTCGGTTATCGTCATCGGCCCCGACCTCAAGCTCCACCAGTGCGGTCTTCCCAAGAAAATGGCTCTCACACTGTTCGAGCCGTTCATCATTCGCCGCCTGAAGGAACTTGGCTTTGTCCACACAGTCCGCAGCGCGCGCAAGATGATTGAGAAAAAATCCCCCGAAGTTTGGGATATTCTCGAAGAAGTCACGCAGGGGCACCCCGTAATGCTCAACCGCGCGCCGACGCTCCACAGACTTTCGATTCAGGCGTTCGAGCCCGTTCTCATCGAAGGCGACGCAATCCGTCTGCACCCGCTCGTTTGCGCGGCGTACAACGCGGACTTCGACGGCGACCAGATGGCGGTTCACGTTCCGCTGTCGCTCGAAGCGATAATGGAAGCCAAACTGCTGATGCTCGCGAGCAACAACATCTTCTCGCCCTCTTCGGGCAAGCCGATTTTGACGCCCTCGCAGGACATCGTGTTGGGCTGCTACTATTTGACGTACGAACCGAGCCTCAAAAAGGAGAAGGGCGAAAGAGTCCCGCTCTTGGCGTCGTTGCTCGAAGTACAGAGCGCGCACGACGAAGGCATGCTCCACTGGCACGACTGGATTGACTACGTAAACCCCGACTACGGCAAGGACACCATTTACGGCGATTCCACCAAGAAGGTAATCCGCACGACAGTCGGTCGCGTAATCTTCAATACGATTTGGCCCGAAAAAATGGGTTTCGTGAACTTCACAGTCCCGAAGGGCAAACTCGGCGACTTGATTCTCAACACGTTCAAAATCTGCGGCCGCAGAGAAAGCGCGCCTGTCCTCGACAGAATGAAGGCACTCGGCTTCCGCACGGCGACATTGGCTGGTATCTCCATCGGTATCGGCGACATGGACATTCCCGCTGAAAAGGCCGGCATTATCGCCCAAGCCCGCGCGAAAATCAAGGAAGTCGAAACCGAATACCACCGCGGTACAATCACCAAGGGCGAACGTTCCAACAAGGTCATCGATATTTGGAACGTCGCGACCGACGCAATCGCAAAGAAGGCGTTCGAAAAGCTCGCGCAAGTTCCAGTCAAGACCTGCGGCCGCCAGCACATCAACCCCGTTTACTTCCTCATGGACTCGGGCGCGCGCGGTAATAAGGCGCAGGTTCGCCAGCTCTGCGGAGCGCGCGGTTTGATGGCAAAGCCCAACGGCGAAATTATTGAACGCCCGATTCTCTCGTCTTTCCGCGAAGGTCTGAGCGTCCACGAATACTTCATTTCCACGCACGGTGCGCGTAAAGGTTTGGCGGATACCGCTCTGAAAACCGCAGACGCTGGTTATATGACCCGTAAACTCTGCGATGTCGCCATGGACGTAATCATTACCGAAGAGGACGACAACAACACAAGCGGCATCTGGAAGGAAGCAATCTACGACGGAGACGACGAAATCGTATCGCTCTTCGACCGTATCGTCGGCCGCTGCTCCAGCGACGACATTCCCAATCCGACCAACCCGAGCGAAATCATAATCCACAGCGGCGAAATCATCACCGAAGCCATGGCAAAGCGCGTCGACGCCCTCGGTATCGAACGCGTCAAGGTCATGAGCCCGCTCACGCACCTGAAGCGCAATTCGATTCCCGCAAAGGCGTACGGTATCGACCCCTCGACCCAAAAGCTCGTAGAGCGCGGCACGGCGGTCGGTATCATCGCGGCGCAGTCCATCGGCGAACCTGGTACGCAGCTGACGATGAGAACGTTCCACATCGGCGGCGTCGCCCAGTCCGTCAAAGCTCCTGAAATCGCAGTCCGCAACGACGGTAAAGTCGTTTACCGCGACCTGCGCACAGTCGAGCTTACGCACCTCGACCCGACATCGGGCAAGGAAATCAAGGGCTACGTCGTCCTCAACAAAACTGGCCACATCGCGATTCTCGACGACGACGGAAAGGAACTCGAAGACTACGCAATCGTCGCGGGATCGTGGATTTCCGCAGCCGACGGCGAACACGTCAAGAAGGGCACGCAGCTCGCGCGCTGGGATCCGCACAATATCCCGATTCTCTCCGACCGCGAAGGTATGGTGAAGTTCGTCGATATGATTGACGGTTTGACCTACCGCAGCGAATTCGACCCCTCGACAGGCCGCAGTACAATCACAATTTCCGACCACAAGGAAGACCTCAACCCGACGGTCGCCCTCCTCGACAAAAAGACGAAGGAAGTCGTATCGCTCTACGCGATTCCGACGGGCGCTCAGGTAATCGTTGCCGACGGCGACTATATCCGCCCCGGTGCAATGATTGCAAAAACGCCGCGTTCCGCCGCCAAGACTCAGGACATCACTGGCGGTCTGCCGCGCGTCGCCGAGCTTTTCGAAGCCCGCCGCCCGAAGGAAGCCGCCGAAATGGCGCGCATCGACGGTATCGTCAAGATGGCGGGCACACGCCGCAAGAAGAAGCTCATCAAGATTATCCCCAAGGGCGCGGACGAAAACGACGAGGGTGTGGAAGAACACTTGATTCCCGCCAACAAGCGCATCACCGTGCAGGACGGCGACGAAGTCAAGAAGGGTCAGCCCATCACCGACGGCGGTTTCGACCCGAGCGAAATTCTCGAAATCATGGGCGTCAACGCCGTTCAGGAATATATCCTCAGGGAAATCCAAAAGGTCTACCGTTCGCAGGGTGTAACAATTAACGACAAGCACATCGAAGTAATCATGTCGAGAATGCTCCGCAAGATTCGCGTAATCGAGCCGGGCGACTCCGATTACTTCTGGGGTCAGCAAGTCGACAAGTACGAATTTATGGAAACCAACAGAAACATCACCGAAGCTGGCGGTAAAGCCGCTACGGGCGAACCGATTCTGCTGGGTATCACGAAGGCGAGCTTGGAAACCGAAAGTTTCATCAGCGCAGCCTCCTTCCAGGAAACCACGCGGGTCCTCACCGAAGCCGCAACACTCGGCAAGCGCGACGACCTCACGGGCTTCAAGGAAAACGTCATTATGGGCAACCTCATTCCCGCAGGCACGGGTCTCGCGGCTTATCGCAAGCTGCGCGTAACCGCCGAAGGCGAAGAGTTCGCGCCCGTAAATCAGGAAGTTTCGGCGGAGACATCTCCGGCGGATACAAATCAGGAGTCCGAATAAGACTCCTTTATTTCGGAGCGGGGCGGGGCTTTTTTGAAAAAAAGTCCCCCCGTAAGAGTTTCCGCAAAAAATCCCCTCCCGAACAAGTTTGGGGGATTTGCGCGGGAAGAAAAAAGCTCCAGAACCCGTCTCGGAGGTTGCCCTTGTTTTTGGGGTCTCCCCGAATCCGCCAAAAGGCGGCGCGCGGTTGGGTTTTAATAAAACAGAGCGGCGCGGTCGAAAACATCGGGGACGGCTTATAAAACGTCGTTTGCAAAGGGAAATTTCGGGACACAGAGACAAAAATTAAAAAAAATAAAAAATAAAACTTGCCAAAGGGAATCGAAGATATACCTTAACACTTCTTTTCTCTTTATAAAAGACACAAAATATGCCTACAATTAACCAGTTAGTTCGCAAGCCGCGCACATTGGTCGTCGCAAAGACCAAGGCTCCGGCGTTAAAGTCGAATCCGTTTCGCCGCGGCGTATGCGTACAGGTAATGACCCGTACGCCCAAGAAGCCGAATTCGGCTATTCGTAAAGTCGCCAAAGTCCGCCTGACTTCTGGATACGAAGTCATCGCCTACATTCCGGACGAAGGTCATTCCCTTCAGGAACACAGCGTTGTTCTCGTTCGCGGCGGTCGTGTAAAGGATCTCCCCGGCGTTCGTTACCACATCGTTCGCGGTACTCTCGACTGCATGGGTGTTGAAAAACGCCGTCGCAGCCGCTCCAAGTACGGCGTAAAGCGCCCGAAGGCCGCAAAAAAGTAAAAAACCTTTAAAATAAGGCAGAAATATGTCACGCAGACACAGAGCTGAAAAAAGAGAACGCATACCGGATTCGCGCTACAAGAGCACGCTCGTCAGCCACCTCATCAACATGGTGATGAAGAACGGCAAGAAGACGGTTGCCGAACGCATTGTTTACGGCGCAATCGAACGCGTCAGCGAAAAACTCGAAAAGGGCGACCCGATTGACCTGCTCCTCGGCGCGCTCGAAAATATCCGCCCCAAGCTCGAAGTAAAATCGCGCAGAGTCGGCGGCGCAACCTACCAAGTTCCCGTCGAAGTTTCCTTCGACCGTCAGCAGACGCTCGCATTCCGCTGGCTCATCGACGCCGCCAACAACCGCAAGGGTGTTGCAATGGCCGAAGCCCTCGCGTCGGAACTCGTAGACGCCTACAACAACACGGGCACGGTAGTCAAGAAGCGCGAAGACGTTCACAAGATGGCGCAGTCCAACAGGGCTTTCGCGCACCTTCGTTGGTGATAACCCCCAAACGGATTAAGACTAATGGCAACATTATCTCCCAAAAATTCTCCCAACAGGGGCAAACCGCTCGAATACACGAGAAACATCGGTATCTCCGCGCACATCGACGCAGGCAAAACAACCTGCTCGGAACGTATCCTTTTCTATAGCGGCGTCGTCCACAAGATCGGCGAAGTTCACGAAGGTACGGCGGTAACCGACTGGATGGAACAGGAACGCGAACGCGGTATCACCATCACTTCCTCGGCTATCAGCTGCAACTGGACGACAAAAGAAGGTCCGTACAAGGGCATCGAGCACCAAATCAACCTCATCGACACCCCCGGACACGTCGACTTCACTGCCGAAGTTGAACGTTCGTTGCGTGTTCTCGACGGCGCTGTCGCGGTATTCTGCGCAGTCGCGGGCGTACAGCCCCAGTCGGAAACCGTTTGGCGTCAGATGAACAAGTACCACGTCCCCCGCATCGCGTTCATCAACAAGATGGACAGAACCGGCGCGGACTTCTACGGTGCGGTTGAAGACATCAAGACCAAGCTCAACGGCAATCCCCACCCGATTTATCTGCCCATCGGCGCGGAAGACAAGCTCAAGGGGCTTATCGACCTCGTAACGATGAAGGCGTTTGTCTACGACGAAAACGACCCGCAAGGCGTCAAGTTCGACATCGTCGACATTCCCGAAGAATATAAGGAAAAGGCGGAACAGTTCAGAGCAAGCCTCATCGAAGGCATCGCCGATTTCGACGACGAAATTATGGAACGCTTCCTCGAAGGCGACACCAATTTCACACCCGACGAAATCAGAAGGGGTATCCGTAAGGCTACTTTGTCGCTGAAATTCGTAGGCGTTATCCCCGGTTCGGCTTTCAAGAACAAGGGCGTACAGATGTTGATGAATGCGGTAGTAGACTTCCTCCCCTCGCCGCTCGACGTTCCCCCGATCAAGGCTTTCGCGGAAGGCGACGAAGACACCCCGTCTTTGGAAATCGTCCCCGACGACTTTGCTCCGCCGACCGCTTTGGCGTTCAAACTTTGGAGCGACCCGTTTGTCGGTAAATTGATTTTCGTCCGCGTTTACACGGGCTGCCTGAAGAAAGGTATGTCGATTTACAACCCGCGCTCGCGCAAAACCGAACGTATTTCGCGTCTGCTCATCATCAAGGCGGACAAGAGAGACGATATCGAAGAAGCATACAGCGGTTCGATTTGCGCAATCATCGGCGCGAAGGACATCGTAACGGGCGACACTCTCTGCGACAGAGACCACGAAGTCCGTCTCGAACCCCCGACATTCCCCGACACGGTTATCTCGATGAGCATCGAGCCGAAGAGTAAAGCCGACCAGGAAAAGCTCTCCCTCGCGCTCCAGCGTTTGGCCGAAGAAGACCCGACGTTCGTTGTCAAGAGCGACCCCGAAACGGGTCAGACCCTCATCTCGGGTATGGGCGAATTGCACCTCGAAATCATTCGCGACCGTCTGTTCCGCGAATTCAAGGTCGAAGCCGACTCCGGCAAGCCGCAAATCGCCTACCGCGAAACCATCACCAAGAAAGCCCACGGCGTCGGCAAGTTCGTTCGCCAGTCCGGCGGTCGCGGTCAGTACGGCCACGCGGAAATCGACATCGAACCCCTCGAAAAGGGCAAGCATTACGAATTTGTCAATGCTATCGTCGGCGGCGTAATCCCCAAGGAATACATCAAGCCGACTGAAGACGGTATCAAGGAAGCGATGATAAACGGCGTTGTTGCTGGCTATCCCGTTGTCGATGTCAAGGTGACATTGGTATTCGGTTCGTTCCACGAAGTCGACTCTTCCGAAATGGCGTTTAAGATGGCGGGTATTTTCGCGTTCAAGGACGCAATGAAAAACGCCGCTCCGATACTGCTCGAACCTATCATGAAGGTCGAAGTGACGACCCCCGACGAATATCAGGGCGACATCATGGGCGACATCAACCGCCGCCGCGGCCAGATTCAGGGCATGGAAACCAAAGGCAACCTCTGCAACATCAAGGCGTTCATACCGCTCGAAACGATGTTCGGTTATGCGACCGACATCCGCTCGCTCTCCAGCGGCCGCGCGTCGTACTCGATGGAGCCGAGCCACTTTGAACAAGTTCCCAACAACGTCCTCAAACAGGTTCAGGAAGGCGCAACCCGCAAAGTTGCAAGATCGTAATATTTAAAGAAAGTAAGCAAAAATGGCTACTCAGAGAATTAGAATCAAGCTCAAGGGCTACGATTTCCGCACAATAGACCAAAGTGCGAACGATATCGTCGAAACCGCCAAGCGCACGGGCGCACGCGTTTCGGGTCCCGTTCCGCTTCCGACGAAAATCGAAAAGTATTCGGTAAACCGCTCCGTACACGTCGACAAGAAGAGTATGGAACAGTTCGAGCTTCGCACACACAAACGCCTCATCGACATCGTAGACCCCACGGTCAACACAGTCGACGAGCTCAAGAAGCTCAATCTCCCCTCGGGCGTAGACATCACAATCAACGTCTAATCCCGAATGGGAAGGGGCTTTGAAAAAAGCCCGAAGAGCCGAAAGACGGTTCGCGCGGGGGCGCAAAAACGCCGCCGCACAACATAAATACAAATTTAACAGCGCAAATTTTTTGAAGCATCTTCGGCCGCGGAAAAGGCGGTGAAACGGAGAGAACCAAAAAGTTTGCGCGAAATTTGTCTTTTTTTTCAAAAATATCAAAAATTTATATTGACACTTTGCTTTGATAGGGCACTATCGCAAATCTTTACAAATTTTTTAATCAACAAAAACAACTAAAGCAGGTAAGAGTCGCTCTGTTGTCTGAAGTTCTCTCAACAGCGAACAGCAGCCTCCAATGGAATTGATTCCGCCTGCCGCTTAGCAAAATGAGCCAAATCATAATAGGTAAGAAACTGGGTATGACCCAGGTGTACGACGACGCCAACACGCTCGTCCCTGTCACCGTAATCGAGGCAGGCCCCTGTCCGGTGACCCAAATCAAAACAGCTCAGAGCGACGGTTATGAAGCCGTACAAATCGGCTTCGGTGCGCAAAAACAGCAGCGCATGACCAAGCCCGCGCTCGGGCACTTCAAAAAAGCAGGCACGGACGCCCTCCGCAAGCTCGCCGAATTCCGCGTTGAAAACGCTTCCGAATTCAAGCTCGGCGACGTAATCACGGTTGCCAAGTTCTCCGAAGGCCAGATGGTAGACATCATCGGCACGACAAAGGGTCGCGGCTTCCAAGGCGTTATGAAGCGCTACAACTTCGACGGTCAGCCCGAAACGCACGGTCACATGATGCACCGCCGCCCCGGTTCCGTCGGTTGCCGCCAAACCCCCGGCCACGTCTACAAGGGTCGTAAGATGCCCGGACACATGGGGCAGGTTCGCTGCACGACGCAGAACCACCCGATTGTCAAGGTTCTCGAAGACAAGAATATCCTTCTGATTAAGGGTAGCATTCCGGGCGCAAAGGGCGACATCGTTATCGTCCGTCCCGCCAAAAAAGCCAAGAAAGCATAAGGAGCCGCACAGATGAAACTTAAAGTTTATACAAAAGACGGTTCGAACTTCACGGAGCAGGAATTCGAAAATATCCCGCAGTTTGAAGGCGACAAGGGCGTATTCGCTCTTAAAGAAACACTCGTAGCCTATCAGGCAAACGCCCGTCAGGGCAACGCCTCGACGCTCGACTACGGCAGCGTAAGCGGCACTTGCCGCAAGCCTTTCAAGCAGAAGGGCGGCGGTCGTTCGCGTCATGGTACGATGAAGAGCCCCATTCACAGAGGCGGCGCGGTCGTATTCGGCCCCAAGCCCCGCGACTGGTCGAAGAAAATCAACCGCAAGGTAAAGCTCCTGGCTTTCCGCAGAGCCCTCTTCGACAAGTGCGTCGAAAACGGCCTCACGGTAATCGAAGAATTCGATGCCCCCGAGCTCAAGACCAAGGCTGTCAACGCGATTCTCGCGAAGATCCAGCCCAAGGGCAAAATCCTTCTCATCGACGACGTTTTTGCGGACAAGTTCGTTCTTGCAACCCGCAACATCGCCAGAGTCAACTTCTGCGAAACAGCCTCGCTCAGCGCGATGGAACTCGTACAGTTCGACAATATCATCGTATCCCGCAAGGGGCTTGACACGGTTCTCGCCCGCGCAAATAAGGAGGCTTAAAAATGATTCACTCCGAAAACATTCTCAAGGGATTCCGCGTGACGGAAAAGGCTGCCAACCTTCAGGTCGGCAACAAATATACCTTCGTGGTATCCGAATCCGCAAACGCCGTTGCAATCGGCAAGGCTGTTGAAAAGACATTCAACGTCACGGTCGAAAGCGTAAACACAATGAACGTCAAGGGCAAAGTCAAGGTTTCGCGCATGAGCAGAAACAACCCCGGCGTCAAGGGCAAAATGAAGAAGGCAGTTGTAACCCTCAAGAAGGGCGACGCCATTCAGATTGCATAAGCAAGGAGATTCGCTAAAATGGCTATTATTAAAAGAAGACCTTTGACTCCCGCGCAGAGATTCCTCGAACTCAGCCGCAACGAAGTCGACAACAAGCGTCCCGAACGCGCTCTCACCGAGAGCAAGCACCGCGCGAAGGGTCGCAACTGCTACGGCCGCGTTACTTCGCGTCGTCGCGGCGGCGGTCACAAGAAGCTCTATCGTATAATCGACTTCAAGCGTGACATCGTAAATGTCCCCGCGACTGTTATGGCGATTGAATACGACCCGAACCGCACGGCATATCTCGCGCTCGTCCAGTACGAAAACGGAGAAAAGCGTTATATCATCGCTCCCGACGGACTCAAGAAGGGCGACACGGTTTTGACGACCGACAAGAAGCAGGGCGAATTCCCTGTAGGACTTTGCCTGCCGCTCAAATTCATTCCTCCGGCGATGAGAATCCACTCCGTCGAAATGCAGCCCGGCAAGGGCGCGCAAATCGCCCGCGGCGCGGGTGTCGGCGCACAGTTGGTCGGCATCGAAGGCGAATACGCAACGGTTAAAATGCCCAGCGGCGAAACCCGCATCATCAACTCGAATTGCAGAGCGGTAATCGGCGTTGTCAGCAACCCCGAACACCGCAACCAGAGCCTCGGTAAGGCTGGTCGCAATCGTTGGATGGGCAAGCGCCCGAGAGTAAGAGGCGTTGTAATGAACCCTGTCGACCACCCGATGGGCGGTGGTGAAGGTCGCACCTCCGGCGGCGGCCACCCGGTATCGCCTTGGGGTCAGCTTTCGAAGGGCTACCCGACGCGCATCAAGAGCAAACCGTCGAACTCGATGATTCTTGTTCGTCGCAACGGCAAAAAATTCAAGAAATAAATCTAAGGAGAATAACAAATGTCACGTTCAATTAAAAAAGGTCCGTTTGTAGACCCGAGTCTCCAAGATAAAATCGACGAAGCCCAGAAGACGAACTCCCGCAAGCCGATTCAGACTTGGTCGAGACGTTCGGTAATCACTCCGGACTTCATCGGCTTGAACTTTAACGTCCACAATGGCAGAAAGTTTGTCGCCGTCTATGTTACAGAAAACATGGTAGGCCACAAGCTCGGCGAATTCTCGCCCACGCGCCTGTTCAAAGGACACCAACCGCATACAAAGAAGGCTGCTATGTAATATGGAAATCTTCGGCAGAGGTTTGGCGATTCTCGCGGTTTTGACAGCCGCATATCTTACAGCCTCGGCCGCCAGTCCCGATTGGGCTTTCGGAGGTTTCGCGAACATCGCGGCGACCGTAAGAGAGATAAAAACCGAAAGGGACACCGTTCTCATAAAGATTGACACAGCCCGTTCAGGCAGACTCCCGATAGGGGCGGTTTGCAAGATATACAGGGGCGAGACTTTCATCGCAGACGCGATGGTGGTCGAGGCGGCGGGGGAAACCTCGGTAGCCAAAGTGCTTTCGACGGAGGCGGTTTTGTCCGGAGACAAAGTTTACATTAAAAGACAACCCGATTCACAATAGGAAAAAATTATGGAAGTTAAGTCTTTAACAAAGTTTGCGCGCATGTCCGATAAAAAAGTGCGCGAAATAGCGCGGGAAATTCAGGGTCTCAATGCTGCCGAAGCGTTGGAAATCCTGAAGCTCGTACCCCGCAAGAGCGCGCGTTTGGTCGCAAAGACCCTCGCGAGCGCCATTGCCAACGCCGAAAACAACAACGGTCTTTCGGCTGCCAATCTTAAAATCAAGAGCGCGATAGTCAATCAAGGCGTGGCGTTCAAGCGTTTCCGTCCCGTAGCGCGCGGTTCCGCGCACCCGATTCGGAAGAGAACCAGCCACATCTTGGTAATTCTCAGCGACGAAAAATAATCAAAAACAGGCAAAAATATGGGTCAGAAAGTAAATCCTAAAGGTTTTCGTCTCGCAGTTCGCCGCGATTGGGAATCGCGCTGGTTCGCGGGCAAGGGCGACTACGCAAATGCCGTCAACGAAGACTATCGTATCCGCGAATTCCTCGGCAAGAAGCTTAAAACCGCAAGCGTCCCGCGCATCTTCATCGAACGCGCAGGCCAGCGTATTCGCGTAAAAATCTACACGGCGCGTCCCGGCGTCGTAATCGGTCAGAAAGGCGCGGCTCTCGAAGCCCTCAAGGCCGACTTGGCTAAATTCCTCGGCAAAGACGTTCTCGTCGACATTCAGGAAGTCAAGAAGCCCGATTTGGTTGCGTACTTGGTAGCCGAAAGCGTTGCGTTGCAACTCGAACGCCGCATTTCGTTCCGCCGCGCAATCAAGAAGGCTATCTCGACCTGCATGGCTGCGGGCGCCGACGGTATCAAGCTCCAAGTTTCCGGACGTTTGGGCGGCGCGGAAATCGCACGCACCGAATGGCAGAGAAAGGGTCGTATCCCTCTTCACACCCTCCGCGAAAACATCGACTACGGCTTCACCGAAGCCAACACGGTTTACGGCAAAATCGGCGTAAAATGCTGGCTCTGCCTCAAATCGGAGGACAACATCTAATCTTAGCGGAATCAGACAATGGCTAATATTCTTCCAGCAAAAACTAAGTACCGCAAGGTTCACAAGGGTCGCAACCGCGGAATGGCAAAAGGCGGCGACACAATCGCTTTCGGCGACTTTGCAATTCAGGCAATCGAACGCGGCAAATGCTCTTCGGCTCAGCTCGAAGCAGCCCGTGTTGCCATCAACAGACACTTCAAGCGTCGTGGCAAGGTTTGGATGCGCGTATTCCCCCAGAAGAGCGTCACCAAGAAGCCCGCTGAAACCCGTATGGGTAAAGGTAAGGGCGGCGTCGAATTCTGGTGCGCAATCATCAAGCCCGGTTCGATTCTGTTCGAAGCTTCCGGCGTTCCCGCTTCGATGGCTCGCGAAGCCATGAGATTGGCGGACGGCAAGTTGCCCTTCAAATGCAAATTCATCGTACGCGAAGGCGTAGAAATCCTCTAAGGAGATTTAGACTAATGAAAGCTAAGGAAATCAGAGAACTCTCCGCCGAAGAACTCGCGAAAAAGCTTCGCGATATGCGCGACGAATTGTTGAATCTCAACATCCGCAAAGGCACGGGTCAGGTGGAAAACACCGCGCGCATCAGACAGCTGCGCCGCGACATCGCCCGTTTTGAAACCGTCAAGACACAGAAGTAAAGGCTAAAAGATGTCCGAAAACACAAGACAGTCACGCAAAACACTCGTGGGCGTCGTAACGTCGCTCTCGGGTGAAAAAAGCATAAAACTTACATATTTCTACAAGGTACCGCATCCGCTCTACGGCAAGGAAATCCGTCGCAAGACCGTTATCCATTGCCACGACGAAAAGGGCGAATGTGCTCTCGGAGACAAGGTCGAAGTTATGGAAACACGCCCGTTGAGCAAGCTCAAGAGATTCCGCGTTATCCGCATCGTCGAAAAAGCTCCCGTAGTCAACGCAGAATAAGGAGACTTCACAATGATACAAATGCAAACAAAGCTTGTCGTAGCCGACAACACGGGCGCCAAAGAAGTGGCGATGATCCGCAGACTCGGCCAGCGCACGAGAATCGCGCACGTGGGCGACATCATTGTCGTCGCGGTAAAATCCTCGACTCCCGACGCTGCCGTCAAGAAGGGCACTGTCGCGAAGGCCGTAATCGTGAGAACAAAGGCTCCGATTCGCCGCGCGGACGGTTCGTATCTTCGTTTCGACTCCAACGCGGTCGTCATCTTGGACGGCTCGGGCAACCCGAAGGGCACTCGTATTTTCGGCCCCGTCGCCCGCGAGCTCCGCGCCAAGTTCATGAAAATCGTTTCCCTTGCACCGGAGGTTCTCTAATATGAAACAGTCAGTTAAAAAAGGCGAAGAAGTAGTAGTAATTTCGGGTTCTGCCAAGGGCAAGCGCGGCAAGGTTTTGGCGGTTCGTCCGTCCGAAGGCCGCGTAATCGTCGAAGGCGTGAATATCCGCAAGTTCCACGAACGCAAGAGCCAGAAGAATCCCGACGGCGCAATCGTCGAACGCGAAGCTTCTATCCATATTTCCAACGTAATGTCGGCCGGGCGCTACGACTCGAAGAAGTCCAAGGCGTAAGCGGAGACTAAAATATAAAATACAATGAGCACACCAGCACTTAAAAAAATATATCTGGAAAAGGTAGTTCCCGAGCTCAAAAAGTCGCTCGGAATCACCAACCCCCACGTTGTGCCCAATCTGGAGAAGATTGTAGTCAGCTCCGGTATCCGCAGCGAAATGCCTAAGGAATGGGTTCAGGAAGTGGTAAAGGAAATCGCCAAGATTACGGGGCAGCAGCCCGTCGTAACGAAGGCCAGCAAGAGCATCGCAAACTTCAAGTTGCGCGAAGGCCAGCCCAACGGCGTAAAGGTCACGCTCCGCGGCGCAAACATGTGGGATTTCCTCTATAAGTTCATCGCAGTGGTTCTCCCCTCGATTCGCGACTTCCGCGGTATCCCCACTAAATTCGACGGCGCGGGCAACTACAACTACGGTATTGCCGACCACACGATTTTCCCCGAAGTAACTGTCGATCCCAACCGCAAAAACATCGGTATGGACATCACAATCGTCACTACCGCGACCGACGACAACTCCGGCAGGGAATTGCTCAAGCTCCTCGGTATGCCCTTCCGCAAGCCGACGACGACCGCCAACACCCAAAAGTAAAATATCATGGCTAAAAAATCATCTATACAACGCAATCTCAAGCGTCAGAAATTGGTAGAGAAGTACGCGGCCAAGAAGGCGGAACTCAAGAAGGTGCTCGCCGACCCCAGCGTATCCGACGAAGAATTCTTTGCCGCCCAGCGCAAACTTTGCAGCATTCCGCGCAACGCCTCGAAGATCCGCATTCGCAACCGTTGCTCGATCACCGGCCGTCCTCGCGGCTTTATCCGCAAGTTCGGGCTTTCCCGTATCACCTTCCGCGAACTCGCCCTCGACGGCAAGCTTCCCGGAGTAACCAAATCCTCTTGGTAAGGCGAAAGGCATATTATCATGGCAACTCACGATAGCATCGGAGACTTTCTCACCATCATTCGCAACGCCAGCAAGGCGGGCAAGGATTCCTGCAAAGCGCAGTACTCCAAGATCCGCGAAGGCATAGCCGTAATCCTCAAGGACGAAGGCTACATCGAATCTTTCGAAGTTTCGGGCGAAAAGGCTGAAAAGGCAATCAACATCGTTCTCAAGTATGTAGGCGGCGTTCCGGCGTTGACGAATATCAGCAGAGTCAGCACCCCCGGCTGCCGATCCTACTCGCAATACCGCGAAATCCCCAGAGTCCTCAACGGTATGGGCATTTCCATTCTCACGACTTCCAAAGGTATCCTCAAGGATTCCGATTGCCGCGCCAAGAAAATCGGCGGCGAAGTCATCTGCAAGGTCTGGTAAGGAGGCGTTATGAGCAGAATCGGTAAACTTCCCGTAAAAATCCCCGCAGGCGTAAAGGCCTCGGTTAATGACAACTGCGTTTCCGTCGAAGGGCCCAAGGGCAAAGTAAGCCAGTCTTTCGACAAGAACGCCATCAAAATCGTTCTCGAAGGCGACGTAATCCACGTTTCCCCGTCTTCCAACTCGCGCTTTTCGGACGCAATGTTCGGTACTGCGCGCAGCATAATCGCGGGCATGGTCAAGGGCGCGTCCGAGGGCTTCTCGAAGGTTCTCGAAATCAAGGGTGTCGGTTTTAAGGCCGACCTCAAGGGCAAGGTTCTTACGCTTGCTTTGGGTTATGCACACCCCTGCATTCTCGACGTTCCGGAAGGCATCACGATAGTCGTCGGCGAAACCGGCGACAAGAACCCCCTCTTGACGGTATCTGGCGCGAGCAAGCAGCTCGTCGGTCAGGTAGCGGCAAACATCAAGAGATTCTATCCCGTCGAACCCTACAAGGGCAAGGGTGTTAGAATCCACGGTGAATACGTACGCCGCAAGGAGGGCAAAAAGACCGCGTAGTTTCGCGGTTCTGAAAGGTCAGAAATATGAAAGTTTTGAAGAAAAAACAACTTGCACAAAAACGTCGCTGGCGCGTACGCAACAAGATTGCGGGCACGCCCGAACGTCCCAGACTCTCCGTATGCTTCTCCAACAAGCACATCTATGCCCAGTGCATAGACGATACTGTCGGAAAGACCATTACGGCGCTTTGCACGACCTCCAAGGAACTCAACGGCGAGAAGATTCTTCCCAACGTTGCGGGTGCTCAGGTTCTCGGCGCGAAGTTCGGCGACAAACTCAAGGCTGCCGGTATCAGCGCAGTGGTATTCGACAGAGGTTCGCGCACCTACCACGGTTGCGTCAAGAGCTTCGCCGACGCCGTTCGCGCAGCTGGTATCAACTTCTAACACACTTTAATAATGAGCAGAGAATTTAAAAACAAAAGACCCGAAGCAGAAAAAGACGCGGGTCCCGAGCTTATCGAAAAAGTAGTGCACATCAATCGTTGCGCGAAGGTCGTAAAGGGCGGACGTCGTTTCACCTTCTCCGCACTCGTCGTCCTCGGCGACGGCGCGGGCAAAATCGGCCTCGGCTACGGCAAGGCCAAGGAAGTTCCGGACGCAATCAAGAAGGCTTCCGACAGAGCGCGCAAGTGCATGAAGTCGGTCAGCCTCAAGGATACGACCATTCCGCACGAAGTTGTCGGCGAATACGACGGCGGCATCGTAATGCTCCGTCCCGCCAGCCTCGGTACTGGCGTTATCGCGGGCGGCGGCGTCCGCGCGGTACTCGAAGCGGTCGGCATCAAGGACGTGCTCAGCAAATCTTTGGGCTCGAACAACGATATGGCTATGGTAAACGCGACTTTGAACGCGCTCTACCAGCTCCGCACCGCCGAAACTATCAACACCCTCAGGGGAAAATAAGTTTTGACCATGAAACTCCACAATCTTTCAAATCCCAAGGGCGCGAAACACGCCCACAAACGTCTCGGTTGCGGCGTAGGCAGCGGCCACGGCAAGACCTCGGGTAGAGGCGAAAAAGGCGCGAAGGCACGTTCGGGCGGACACGTTCGTCCCGGTTTTGAAGGCGGCCAGATGCCCTTGTACCGCAAACTCCCGCACAGAGGCTTCAACAACTTCAAGTTCACGACCGAATACGCCGTCGTCAACGTCGGCGCGCTCGAAGAACTCGGACTCGAAGAAGTCACGCGCGACGCGCTCGTTATCGCGGGCTTGGTACGCGCTTCCGACGCTCTCGTGAAGATTCTCGGCAACGGCAAGCTCACCAAGAAGGTTGTCGTCAAGGCCGACAAGTTCTCCAAGACGGCGGTCGAAAAAATCGAAGCAGCCGGCGGCAAAGCGGTCGTCAATGCACCCGCGGAAAAATCCGCAGAATAACTAAGTTGTAAAGAGGGAAGACATGCTAAGTGCTTTCACAAATTGCTTTAAAATTCCGGAATTGCGCCAGAGAATCATTCTGACGCTCGGACTAATTTTTATCGCTCGCGTGGGAGCCGGCATTCCTCTCCCCGGAATCGATCCCGCCCCGCTCCAGACGTACTACGCTTCGGCGTCGTCCGACGGCGGCGGCTTGGCCGGTCTTTACAATATGTTCACCGGTGGGGCAATGGTAAACGGGGCTATTTTTGCTCTGGGTATCATGCCCTACATCAGTGCCTCCATTATTCTCCAGCTAATGGGGGCTGTTATGCCCAGCCTCGCCCGCCTTATGCAGGAGGGCGATTCGGGCAGACAGAAAATCGCGCAATATACGCGCTATCTGACGATAGTCATCGCTTTGATACAGGGGACGATGATTACCTACGCGCTCGTTTACAGCCCCGAAACAATGTTTACAGGGTTCGATAAGGCGCGGTTCGGCAATATAATTATTGCGGGCAATATCCCCGTATTCTTCATAGTAAGCATAATCCTTTTGACAACGGGCTGCATGGTTCTGACATGGCTCGGCGAGCAGATTACCCAGCGCGGTATCGGCAACGGTGTTTCGATAATCATCACCGTCGGTATCATCGACTCCCTCCCTGGAGCGGCGTCGCAGGCGTACCAGCTCGTATTCAACCGCGCGGTAGGCGCGGAAAGCGCGTCGATGGGCGTGCCGCAGGCGGTTCTTATGCTCGTGTTCCTCGCGGTCGTAACGGCGGCTATCATCATGATTTTGCAGGCGGTCAGAAAAGTTCCCGTCCAGTACGCAAAGAGAGTTGTCGGCCGCAAGATTATGGGCGGACAAAGCTCCTACCTGCCTCTTAAAGTAAACTATGCGGGCGTTATGCCGATCATCTTCGCTTCGGCGCTTTTGCTCTTCCCGCAGCAGATTTTCGGGCAATTCAGCATCGTGTGGTACAACGTTATTTACGGTGCGTTGATTTTCGCATTCAGCTATTTCTGGGTTTCGATTATGTTCAAACCCCTCCAAATCTCCGACGAACTCAAGCGCAACGGCGGCTATATCCCTGGCGTTCGCCCTGGAGAACCCACCGCAAAATTCCTCGACTACGTTATGACCCGCCTGACACTCGCGGGGGCAATCTTCCTCGTGGTGATCGCGGTTATCCCGAACCTTTTGATGACGTACTTGGGCATTCCCCCGAAGATTGCACACTTCTTCGGCGGCACGGGTGCGCTTATCGCGGTCGGCGTTTCGTTGGATACGATGCGTCAGGTCGAAACCTATCTTTTGCAGCGCCACTATGACGGCTTCCTCAAAAAGGGAAGAATCCGCGGGCGCAGCGTCGGACAAACTCGTCAAATTCTCGATACGAGCGAAGTCAAAAACCTTTGGTCGTTGTGGTCGCCCTTGCTGTTGATATTCTTCATCGGGCTCGCCGCATGGATCATCCGCAAATGGGCCTAAGTCCGAAAGGACTCGGGTTTGCCAGTTGCAAATTCGTTCTTTAAAATAATTCGACAAAGAAGCACCATATGATACCGATAAAATCTGAAAGGGACTTGCGGATTATGCGCAAGTCTTGCGAGATAGCGGCGACGGTTTTGGACAAAATCTGCAAACTCGCCGTCGCGGGAGTCTCGACTTGGGATTTGGACCAAGCCGCAAAACGGTTTATGGAAGAGTATCATTGCCGCAGTACGGCGTACAAATACAAGTACGGCTCGCTCAGGTATCCTGGGTATGTCTGCATTTCCGTCAACGACGAGGTAATCCACGGGATAGGCTCGAAGGACAGGATTTTGAAGGACTCGGATATCGTCAGCATCGACTGCGCTACGGTGTTTCAGGGATTCGTCGGCGACAACACGCGCACGGTGTACATCGGAAAGCCTTCCGATGAAGTACGCAAGCTCGTGGAGACGACGGCGGAATCGTTAAAATTGGGAATAGATATGGCGCGCCCTGGAAACCGCGTGGGCGACATATCGGCGGCAATCCAAAACTGCGTGGAATCGCGCGGGTACGGAGTCGTCAGGGAATTCACGGGACACGGAGTAGGGCGCAATATGCACGAAGAGCCCGAAGTCCCCAATTACGGCAGAGCGGGCACTGGCCCGATTCTCCGCCCCGGAATGACGCTTGCCATAGAGCCCATGATAACGATGGGATCTCCCGAAATTTTTGTCGGAGACGACGGCTGGACGGTTTATACAGCCGACGGAAAACCGAGCTGCCATATCGAACATACGGTGCTCGTGACTGAATCGGAACCCGAAGTCCTGACCCTACCGGCGGCGGAATAACCGCGCTACGGGCTTGATTTTTCGGGAGAAATGTAATTTTTTTTGAAAAAACAGCAAAAAAAACTTTTCAAAGAGAAAAAAATATTCATTATTTAACGTCTTTTTAAACAACGGAAAAAATATGCCAAGATTACTCGGAGTAGATATTCCCAACAACAAGCGCGTAGAATACGCGCTCAGATACATCTATGGTATCGGCCCGACGCGCTCTAAGCTCATTTGCGAAGAATGCTCCATTCCCGAAGCCATGCGTGCCAGCGAACTTACCGAAGAGCACATCAACAAGATTATGAACGCCATTGCCCAGCACCAGTACAAGGTTGAGGGCGATCTCCGCCGCGAGGTTGTAGGCAACCTCAAGCGTTTGGCGGCAATCAAGTCGTACCGCGGTTTGCGCCACGCAAAGGGTCTGCCCGTGCGCGGTCAGAGAACCAGCACGAATGCCCGCACCCGCAAGGGCGCACGCAAGACTGTCGGCGTAGTAACCAAAAAGTAAGGACTTTTAGATGAGCGAAGAACAAAAGAAACAAGAAGCGGCTCAGGCCGAAGAAACCAAGGCTCAAGTTCAGGCAGAAGCGGTAGCCGCCGAAGCCAAGCCCTCCCAACCCTCCGCGGCGGATTTGCTCTCCGAAGAAGTTGGCGAAATCAAGGTTCGCAAGGCCAAGGGCAGCAAGAACGTTTACTCGGGCGTTTGCCACATCAACGCCACTTTCAACAACACGAAAGTTTCCTTCACGGACGCCGCCGGCAACGTCATCAGCTGGTCGAGCGCGGGTAAAATGAGCTTCCGCGGTTCGCGCAAGAGCACTGCATACGCAGCTCAGGTCGTAACTCAGGACGCGGGTAAAGTCGCAATGAGCCACGGCATGAAGGAAGTTTCCGTCAGCGTAAAGGGCCCCGGCATGGGACGCGATTCCGCTATCAGATCCCTTCAGGCACTCGGTTTCATCGTCACCGCAATCGAGGACGTAACACCCGTTCCGCACAACGGCTGCCGCGCCCCGAAACGTCGCCGCGTATAATAATTTCTAAAAGGAGAATTTTAAAATGTCTCGTTATACAGGACCTACAACCAAAATCAATCGCCGCTTCGGAATGGCTCTCTTCCCCGAAAACAAGGCGATGCAGAAGAAGCCCTATATCCCCGGCCAGCACGGCCCGCATCTCCGCCGCCGCGTCACCGACTACTCGATGGGCTTGAACGAAAAACAGAAGCTCCGCTTTATGTTCGGTCTGAGCGAAAAGCAGTTCCGCCTCACGTTTGAACGCGCGAAGAAAGTCCGCGGCGTTACCGGCGAAATCTTCATGCAGATGCTCGAAACCCGTTTGGACAACGTTATCTACTCGCTCGGCTTCGCCCGCACACGCAAGGCTGCCCGCCAGTTCGTAACGCACGGCCACGTTCAGGTTAACGGCAAGAAGGTCGACATCGCCAGCTACGCATGCAAACCCGGCGACGTTGTCGAAGTTCGCGACCGCACTTCGTCCCGCCAGCTCGCACAGCGCGCTCTCGACGAATCGCAGCTCCGCGCAACTCCCGCGTGGATCGAACGCGTTGACGACGCCTTCCGCGGCACGATTAGCCGCCTTCCGATTCGCGACGAAATGGACAAGACGATCAACGACCAGCTCATCGTCGAATTCTACTCGCGCTAATAATCAACTTTAAAAACGGAGAACACAATGGCCAAACGCCTCGGAAAATTTGAACTCCCCAAGCGTCTTGTAAAGGACGAAGGGAGCGCAACAAGCACCTACGCAAAGTATGTTGCCGAGCCCTTCGAAACGGGCTTCGGCCGTACAATCGGCAATTCGCTTCGCCGCGTGTTGCTAAGCTCCATCGAAGGCGCGGCGATTAGTTCGATTCGCATCGACGGAGTTGACCACGAGTTCCAGAGCATCGACGGCATTGTCGAAGATGTCACCGACATCGTCCTCAATCTCAAGCAAATCAAAATCAAGAGCAATCTCAGAGACAAGAAGCGTTTGATGATTGATGTCGAAAAGCAGGGAACCGTAACGGCCGCCGATATCCAGCCCGACGCCGACATTCAGATTGTCAACCCCGAACAGGTAATCTGCACTCTCGACACGAAGCGCAGATTCGTCGCCGAGGTTGAAATCTCGAGCGGCCGCGGTTGGAGACCCGCCGATGAAAACAAGTACGAAGACCAGCCCATCGGCGTAATCGCCATCGACTCGCTCTTCAGCCCCGTTCAAAGAGTTAACTACACGATTGAAGCAACCCGCGTCGGCCAGATGACCGATTTCGACAAACTTACGCTCGAAATCTGGACGGACGGCAGAATTACGCCCGACGAAGCCCTCAAGGACGCCGCCGTAATTCTCAAGCACCACATCGACGTGTTCGACAAGGTAAGCGATCAGGAAATCGAATTCGAAACAGTCGGCAAGGAAGTAAGCGAAGAGCAGAACAGGCTCAGAAAGCTTCTGAATATGAGCGTCAACGAAATCGAACTTTCCGTCCGCGCGGCAAACTGCCTCAACAACGCGAACATCACCACAGTCGGCGAGTTGGCTATGAAATCGGAACAGGAAATGCTCAAGTACCGCAACTTCGGCAAGAAATCCCTCAACGAAATCAAGGGCAAGCTCGAACAGCTCGGTTTGTCGCTCGGCATGAAAATCGACGAGCGTCTCATCGACTCCACAAATCTCTAATCTTTAAGATAACGAATTACAAATGCGTCACCTCAAACACAGACACCAGTTGGGCGTGAAAAAAGAGCACCGCCAAGCCATCATGGCTTCCCTTTCCGCGGCTCTTTTCCGCCACGATAGAATTCAGACAACCCTCGGTTATGCCAAGGCTCTGCGTCCCTTCGCCGAAAAGGTAATCACTTTGGCGAAAAAGGCGGCAGCCACGGAAGACACCGCTCAAAAGCTCCACTTCCGCCGTTTGGCTCTCTCCAGAGTCCGCGACGAAAGTGCAGTGCACTTCCTCTTTGCCGATAAGGTTCAGAAGTTCCTCAAGCGCAACGGCGGCTATATCCGCATCTACAAGCTCGTTCCCCGCGTCGGCGACGCCGCCAACATGGCGATAGTCGAACTCATCGAAGCGGACGATGAAGGCTACAAGAAGGCCAAAGCTCCCGCCAAGAAGGCCGCCAAAAAGGCGACCAAGAAAACCGCAGCCAAGAGAGCGGCGAAAGCCGAAGAACCCAAGGCCGAAGCGGTAGAGGAAAAGGGCGCGGAATCCGCCCCCGAAGTTGCCGAAAACAAGTAATTAATTAGGCAATTTTTAGGTAATTCGCAACGCGCCATCGTTCCGCACGGGCGCGTTTGCGTTTTTTTTAAAACAAATGGCTTTGTCGATATTTTTTGCGATGGCGATAACCGCGGCGTTTGTCGCGGCGGGAGTCGGGGCGTGGCTCTTTGCACGCGAGCGCAAACATATCCGCGAACCCCTCGCAAAAACATCGACATACCATTGCCTGCGTTGCGATTCGGTCTATACGTCCGCCGCGACCGACCTTACGGCAGTTTGCCCCAAGTGCGGATACAGAAACACTAAATTGAAATTTTAGAACAACCGCCGAGAAACTCGGTTCACCCAAACAACAAGGCTCTTATGAACCAAAAGATAGCAGTCTTAGACTTCGGTTCGCAGTACACGCAGGTGATTGCCCGCCGTATCCGCGAATGCAGCGTCTATTCCGAAATTATGCCTTTCAACACGAAGGCGGCAGTCCTCAAAAAACAGGGAATTTGCGGCGTGATTCTTTCAGGCGGGCCGGCGAGCGTCCTCACGAAGGGTTCTCCGCGCCCCGACCCCAAGATTTTCGAGCTGGGCGTCCCCGTCCTCGGAATCTGCTACGGCTTGCAGCTTATGGGCAAAATGCTCGGCGGGAAAATCGTCTCGAGCAAACAGCGCGAATACGGCTTCGGGAAGCTCGCATTCAAGGGCGGCGGCAAGCTGCTTCAGGGGCTGAAGTCGCCGATTCAGGTTTGGAACTCGCACGGCGACAGAATCGAAACGCTCCCCAAGGGATTCAAGGCAATCGGGACGACCGAAAATTCGGCGTACGCGCTCATCGAGGACGAAAAACGCCGCTTCTACGGTATGCAATTCCACCCCGAAGTCGTCCACACTCCGCAGGGTATGGAAATAATCAAAAACTTCCTCTACAAAATCTGCGGCTGCACGGGCGACTGGAAAATGTCCGACTATGTAGAGCGCGCGATTGCAAATATCCGCGAAAAAGTCGGCGACAAGAAGGTAATTTTGGGGCTTAGCGGCGGCGTGGACTCCTCCGTTGCGGCGGCGTTGATACACAAGGCTATCGGCGACCAGCTCACCTGCGTTTTCGTCGACAACGGGCTTTTGCGCAAGGACGAACGCGTCAAGGTCGAAAAGCTCTTCAAGGACAACTTCAAGATGAGAATGAAGACCGTCCGCGCCGAAAAGCTTTTCCTCCAGCGTCTCGCGGGCGTAAAAGACCCCGAAAGAAAGCGCAAGATTATCGGCAAAACGTTTGTCGAAGTTTTCGACAAGACGGTCAAGTCGATTGGCAAGGTCGATTTCCTCGCGCAGGGTACGCTCTATCCCGACGTAATCGAAAGCGTGCCGATTGCGGGCAATCCCGCGTCGCTGATTAAGAGCCACCACAATGTCGGCGGGCTTCCGAAGAATATGAAGCTCCAGCTGCTCGAGCCGTTGCGCGAGCTCTTCAAGGACGAAGTACGCGCCCTCGGTGCGGAACTCGGCTTGGCTCGCGAAGTCCTCTGGCGTCACCCCTTCCCCGGACCGGGCTTGGGCGTGCGCGTTGTCGGCGACATCACCAAAAAGCGTCTCGACGTTCTGCGCGAAGCCGACGCAATTTTGATGGAGGAAATGCGCGCAAGCGGCCTGTACGACAAAGTTTGGCAGGCGTTCGCAGTATTTCTTCCCGTCAAGACGGTCGGCGTAATGGGCGACGAACGCACATACGACAACGTAATCGCACTGCGCATTGTCGAAAGTCAGGACGCCATGACGGCTGACTGGGCGCACATTCCGCACGAATTGCTCGCGAAGATTTCCAACCGCATAATCAACGAAGTCAAGGGTGTTAACAGAGTCTGCCTCGACATCTCGTCGAAGCCGCCGGCGACAATCGAATGGGAATAGTGCGGTAGAGCCGCAAGGCTTGCGGTTTGCGCGGCGGGAGCTGGAGTTCCTGCGTTCCGACGGCGAATCTGAGGAGGTCTTTGCGGCGGCGCGCAATTTTCTGCAAGAAAAGTCAAAATTTTATAAAAGGAGCCCGTTTTATCGGACTCCTTTTTTATTATATTGGCTTGACCTATTGGGATAAATGAGGTTATTTGTTTGAATTATGGGTAGGATAATTGCTTTTTTATTGTTTTTTCTTTGCGGCGTGGCATTTGCCGAAAACGGAGCGTCTTGGATTTGGTTCCCGGGGGATTTTGAAAATTTTGTGTATGCGAAGTTTTCGTCGAAGATAACATTCCGCGGCGAGATGTCTGCGGGGGCGTCGAAGATTTCGGGGCATTATCCGTTTGTCTGCTTCTTCAAGGAAGTCGATTTGAAAAAGCCCGAGCGCATAAAAATCTTCGCACAGGGCAAGTACACTATCGGCGAAAATTACAGTCGGTTTGATTCGCGCGGCGCGAACGAAATCACGATTCCCTCGGGTCGGTATACTCTTAAGGTAGAGGTTTTCAATTACGAAAAAATCCCCGCGCTATACATTGAGGGCGAAACGGTTTTTACGGATAAATCTTGGCGCGTTAAAATTGAAGAAACTTTCGCCGAATCCGAAGCCTCCGAGCGCGCGAAGGGGCTTACCGTCGTGCACGCGGCGGCCGATTACGGCTTCGACAACCCCGCGCGTCCGCCCGCGGATTTCGCGCTTCCCAAAAAGGAGGTTGCTCCGAAGTCCGTCGAAAAATTGCCGAACGGATTTTTCGCCGACTTCGGGCGCGAGACTTTCGGGAACGTGAAGCTTGCGGGGCTTCGGGGAAAGGGCGACTTGACGATTTACTACGGCGAGTCGCCCGCCGAGGCGAATTCGGACGACGGATACGAGGTAATCGGAAGGTATTTTGTGGATTCGCAAAATCCGCAGGAGTTCACCGCGCCCGACGCGCAGGGCTTTCGATACGTCAGGGTAGTTTTGGACGGGACGCTCGCGGCGGACTCCGTGAAAATGGACTATGAATTTGCCGACATTCCTGAGCGCGGAAGCTTCGAGTGTTCCGACCCGCTTGTAAACGAAATTTGGCGCGTAAGCTATTACACGCTGCTTTTGACGACCCGCGAATTTTATGTGGACGGCGTGAAGCGCGACAGGTGGGTCTGGGCGGGCGACGCGGCGCAGAGCTATTTGATGGATTTCTACAGCCATTTCGAGCTTCCGACCGCGCGGCGGACGTTGTGGGCGAACCGCGGCAAAGAGCCCGATTTGCGCCATTTAAACCGCATTATGGACTATTCGTTCTACTGGCTCGATTCCGTCCGCAATTATTATCTGTATACGGGCGACGCCGCTTTTGTGAGCGACATTTATCCGCGAATGAAGACGCTTGCCGAATTCTGCCTTTCGCGCACCGACAAAGACGGCTTTGCCGCCGCCCGCGCAGGCGACTGGATTTTCGTCGATTGGGCGGATATGCCGAAAAACGGCGTGCTGTGTGTCGAGCAGATACTTTTCGCGCGCGCGCTTGCCGCGACCGCCGAGTGTGCGGAAATCGCGGGCGAAAAATCCGACGCCGAAAAGTATTCAAAGCTCTCCGCGCAGCTGCTCGAAAAAACTTTGAAAGTTTTCTGGGACGAAGAAAAGGGCGTTTTGCGCCACGGCGTCGAAAACGGAAAATTCCACGAAGTCCGAACGCGCTACGCGGCGATGTTCGCCGCGCTTTTCGGGTATCTCGATTCGGGCAGGCTCGAAAAAGTCAAGCGCACGACTTTGCTGAACGACTCCGTTCAGAAAATCACGACGCCATACATGCGCTTTTACGAGCTTGCGGCTCTCTGCGAAATCGGGCAGCACGACTATGTTTTGGACGAAATCCGCAGCTATTGGGGCGGAATGCTCAAGGAGGGCGCGACATCGTTTTGGGAGGTCTACGACCCGTCCGAACGCGGCGCGCAGCATACCGCGATGTACGGGCGGCCGTTCGGGCGCAGCTTCTGCCACTCGTGGGGCGCGAGCCCCCTGTATCTGCTCGGCAGGTATTTTGCGGGCGTGAAGCCGACCTCGGCGGGGTATGCGACCTACGAAATCGCGCCCGCCATATCGAAGCTCGATTGGTTTAAGTCGGAAGTCCCGACGCCGTTCGGAAAGATAAAAATTTCGGCGACGCGCGAAAAGCTTGAAATCGACTCGGACGGCGGGCAGGGCAAGCTGAAGTTGCGTTCCGCCGAAAAGCCGCGCTGCGAAAATCTGATTTTCGTCCAAACCGCCCCCGACACATACGAAGCCGCGATTGTCCCGAAAACCCATTACAAAATAAGCTATCGGGCAAAGGCGGATTCGGGGAAATAATCACTTTTTGCGCAGGTGCATTATGTAGCCCGTATTTATTATGTACGAGGCTTTGGGGCGGATTTCGCCGTCTTTTACCCCGATTGTCCTGCCGTCCTGCAATGTGGTTTGGTAGGAGGTTTTCGGGTCGGGGCAAAGCTCGCGGATTTCGCGGAACAGACCGTCAGTCAGGTAGATTTTGCCCGCTTCATAGCCCTGCGGGATTTTTACCTTGCCGTCCATCGACAGGAAGACGAAGAACAGTTTGTCGGTGTCGGGCTGGAGTCCCGAATAGGCGTCTGCCGAAATCTGGGCTGTCGGGCTTGTGTAGGTCTTCGTGTTTTCGTCCCACTTGCGCTCTTTGAGCGGCACGCCGAGCAGATTTTCCCAGACGGGTATCGCCTTGACGAGTTTGAGTCTGGCGGGCATTTGCGCAATGCTGTTGAAGCCAGCCGTGTGCCCGTTGCCTTCGGGCATTCCGAAGAACGCCGTCCACGCGCCGTTTTTGGCGGCGAGCCCCGCGATAAGCCTTGAGACGGGCTCTTCGTAGGCGTTGGGGGTTGTCGAGCACATTTGCGATTTTTTTACGATTTGCTTTGCGAAAAGGCGTTTGTCTTGGACAAAGTTTGTCGACGCCGCTTCAACCGCCACCAAGTCGGCTTCGTACTTTTTGCGTTCGGCGGCGGGCATTGTGTCGAACGGCGGACGCTCGAAGTGGGCGACCCACTGCGTGTATGGGTCGGAGGGTTCGACGATGAATTTGGCGTCGGGGGAAATCTTTGCGCGCGCCTGCTCGAAGAGGTATCTATAAAACTCCATATGACCCTGTGAGTAGGTCGGGTAGTCGTGGACGACCTCGGGGTGCTTTACGCCCGAATCCCTGCCCGTCCAATAGCTGAGTGTGACCTGCGCGCCGTTCGCGAGCCAGTTGTTTTTCGTCCCCGCCCAGAAGTCGCCCTCGGGCTGCGGGACGTCCCACGCGAAGCCCGCGAATTTGAAGTCGGGTGTATTTTTTTCTATGTCTTGTACGCGCTTTACGATTTTGTCGGTAATCTCGCGAATCACGCGTTTTTGTTGCAGGTCGAGCGTTGCGGTGAACCTCGTTCCCTCTCGCCAGCCCGCCGCGATGTTTTGGGGGAAGGGCTTGTCGAGGCTCGTTAGCGAGCAGTTGGTTTCCCACCACTTGATTTGCTCGGGCGTGTATTTTTTATTTAAGTCGATGTTGCGCGGGTAGACGCCGTACTCGGGCGATTCGACGAAAAACTTAAAGCCCTTTGCCTTCGGGTTTCGCTCCATATCCCATTTGAAGAATATGTATTTGTACCCCATTTGGCGGGCGTAGTCGAGGTTCTCGTCGGCAGTGCCCCTCCACGCGATTCCGTAGAAGTTGCGGAAGTCGTCGACATTGCGCTTGGCGTTGGTTGCGGGATTCCAGTCGGCGCGGGCTTGCGCGCACACGGCGAGCAGTCCGCAGTAGCAGATAGCGGTTTTTAGCAGTTGCATATTTTTTCTAATTTATAAGGACAAAATATGCATTGGGGCGGCGCAAGTCAATCTTCGATTGCCGCACGGCGGTTGGCATTGCGGCGCGCACGTTGGTTGGCAAGGATTGTGCGTTGTGCGGACAGAACGCGGACGGGAAGGGCGGTTGTCGCCCTTTGCGTGATTCGGGCTATTCGGCGAGCTTGGCGTCGAGGGCTGTCGTCGTTGCGGATAGGATTTTCACGTTTGTAAACTGCCCCGCCAGTTCTGCGGGAGCTTTGAAAATCGCCTTTCTGTGGGTTCTGGTTCTGCCCATCATCATTCCCTCGCCCCTGCGCGCCGCGCCCTCCACGAGCACCCGCTCCGTGCGTCCTACGAGCGCGTTGTTGAAATCGAGCGACGTTTTTTCAAGCTCCTTCAAAAGCTCCGCATTGCGTCGCTCCTTTTCGTCTTCCGAAACATCGTCGGGCATTAGGGCGGATTTCGTCCCCGCGCGCGGGCTGTATTTGAAGATAAACGCCATATCGAAATTCGCGCGGCGGAACGCCTTGCGGGTCAATTCAAAGTCCTCTTCGGTTTCGGTCGGGAAGCCCACGATTATGTCGGTCGAAATCGAGATATTCGGCGCGCGGTCGCGGAGTCTGTCGACGATTCCCATAAACTTGTCGATTTTGTACGGGCGGTTCATCTTTTTGAGGATTTCGTCGCTGCCCGACTGTATCGGCAAATGGACGTACTCGCAGAGCTTTTCGAGCGAGCCGTACGAGTCTATCAGTGCGTCCGAAAAATACGACGGGTGGGGCGAGGTAAAGCGTATGCGCTCGATTCCGTCGATGTCGTTGATTCCGCGCAGCAGCCGCACGAAGTTCGGTACGTTCCCCTCCCGCGGGAATTCGATTCCGTACGCGTTCACGACCTGCCCCAAGAGCGTGATTTCCTTAGTTCCGCGCTCGGCGAGCTTTCGGATTTCCGCCAAAATGTCTTCGGCAGGGCGCGACCTCTGCGCTCCGCGGACTTTCGGGACGATACAGTACGAGCAGTTCATCTGGCAGCCCTGCATAATCGAGACCAGCGCGCTCGGCGGCGCGAACTGGTGTTTGTCGATACGCTTGAATCCCTCGGTGTCGTCGGCGATGTCCACGAATGCTTCGGAAAATTTTGCGGCGCGTTTCTTCGAGCGCGTGGTTATGGGGGCGGGAATGTCGCCCGCGAGCCTTTTGTTCGCGAGTCTTTCGACGATGTCGGGCACGTCCGCCGTCTTGCGCGACCCCGCCACGAAGTCGATTTCGGGGAACATCTCGACAAGCCCGCCGCCCCTGTTTTGCGCCATGCACCCAGTTATTCCGATAATCGGCAGCCCCCCGCGCGGAGCTTCGCGCCGAGCCGCAAGGAGTCTACCCAAAAGCCCGAGAACCTTAGTTTCCGCCTGTTCGCGCACCGAGCAGGTGTTGACGACAATCGCGTCCGCCTCGTCGGGCGATTCCGCCCTCTCCCAGCCGCGCTCCGCGAAGTCCGCCGCAATGTGGTCGGAGTCGCGCTCGTTCATTTGACACCCGTATGTGCGAAGATACACTTTCATCGACAGTTTTTTCTTGAATTGTCCCTGCTTTTAATCGTACTTTATTGCTTGGATTTTTTATCCGATACAACCGATGTCGTTTTTTCCGACTTTTGCAAGCCTCGAGCTTGCTCTTGCTTAAAAATCTACTTCGGCTTTCTATTACGGAAAGAAAAAAAGGAATCAAAAAAATGGCAAATATAAAACCTGTTGCATTTAACAATACGGTACTGCGCGACGGTCACCAGTCGCTCGCCGCCACCCGTATGCCCACGGAAATGATGCTCCCCGCCTGCTCGATTCTCGACAGCATGGGGTTCAACGCCCTCGAAACTTGGGGCGGCGCGTCCATCGACGCAGGTCTGCGCTTCTTGGGCGAATTCCCCTTCGACCGTCTCGACGCCCTCAAAAAGGCGTGCCCCAAGACCAAGCACATGATGCTCTTCCGCGGCCAGAATATCGTGGCGTACAAGCACTTCCCCGACGACGTCGTCGAGGCGTTTGTAGCCTGCTCCGCAAAGCACGGCATGGACATCTTCCGCATTTTCGACGCCCTCAACGACACCCGCAATATGGAATGCTCCATCAATGCGGTCAAGAAGCTCGGCAAAGAGGCTCACGGCACGATTTGCTACACCCGCAGCCCCGTACACACAATCGAAAGCTTCGTTAAAATGGGTTGCGAGCTCGAAGAAATGGGCTGCTCGGCTGTCGTAATCAAGGATATGGCGGGGCTCATTCCCCCGTACGTTGCGGCGGAAATCGTCAGAGGCCTCAAGAAGAACATCAAAATCCCCGTCCTCCTGCACACGCACGAAACCGCGGGTATGGGCGCGCCCACCTACTGCTTGGCAATCGACGCGGGTGTCGACTGCGTAGACACTTCCATTTCGCCCTTCGCAAACGGCACGGGTCAGCCCGACACCGCGCGTATGATGGCGATGCTCGAAGACAATCCGCGCCGCCCCGACTACGACCTCGAAAAGCTCGCCGAACTTCGCAAGTATTTTCAGGGCGTATACGAAAAACTCGGCTTCTACACGGCTCTTAAGAACGAAGTCATCGACACCGACGCGCTCGTCTACCAAGTCCCCGGCGGTATGCTTTCGAACTTCCGTGTACAGCTCAAGGAACAGCATATGGAAGACAAGTTCGACGAAGTTTTCGCCGAAGTCCCGTATGTCCGCGAAAAGCTCGGCTGGATTCCGCTCGTAACCCCGACTTCCCAAATCGTCGGCACGCAGGCCATGATGAACGTAAAGTTCGG
>DJPO01000094.1 GCA_002437405.1 Opitutia bacterium UBA6410 | reverse complement strand
CCCGATTTCACAAGCCCAAAAAAAACAACCGCACTGGACTCCAACTCCCCCCTTGACAGAAAAGGGGAATTGGGACATCTTGACATAATGGCTTCCGCGCTGAAAAATATCCTGAAAGTATCCACCGCCACAGTCGCCTCGCGCGTGCTCGGCTTCGCCCGCGACGCCGCCACTATGGCATTTCTGGGACTTTCCGCCGTCAACGCCGCCTACACTTTCGCATTCACCCTCCCCAACCTCTTCCGCAGACTGCTCGGCGAAGGCGCACTCTCTTCGGCGATGATTCCCATCTTCTCGCAAACCCTGAAAAATTCGGGCAAAGACGCCGCTTTCGACTTCCTCAATAAACTGCTTTCCCGCGCCATGATTCTGCTCGCGCTGCTTAGCGTCTTGGGAACTGCCATCGCACTCGCCGTCTCCTTTGCCGCTCCCGACACCCAGCGTTATTACTTGGGGGCTTGCTACTCGGCTGTGCTTATGCCCTATATGTTTTTTATATGCCTCGCGGCGGTCTTTTGCAGCGCACTTAATGCCCTCGGTTCGTTCGGAATTCCCTCAATCGGCCCGATGCTCCTGAACGTCGCAATTATCGCGGGGATTTTCGCGGGCGCAAAACTCTTTCCGTCCGACGATGTCGCGCTCGGGTACTCGATGTGCACGGCTTGGATTTTGGGCGGAATTTTGCAAATGGTTATCCCCGCCGCCAGAACTTTCCGATACGGCTGGCGGTTCAAATTCGACCTCGGAAAATCGCGCGAAATCGGGGAATTGTACGCCCTGTTTGTCCCTGCACTCGCGGGGGCGGCGATTATCCAGATAAACATTTTCGTCTCGAAAATGCTCGCCCTGTGGCTCAGCGACTCGGCTATTCCCGCGCTGTACATCGCAAGCCGCCTGCTCGAATTTCCGCTCGGAGTTTTTACAATCGCAATCGCCACGGTTTTCTTCCCGCGGCTTTCGGCGCACGCCTCGTCCGACCCCGCCACCCACAAGCGCGAGTACTCGAAAGGGCTGCTTTTTACACTCGCAATAGCAATCCCCGCGACATTCGGGCTGATAACCTTCGCGCGCGACATTCTCGCCCTGCTCTTCCAATGGGGGATTTTCGGGAACAGGGACATCGACATCTGCCTGCCCGTCGTGATTGCGGCAGTCTCGGGGCTTCCTTTCTTTTCGGTCGCGACATTCGCAACGCGCGGATTCCATTCGTCGAAAGACACGCGCACGCCGATGAAAATTTCGGCGTATTCGTTCGCCGCAAACATCGCGCTTTCGCTGGCTTTGATAATGCCGTTCGGGGCGGCGGGGCTGGCGGCGGCAAACGTGGGGGCAGCGGCTTTGCAGTCGTGGCTGCTTTCGGCGAAACTTAGGGGACACTTCGGGACGCTCGGAATCGGGCGTGAACTCGGAAAGATTTTTGCTGCGAGCGCGATTATGACCTGCGCGGCACTTGCGATAAAATTTGCGGGGACGCAATTTTTGGACGGCAAAATGCTTGCAGTGTTCGCGTGCGCGGCGGCGATTCCCTGCACGGCGGCGGTGTACTTTGCGACGCTCTTTGCGCTGAAATCGGAACTCGCCTCGACCCTTCCCACAATGATATTTCGGAAAAAATAAATGCAAACCTCCAGAGAACTTTTCATCTCCGCCTGCGAAGGCCGCCCGACTCCGCGCCCGCCGCTTTGGATTATGCGGCAGGCGGGCAGATACCTGCCCGAATACCGCAAGCTCAAAGAAAAATACGGATTTTTGGGAATCGTTAAAACGCCCGAAGTCGGCGTCGAAGCCGCGCTTCAGCCAATCCGCCGCTTCAATCTCGACTGCTCGATTGTCTTTTCCGACATTCTGACTATCCCCGAAGCCCTCGGATTTGCCTACAAATTCAAGGACGGCGGCGGTATCGAGCTTCCGCGAACCGTTAAAACCGCCGACGATGCGCGAATCGAAAATCCCGCCGAAAAGGTGCGCGAATCGCTCGGGTACGTCGCCGAGAACATAAAAATGCTCAGGCGCGAGCTTCCCGACAAGGCGGTTTTCGGCTTCTGCGGCTCTCCGTTCACGCTCGCGGCATATATGGTCGAGGGCGGCGGCTCGAAAACTTTTCCGAAGTTCACGGACTTCGTAAAACGCGCCCCGCAGGCGTTTGAATCGCTGATGGACGCGCTTTGCGACGCGGCGTGCGAATACGCACAAATGCAGCTCGAGGCGGGCATCGACGCCTTCCAGATTTTCGACTCCAACGCATTTTTAATCCCAAACGGGCAATACGAAAATCTGTCGGGGAAGTGGAACGCAAAAATTTTCGAAAGACTCGGAAAAATCAAAAAAGTCCTCTTCACACCCCTGCCAGCCGACAGATTCCCCGAAACCCTTTGTACACGCGCCGACGCGTATTCGATTTTCACCGCAAACAGCCTCGCGCAAATCCGCTGCGACAATGCGGGCAATTACGCGCTGCAGGGGAATCTCGACCCCGCACTGCTCTCGACCGGCACGCCGCGGGAAGTCGCGCGCGCTGCTCGGGAAATCGCGGACTCGCAAAAACCTTTCGGACGCCACATTTTCAACCTCGGGCACGGTATTCTCCCCGACGCGAAAATCGAAAACGTCGAGGCGTTGTGCGCCGAACTCGGAATCAACGGATAATGGAAAATCTAAAAAAACTCATCGCAAAATACGCCTCGGCGGGCCCGCGATACACCTCGTACCCGACCGCCCTCGACTTCTCGAAAGACGCCGACAGGGAAAATCTCAAGCGGCTCGCATTCTCGCCCCTGCCCGACGCCTCGCTTTACGTCCACATTCCGTTTTGCGCCAACCTCTGCCGTTTCTGCGGCTGCACGACCTCCCTCGGGCGCGACTCAAAATCGGCGGACGACTACCTCGACCTAATCGAAAAGGAATTTTCCGCTTGGCAAAAATGTGGACTGCCGCGGCGGCTTTTAAGGCAAATCCACTTCGGCGGCGGCTCTCCGAATTTTCTGCTGCCCGAACAAATCGAAAGGCTCGGGGCGATAATTCGCAAATTCTGCGACATCGCGAACGGCTGCGAGTTCTCCGCCGAGCTCGACCCGCGCACACTCACGGGCGAAAAAATCGACGCCTTTGCGAAAATCGGCATAAACAGGGCGTCGCTCGGGATTCAGGATACCAACCCAGACGTTCAAAAGGCAATCAACCGAATCCAGCCGTTTGAAAAGGACATCGAAGCCGTAAAGCTTCTGCGCGCCTGCGGAATAAAATCCGTAAACATCGACCTGATTTACGGGCTGCCGCTCCAGACTCCCAAAACTTTCGCCCAAACCCTAAAAAATGCGCTCGAGCTAAATCCCGACAGAATCGCGCTCTTCGGGTATGCGCACGTGCCGTGGGTAAAGCCTGCGCAAAAGTCGCTCGAGCAGTGGGCGATTCCGACTTCCGACGAAAAGGCGCAATTATTTCTCGAGGGCAAAAGTGCGTTTGAAAATGCGGGCTACGAATTCATAGGGCTCGACCACTTCGCAAAGCCCGACGACAAGCTGATAGAGGCGCGCCGAAACGGGACGCTCCACAGGAATTTTCAAGGATACAGCACGCACGCGGGCATAGATTTATTCGCGGTGGGGCTGACCTCGATTTCCGAGACAAAGACATCGTACCGCCAAAACTGCAAGGCGATGCCCGACTACAAAAAAGCGGTAGAAGACGGAATACTTCCGATAGAAAAGGGAATAGTTTTAAATTCGGAGGACATACTGCGCAGAGCCGTAATAATGGACATCATGTGTGCGCTGAAAGTAAATTACGGGAACTACGGGGTGGATTTCCCAAAAAAGTTTGCGGAGGCGTTGGAAAAGCTGAAAGCAATGGAGGAAGACGGGCTGGTAGAACTCAAAGAAGAGGGCTTCAGGGTAAGCCCGACTGGGCGTCTATTTTTGCGGAATATAGCAATGTTGTTTGACGGCAGGATAGCCCAGCACAAGAGCACATTCTCGAAGACTGTTTAATAGTCAGCAAAATTGCGGAGCAATTTTGCGCGGTGTTTTTAGAAAGGGGGTCTTGCCCCCTACGGCGGGATTGGCTACGCCACTC
>DJPO01000118.1:23215-39656 GCA_002437405.1 Opitutia bacterium UBA6410 | reverse complement strand
GGCGATTGGCTTTGCCAATTTCGCCTATCCCCTTTGACTTTTGTGTGGGGGTAAAATTTCTGTTTTCGGCGTATTTTTGGGCGCAATCGGCCTGAACGTAAAAATTAGTCGGGTTCGATGTGGATATTTATCAGGCTCTTGCCCAATTTTGCCCTTATGCTGTGTTCTATTCTTGTCGAAATTTCGTGGGCGTCCACTATCGACAAATTTCTGTTTACGTGTATATTTACGTCGATTTCGTATTCGCCGCCCGACGAGCGCACGCGCAAATCGTGCGATTTTATCACGCCGTCCATTTTTTCTATGATTTCCGCGATTTGCACTCTCTCCGCTTTCGGCGCTTTATCCATCAGTTCGTCGACTGCGCGTTTGCCCAAGTTTACCGAAATAAAGATTACTATTGCCGCTACTGCGAGGGCTGCTACCGAGTCCGCTGCGGGCAGTCCGAATCCCGCGCATATCAAGCCCAGCAGCACGACTGCCGAGCTTAGAATATCGGTCGAAAAGTGCAGGGCGTCGGCTTCCAGTGCTTGGCTTTTATATTTTTTCGCCGCTTTCATCAAAGCCCGCGAGCGTGTTATATCGACGATTATCGACGTGCAGACCACTGCGTAGCTCCAAAATCCGACCGTGATTTCCGCGTGTCCGCCGATTAGCCGCCCCGCCGCTTCCCATATAATCCAGCCGCACGTTATCAGCAGCAGCAGCGACTCCGCCAGTGCGGAAAGGTTTTCGATTTTCCCGTGTCCGAAGTTGTGTTCGTTGTCCGCGGGCTTCCCCGAAATTTTGACGCAGACCCAAGTGATTGCCGCCGCCACGAAGTCGAGCGCCGAGTGCAACGCTTCCGAAAGTATACCCAAGCTGCCCGTCGATACGCCGACGACTGTCTTGAAGGCGGTGAGCAACACTGCCGCGCATAGCGACCAAAACGCCGCGTGTGATTTTTCGCTTTCGGGGTTCTTTTTCATTTGTATTTTGGCGAACCTATCCCAACCGCGTTTTTTAACAAGCAAATTTATATTTGCGCGCTTCCGATTTTTTTGAAAAAATCGCCGAAAATGAAAAAAACGATAAAATGTCTCATAACGGCTGGGCCGACACGCGAATATTTCGACCCCGTGCGCTTCATCAGCAATCCGTCGTCGGGAAAAATGGGCTGGCACATCGCCCGCGCCGCCCGCGCCGCGGGCTGGGATACCACTCTCGTTCTCGGGCCGTCGCAGCTGGGGGACATCGGCGGCGTCGACGTTCGCAGGGTCGTCAGTGCGCGCGATATGCTCGAAGAATGCAAAAAAGTTTTTCCCGAGTGCGACATATTGATTATGTCCGCCGCCGTCAGCGATGTCCGCCCCGCCGAGCGGCTCGACCGCAAAGTCGGCAAGGCTGAAATCGACCTGCACCCGAGGCTCGAGCGCACCGAGGACATTTTGAAGACGCTTTCGCTCGAAAAGTCGCCGTCGCAGATTCTCGTCGGATTCGCCGCGCAGACCCACGACGTTTTGGATTACGCAAAGCGCAAGCTCGTCGAAAAGAATCTTGACTGCATTGCGGCGAACAATGTTTCCTCCTCTTCTGTCGGTTTTGCGGCGGACGAAAACAAAATCGACCTGATTATGCGCTCGGGCGAAATTGTCGAATTCCCGAAAGCGGGCAAGGACGCGCTCGCCGAGTCGCTCGTCGGATTTTTGGGGCGCAGGTTTTTCGGTTAGCCGACGAGTTTTTTCAGGCAGTCCTGCGCGTCGATTCTCACGAGTTTGTCGCGCGAGGTCTCTCCGCTGATTATCTCGATTGCGCCGCGCCCGATTCCGAAAAATTTCGACAGGAATTTTACCAATTCCGCGTTTGCTTTGCCGTCCATTGCGGGGGCGTTGATTTTGATTTTAACGCCGTCGCCGTACGCGCCCGCCGTCGCCGTTTTCGGCGCGTTGGGCACGACTCTTATTTTTACGACTTCTCCCATTTGCGAAAATCACATCGGGTAGCTGCCGAGCCACTTTATCATCGGCAGTTTGTCGGACAGTTCCTTAACCGCCTTGCGGGTTTTTTCGTCCTCCCAGTGCCCCTCGAAGTCGATGAAAAAGTAGTAGTCCCACGCCTTTTTGCGGTTGGGGCGCGATTCGATTCGCGTCAAGTTCACGTCCGCGCGTTCGAAGGGGATAAGCACTTCGCTTAGCGCGCCGGGGCGGTCGCTTAGGGATATGACGATACTGGTTTTGTATTTGACCCCGTCCGTGCGCGCCGCCGCCTTTTTGCCGATTACCAGAAAGCGCGTCTGGTTGTCCTTTTTGTCCTGAATCCCCTTTTCGAGAATCGGGACGTTGTACGGCGCGGAGGCGATGGACGATGCGATTGCCCCGATTTCGGGATTTTCCGCCGCCATTTGCACCGCCGTCGTCGTGCTGTCCACGGGTTCGAGAACCGCCTTGGGCAGGTGTCTGTGCAGCCACGCGCGGCACTGGCCAATCGCCTGATCTTTCGAGCAGACTTTCCTGATTTCGTCGAGCTTCCCGCGCGAGAGCAGGCAGTGTTCGATTTTCAGATAAATCTGCCCCACTATATAAAGGGAGCTTTCGGCGAGCATATCCATCGAGTGCAGAACCGCTCCCTCGGTGGAGTTTTCAATAGGAATGACGCCGTAGTCGGTATCGCCTGCGGCGACCGCGCTGAAGACGTCGGGAATCGACGGAATCGGGCGGTATTCGACGCTCGAGCCGAAGTTTTTCAGAGCCGCCTGTTGCGTGAAAGTCGCCTTCGGCCCGAGGTACGCTACGAGCAGTTTTTTTTCGGCGGAAATCGAGGCGGAGATGATTTCGCGGTAGATTGCCTTCAGCGAGTTCTCGGGAATTCTGCCGCAGTTTTTTTCGGCGAGGTTTTTGAATACGAGAATTTCGCGGCTGGGCACGTACACCTCTTCGCCGTTTTTGGATTTCATCGCGCCGATTTCCTTGGCGCAGGAGATTCTCTCGGCGAGCAGGTCGATAATCTGCGCGTCAATGGAGTCGATTTTGCCTCTTATCTGATTTTTGTCCATTTGGATAATTTAAATGTTTTTGTCCGAGCCGTCCTCGAATTCCTCCTCCGAGCCCGCCGATTCCGCGCCGTCGGACGGGAACGCGTTTGCGCCCTTTACGAGCGGAGCTTCGCGCGAAACTTCGCCGAAGGAGCTTTCGATTTCCCTGTCGAGCGGAGTCTGCGAGTTTTCGGAGTCCGCCGACTGTCTGTCGTACGCCTGTTGCCGTTCTTCCTGCGATGCGGGGGCGATTTCCGCCTTTTCGTCGGAATGGGTCGGCAGCCCGACTTCCGCGTCCGAGATTTTTTCGGGCGAGCTTGCGCGGCGTATCCATTCGGCGATTTGGTTCGGGCTGAGCACGTCGGAGGCGGGCAGTTCTTCGAGCGAATTTACGCCCGCGTAGTCGAGAAAGTTTTTCGTCGTCGAATATTGGAGCGGACGCCCCGGCAAATCCGCGCGCCCCGAGATGTAGATTAGCTCCTTTTCGGAGAGTCTGCCGATTGCCCCGTCCGCGCTCACTCCGCGTATCGCCTCGATTTCCGCCCTCGTGACGGGCTGGCGGTAGGCGATTATCGCGAGCGTCTCGAGCGCGGCGCGCGAGAGCTTTTGCGGGCGCGGGTCGTTGCGCAAAAGCCGCACCCATTCCGCGTATTCCTTCGACACCGCAAGCTTGAACCCCGACGAGCTTTGGAGCAGGCGGTAGACTTCGCCAGAAGCCTCGAGTTCGCCCGCGATTTCCTCCATCGCCTCCCTGATTTGGGTCGCCGTCAGGATTGTCGGCACTTGCGCGAAGATGTCCTCTATCACCGATTGTTCGCCGTCGGGCGGAATGTCCGCGCTGTCTTCGGCGTCGGCGGATTTTCGGGAGTCGTTTTCGTTATGGTAGCGCGTGACGACCGCCTGAATGTCCTTAATGGACAGCGGTTCGCTTGTCGAAAAGAGCAGCGCCAAGAGTATTTTTTTCAGATTGAATCCCATAACGAAAAATTTTGACTCCAATACTGTCCGAATCGCCGCGACATTTCAATTTTTTTTTTAGTTTGACCGCTTCCCGAAATATCAGACTAGCCTGAAGACTTCCTCCGACAAAAAGAACGTCTATGCGCTCGCGGGCAAAAAGGCGGACGGCGAACGCGCGGTTTTGGTCTCGCTCTTCAAGGCGGGCAAGGGCGACCTTCGCGTGAAGCTCGAAAACGCTGGCGACATCTCGAAGGCGAAAGTCATCGTCTACGACGACGAAAAGGATTTCGAAAATTCGGCGGATTTCAAAATCGACGGCGACACGGTTGTCGTTCCGGTTCGCTCCGATTCCGCCGCCGTGATGGTGAAATTCTAAGATTCTAAAACTTGACCAACTTGCCCGAATGTTTTTATACTTCGGGCATTATTTTTTTCAGCTATGCCAGACTATCGTTCCAAAAAAAGTTTTACAGGTAGAAATATGGCCGGTGCACGCGCCCTCTGGCGCGCCACGGGCGTCAAAGAATCCGATTTCGGCAAGCCCGTTATCGCCGTCGCGAATTCGTTTACGCAGTTCGTCCCAGGCCACGTGCATCTCGACGAAGTCGGCAGGTTCGTCCGCGCCGAAATCGAGAAGGCGGGCGGAATCGCGAGGGAATTCAACACTATCGCAATCGACGACGGTATCGCGATGGGGCACGAGGGCATGCTCTATTCGCTTCCCTCGCGCGAGCTCATCGCCGACAGCGTGGAATATATGTGCAACGCGCACTGCGCGGACGCGATGATTTGCATTTCGAACTGCGACAAAATCACCCCAGGAATGATGATGGCGGCGATGCGAATGAATATCCCCACGATATTCGTTTCGGGTGGGCCCATGGAGGCGGGCGTCGGCGAACTCAGCTCTGGCGAGAGAAAGCTCGACCTAATCGACGCGATGATTGCGGGCGCAAACCCCAATATCTCCGACGCCGACTCCGAAATTATGGAGCGCAACGCGTGCCCGACTTGCGGCTCGTGCTCGGGTATGTTCACGGCAAATTCGATGAACTGCCTCGCCGAGGCAATCGGTCTGGCTCTCCCTGGTAACGGCACGATTGTCGCAACACACGCGGCGCGTAAAAACCTCTTCGCCGCCGCCGCAAAGCGCATAGTAGAAATGACGAAAGCGTACTACGAAAACGGAGACGAATCCGTTCTGCCGCGCAGCGTTGCGACGCGCCAGTCGTTCCTGAACGCAATGCGTCTGGACATCGCAATGGGCGGAAGCACGAACACGGTTTTGCACCTCTTGGCGATTGCGCGCGAGGGCGAAGTCGATTTCTCGATGGCTGATATCGACGCGCTTTCCCGCAAGACCCCGTGCATCTGCAAAGTCGCCCCCACGACTCAGAAAGTCCACATTCAAGACGTAAACCGCGCGGGCGGCATATTCGGCATTTTGGGCGAACTCAACCGCGCAAACCTGCTCGACACTTCCGCGCGCACGGTTCACGCCAAGACGCTCGGCGAGGCTATTGCAAAGTACGACATTCTCTCGCCCGAGTGCTCCGACGAAACCAAAAAAATGTACCGCGCCGCTGCGGGCAACAAGCACAGCGTCTCGGCTTGGACTCAGGAGGAATACTACGACTCCAACGATACCGACAGAGCTGCGGGCGCAATCCGCGACGTCGAACACGCGTTCAGCAAAGACGGCGGGCTTGCGGTGCTCACGGGCAATATCGCGCTCGACGGGGCGATTGTTAAGACTGCGGGCGTGGACGAATCCATTTTGCGCTTCCGCGGAACGGCAAAGGTCTACCACTCCGAACAGGCGGCGAGTAAGGCGATTTTGGGCGGCGAAGTCTCCCCAGGAGATGTCGTCGTCATTCTCTACGAAGGCCCGCGCGGCGGCCCAGGCATGCAGGAAATGCTCTATCCCACGAGCCACCTGAAGAGCATGGGGCTGGGCAAAGTCTGCGCGCTTCTCACCGACGGCAGGTTCTCGGGCGGCACGAGCGGCCTTTCCATCGGACACGCTTCCCCCGAGGCAGCGGACGGCGGCGATATCGCGCTAATCGAAAACGGCGACTTTATCAATATCGACATTCCCTCGCGCAAAATTTCGCTCGAAATTTCCGACGACGAGCTTGCCGCGCGCCGCGCGAAAATGCTCGCAAAGGGCGCGGACGCCTACAAGCCCGTGCGCGACAGAAAAGTATCCAAGGCGTTGCAGTTCTACGCCAAGAACGTTTCGAGCGCGGCGGACGGCGCGGTTAGGAGACTCTAATGAAGAGTATGACGGGTTTCGGGCGGGCTGTCACCGAATGCGGCGACTTCCGCGTATGTGTGGACGTTTCGAGCGTCAACAAAAAGGGGCTCGAGCTGTCCGTGTCGCTCCCGCGGCAGTGGCAGCCGCTCGAAAGGCTCGTCGCCGCAAAGGTTCGCGAATTTTATTCGCGCGGGAAGGTCAATGTCGCGTTCAAAGTGGATTTCAAAAACCGCGCGGCGGACATTTTCGCCGACACTCAGGCGTTGAAATCCGCGTTCGGGGCGTTGAAAAAGGCGTGCGAAGAAGTCGGCGCGGAATTTGCCCCGACTTCCGACACGCTGATGAAGCTCGCGGAAACTTTCGGCGAATCCGAAGGCAATTCGGATTGGGAGTCCGCTTGGCAGGTTCTCGAACCCGCACTTGTCGATGCGCTGAAAAAGTCCGACCAAATGCGCGAACGCGAGGGCGAAAATCTGAAGCGCGACCTGCTTTCGCGCCTGAATCTCATTCTCGAATTGACGCTTTCGGCGGAACGCGAATCAAAGGGAACTGTCCAAAAATACCGCGACAAGCTCTTGGAACGCCTTTCGGAGCTCGGGCTTGAATTGCGGCTCGACGACGAGCGGCTGCTCAAGGAGCTGTGCATTTTCGCCGACAAGTGCGATACCGCCGAAGAGACAACCCGCCTGAAAAGCCATATCGCCCAGTTTGCCGCCGCCGCCGAAGAGCGCGAGCCGTCGGGGCGCAAAATGGATTTCATCTGTCAGGAAATGGGGCGCGAAATAAACACGACAGCGAGCAAGGCGAACAATCTCGAGCTTACGAAAATCGCGATTTCGTTGAAAAACGAGCTTGAGCGCGTGCGCGAGCAAATCCAGAATATTGAGTAGCCAGCCCGCGGCGGAGGCTTTTTTATTCCGTCCGCACGCGGGAGTTTTTTATTTGCTCCCGCTTTTGAAAACGCACTCGAACTTTCGGATTTTGATGAAAAAATTTCGTAAAATTCTTTTTGCCGCCGCCGCAATCGTCGCGGCGTTCGCGGCGGTTCGGGGCTGCGTTTTGCTCGACAAACTCGAATTCGTAAAAGGGGCGGTTGAAAAAAATACGCAAGCCGATATGCGGGCGGCGGACGAATATTTGAAGGGTGTCGATACCGTGTTCGACGCCTACGAAAAAAACGTGCGCGCCGCTCTGGACTCCAAACCCAAATGGCGCGCATTGTACAGGTACGCGACGTTCGACGGGCAGGGCGCGGAAAAACTTTTCGGCGAGCATTTCCGCCAAAATATAATCGAGTCCGAACGCCAAAGGTGGGAGAATCTTTGGGACGACTTAGAATATTCCCTCGCCAAAAACGCAAATTCGCTTTCGATGAAGTTGGGCGTCGAACTCGGCGGCGGCGCGACCGAGCGCGGGATTTTTGCGCAGGATATTCCGTTCGGAAGCTCCGCGGCAATCTCCTCAGCATACCTCGCGGGAGGGCTCGCCGCAAGCACTGCGGCGGACGTTGTATTCGGCTTCGCGGCGGGCGGGGCTGCCGCAGGGAGCGTGTGCCCCGCGGCGGGAACTGTTTTGTTTACCGCAGGCGGGCTTGCCGTCGGGTTTGCCGTAGACTGGTGGTGCGAAAAATCCGCCGACGAAGAAATGGAAAATCGCATAATAAAAATGCTCGAAAACGCGCGGGGCGAAACCAAACTCGCATACAAAAAATCGCTTTCCGAAAAAATCGAAAAACTCAACAAACGTTATTATGAAGATGCAAAAAAGGCTTGTCTGCGCATTTTTTAGCGCATTTGTTCTTCTGGCGTGCGCAGCATTGCAGCCCGCGTTCGCAAACGCCGCGCTCGTCAGGCAGTCGGCGAAAGTTTTGGCGGAAAGCTTTTCGAAAAAATCGGCAAAGGAATTTGCGAAATTCGGCGGCGAGGCGGCGGTAAAAAAGTCGCTCGAGGGAATCGCAAAACGCGGCGGCGAAAAGTGCGCAGAGCGCGCCGTTTTCTATGCAAAAAACTACGGAATCCGCGCGCTCGAGTCGGTCGAAATCTCCCCGAAATACGTCCTCGAAGCACTCGACAACACTCCGCAAAACCTGCGCGGGCGGATATTTTCGATTGTCGAAAAAAACAAAAGCGCAATCGCCGCAAAGCTCGAACGCGAGGGCGCGGATTTTCTCGTATTGGAGGCAAAATATCCCGCCTACGGGCTGAAAATCTCCGAGCTCGGCGGAGGGGCTGCAAAGGCGGCTCGCACGCTTTCGGAATCGGAAGTCCGCGCGCTTGCGAAAAACGCGGACGCCCTGAAAGCCGCACGGGCAGCCGATTCCGCGCAATACGGAAAATTTTTGGAAAAGCTTTCGGCAGCTCCCGCCGCGACGGTCGGGCTTTTGGAGAAAAACCCGAAAGTCCTTTTGGCGGGCACTGCGCTCGCGGCGTTTTTGGGGGCAAAGGAGGAGGTAATGCAGGCCGCCGAATCGCCGATGAAATTTACGTTTTACGGAGTGGGGGCTGTGATAGTCGCGTTCGTAGCAATCAAGCTTTATCCGTTTTTGCGCTCCAAGAAAAGGCGATAAAAAACCCGCAACTTTGTCGGTCGCGGGTTGGGGTTTGAATTTTTCAGGTTGCGGAATTGTCCGCTGCCGACGGGCTATTTTTTTACGGGGCGGTCAATCGGGCCCGCGAGTTCGCCGTAGGTGAGGTTTTCGACTTTCAGGTCGTCGCAATTTACCTTTTGGCGCAGGAACTTTGTTATTTTCCCGATTTTAACGTCTTTCAGCACGACGTTGCGCGGCTGCAAGTCGGCGTCGCCGATTACCTTGTAGGCGCATTCGGATTCGGCGCATGTGATGTTTTCAAGCGTGATTCCGTCGATTTTCGTCAGGCGTTTTTCGTAGTCGGGGAAATTTTTCCACTGGTAGAAAACCGTCATATCCAAATACAGGACGGCGCGCTTTACGTTTTCCGCCTTGATGTTTTTCATTCGGACATTTTCGACGAATCCGCCGCGACGGTAGTTCGTCTTGACGGTGAGCACGCAGATGCTCGGGGCGATGGGGTTGTTTTTCATCTCGCAATTTTCGACGTAGATGTTGCGCACGCCGCCCGATAGCTCGCTGCCGATTACGAGCAGCCCGTGCCCCGCCTCAACTGTATTGTTGCGCGCGACTATGTTTTCGGAGGGTGTCGCGAGCCTCCAGCCGTCGCGGTTGCGCCCCGACTTGATGACGATAGCGTCGTCGCCCTGACAGAATTTGCAGCCCTCGACCAGAAAGTTTTTGCTCATTTCGAAGTCGACGCCGTCGTTGTTGTGCGAGAGCGCCTTGACGTCGAGGTTGCGCAATACGCCGTTTTGGCTCTTGAAAATGTGGATTGTCCAGAACGGGCTTTCCCTGATTTTGAAGCCGTCGAGCAGAATGTTTTTGCAGCGGTTGAATTGCAGGAACTGCGGGCGCAGGTGGTTTTCGCCGACCGCCATTTGACGCTTTTCGACGGGCACGTCGGTCGAGCCCATATCGTAGAGCTTCCTGAGCGCGTCCATATGCGCCTGCGGGCGGTTCATCCATTTGAGCCAAGTGTCCATTTCTGCGCGGAGCGTTCCGCTGCCCGTGATGGCGACGTTTTCGCACTCGAACGCGTAGACGAGCGGCGAATAGTTGAAGCATTCCAAGCCCTCCCACGACGACTGGACGGCGGGCAGATATTTCTGCGGGTCGCCCAAAAAGCGCACTTCGGAGTTTTCGGAAAGGTGCAGGTTGACGTTGCTTTTGAAGTGTATCGCGCCCGTCTTCCAAAGCCCCGCGGGGACTACGACCCTTCCGCCGCCCGACTTGTTGCACGCGTCGATTGCCGCGGCGAAGGCTTTTGTGTTGTCGGCGCTTTCGCCCTCCTTCGCCCCGAAGTCGGTAATCGGGAAGTCGCGGTCTGGGAAGGCGGGCAGGACGATTGCGGGCATATCGAACGGCGCGTTTGCGTCGACGATTTCGGGCTGTTTTGCCTGCTGGGTTTGCACGCACGCGGAGCCGAAAACAGCCGCGAGTGCCGCGCAAAGAGTCGGTAGTGTTTTTGCGTATTTCATATTTTGTTTTTGCTTAAATTAGAGAGTGATTCCCGTTTTGAAAATTGCGATTTCCCTGTATCCGTTTTCCTCCGCCTTTGTTTTGTGCCCGTTGGCGGTCGCCATTACGGAGTCGAAAAATTCGCGCGATAGCTTGGCAAGCGGCTTGCCGTCGAGAATCGCGCCCGCGTCAAAATCAATCCAGTTGCGTTTTTTGTCGAATAGCGCGGAGTTTGACGAGATTTTGAGGGTCGGGACAATCGACGAAAACGGCGTCCCGCGCCCCGTGCTGAAAAGGATTATCTGGCAGCCCGCCGCCGCGAGGGCGGTCGCCGCAACTGGGTCGTTGCCCGGGGATTCGAGGAGCGTTAGCCCCGCGCATTTTATGCGTCCGCCGTAGCGCACGACATCGTTCACCGCGCCCGTTCCGCCCTTTTGTACGCACCCGAGCGACTTTTCCTCGAGCGTCGAAATTCCCCCCGCCTTGTTCCCCGGCGAGGGGTTTTCGTAGACGGGCATACCGTTGGAGACAAAATAGTTTTTGAAGGAGTTAATCATATCGACGATTTCGTCGAAGACCGCGCGCGATTTTGCGCGGTTCATAAGCAGCGTTTCCGCGCCGAACATTTCGGGGACTTCGCAGAGGGCGCACGAGCCGCCACGGGCGGTCAGTTCGTCTGCGAATTTGCCGATTAGCACGTTTGCGGTTATTCCCGAAAACGCGTCCGAGCCCCCGCATTTCATTCCGACTTTCAGCTTCGAAAGCGGCGCGGGCGAACGGCTGTCGGACTTCATTTCTTCGAGCAGTTCGCGAATGAGCGACTCCGCGGCGTCGAGCTCGTCTGGCACGCTTTGCGACTCCAGAAATCTTATTCTGTCGAAGTCGGGCGAGAGCTTTTGAAGCTCGAGCTTGAAGTCCGACATCTTGTTGTTTTCGCACCCGAGCGCGAGCACGAGCACTCCGCCCGCGTTCGGATTGACACAAAGGTCTGCGAGGATTTTCCGCGTATTCGCGTGGTCGCACCCGAGCTGCGAGCAGCCGTAGGGCTGGGTGATTGCAAAAACGCCGTCCGTGTGGACGCAAAGCGGGCTTTGGCGGAATCGGTTTTCAAGCTCCCGCGCGAGGCAGTTTACACACGAGACGAGCGGCACAATCCACAGCTCGTTGCGAACCCCGACTTCCCCGTTTGCGCGGACGTATCCGTTGAACGTCGCGCCCGAAATTTGCGGCTCTTGGATTTTAGTCGGCGAATAAAAATAGTTTTCCTTTTCTCCCAAAGCCGTGCGCAGATTTGTTTCGTCCACAAGTCCGCCGCGCGGAACAGCTGCCGCCATACGCCCGATTCTGTGCCCGTATTTGACAACGTCCGCGCCCGCTGGAATGTCGGCGAGGGCGACTTTGTGCCCGAATTTGACGTCGGCTTGCGCGGCGAATTTTTCGCCCGCGCATTCGAGCGTTTCGCTTTTATGAATGTCGCGCAGGGCGACCGCCACGTTGTCGGCGTCGGAAATTTTTAAGAGGGTTTCTTTCATTTGAGAAGTTTTTCGATTCCGCCAAGCGCGCCGCCGCGCTCGATTGTCTCCAGCGCATTTAAAAGCGCGCGTTTGAATTCGCCGTCGCCCGCAAACTCTCCCGCAAAGAACGGGCACTTTGCCAGCTTTTCGGCGAACGCGGCGCATTCGGTTTCTTTCGCGATATTTTCCGCATCGGGCAGGGCGGGGAGGTATTGCGGATTTTTAAACGCCATCAGCGCGTTTGCCGCAAGCCCGTACATCATAAGCGGGGCGAAGCCGCCCGTCTTTTCGCGGTATTTTGCAAGCTGCGGGATTACTCTTACTTTGCATTTCGCGATAGCGTTGTTTGCGATAGACGAAAGTTTGTGCTCCAGATACGGATTGCGGAATCTGTCGAGAATTTCCCGCGCATAGGCTTCGGATTGCGCTCGCGGCGCGGAGAGCGACTCGGCGAGCTCGGAGAACATCAGCTTTTGAATGTATCCGCCCAAGACGGGGTGCTCGACCGCTTCGCGCACGGTTTCGATTCCGCCGAGCATTCCGATTGCCGCCGCGAGCGTGTGCGGAGCGTTCAGCAGGGCGACTTTTCGTGCGCGGTACGGGGCGATGTCGTCCGTGAAAATTACGTTCAGCCCGCACTTGTCGAGCGGCAATTCGCCCGAAAAATTTTGCGGAGATTCTATCGCCCAAAAAAGGTACGGCTCGCCGACGACGGAGATGGGGTCTGTGAGGATTGCGGGGTCGGTTATAAATTTGTCGTCGTCGGCGGGGTGCCCGCTCACGATTCTGTCTACAAGCGTATTGCAGAAAACGCACGCGCTTTCGAGCCACTCGGAAAATCCGCACTCCAGCCCCCAGCTTTGCGCGTATTTTAACACGCACGACTTCAGCTCGTCGCCGTTGCGCTCGAGCAGTTCGCAGGGCAGGAGCACCAGCCCTTTTTTTTCGTCCCCGCCGAAGTGTTTGAATCTTTTAAAGAGCAGCTGCGTGAGTTTTGCTGGGAACGATGTCGGCGGAGTGTCGGAGAATTTGTCGGAGGCGTCAAAATATATTCCCGCCTCGGTGCTGTTGGAAATCACAAAACGCAGGTCGGGCAGCAGGGCGGATTCGACGAATTTGCCGTATTGCCCGTAGCAGTTCACGGCGTCGGAAATCGAATCAACAACCGACGTTTCCGACACCGCGCCGCGCTCGGGGTCGATTCCGCGCAGAACCAAATGGTACTTGCAGCCGTTGTCCGCGAGCTTCGAAACCGAGCCGCTTTTGCGCAGATTGAAAACCCTAATCAAGCCGTCGAAAAGCCCCTTTTTGCGCAGGCGGCATACGATGTCGTCCGCAAAAGCTCTCAGAAAATTACCCTCGCCGAATTGCAGAATTTTTATGTTTTCTCGCATTGCCTTAGTCCATTTTTTCGAGACGCGGGGAAATCAGGTGCATAAGCAGAGTCGCGAACACATAGGCGACCGACGCGAACGCGAAGATTACCGTGTAGTCGTTGCCCGTAGCCTCCAAAATGTAGCCGATGCTTTTCGAGAGCGCGATTGCCCCGAGTGCCGCGCAGGTCGTGCCCAAGCCCGTAATCGAGGCAATCGTGTCCTTGGGCGCAACGTCGCCGACAATCGAATACAAGTTCGCCGAGTAGCCTTGGTGCGCAGCCCCCGCGAAGCCCACGAGAACCGCCGCAACCCACGGGCTCGATGTCAGCGGCGCGAAGAAGACGGGGACAACGAAGAGCGCGCAAATCAGCAGCGCAATCTTGCGCGAGAAGTTCAGCGATTTACCCTTGGCAATCAACGCCGAGGAAATCCAGCCGCCCGCAACGCTCCCGAAGCACGCCATCAAATAGATTGTCGCCAAAAGTGGCGTCTGCTGGGCGACTTCCAGATTGAAGCGCTTGTGCAGGAAGCTCGGAATCCAGAAAAGATAGAACCACCAAATCGGCGAGCTAATCAGCATGCCCGCCGAAAACGCGCAAACCTGCCTGTATTTGAGAAGGGAAATCCACGAGATTTTCCTGCGCGCGGGTTCGTCTTTGTTCGCGGGGTCTTTTGCGATGTATTCGCGTTCGCCGTCGGACAAAAATTTCGACTTCTCGGGCGAAGTGTACAAAATGTTCCAGAACAAAATCCAGACAATCCCCGCAACACCGAGAATCATAAACGAAATTCTCCACCCGAGCCAGAGCGCGAGCGCGGGTACGATAATCGGCGCGACTATCGCCCCCACGTTGCTGCCCGAATTGAAAATGCCCGTCGCAAGCGCAACCTCCTTTCGCGGAAACCACGTCGAGACCGTGCGGATTGCCGCGGGAAAATTTCCGCCCTCGAAAATCCCCAAGCCGATTCGCGCCGCCATGAAGCCCGCCGCGCTCGTGATTGTCAGCCCGAAGATGTCGAACTCGCGCACGAGCCCGTGGGCGGCGGTCGCCAAACTCCAGAAGAGCGCGACAATCACCATGCCCCAGCGCACGCCGATTTTGTCAATCAAAAGACCCATCAAAATCGAGCCCACCGCGTACGCAATCTGGAATGCCGCAATGATGTTCGAGTAGTCGATTTCGCTCCAGCCGAATTCCGACTCGAGGGCGGGTTTGAGCAGGCCGATAATCTGCCTGTCCATATAATTGATTGCGGTGATTGCGAAGAGCAGGGCGCAGATTGCCCAGCGGAAGTTTCCGATTTTTTTCATACGCGCGGGCGGGTTCGGGTTAGAAGTTGAAATAGTTTTTTGCGTTTTTGTAGGCTACGCGCGCGACGCATTCGCCGACGAGCGGCAGGTCGTCCGGCAATTCGCCCTCCTCCATTTCCGTGCCGAGAATGTTGCAGAGAATCCTGCGGAAATATTCGTGGCGCGGGTACGAGAGGAACGAGCGCGAGTCGGTGACCATTCCGACGAAATTCGACAAAAGCGAAAGCTGCGACAGTGCCTCGAGCTGCTTTTTGATTCCGTCGCACTGGTCGAGAAACCACCAGCCCGAGCCGATTTGCAGCTTGCCCGCGCAGGTCGAATCCTGAAAGTTGCCGAGCATGGTCGCGAGCATTTCGTTGTCCTTGGGGTGCAGGTTATAGAGGATTGTCCGCCCGAGATTCCCGCGCGATTCGAGCGCGTCGAGGTGCTTTGCCAAGGGGGCTGCGAAATTGAATTCGCCGATGGAATCGAAGCCCGTGTCGGGCCCGAGCTTTGCGAACATTTTCGAATTGTTGTTGCGAAGCGCGCCGATGTGCAGCTGGCGAGTCCAGCCCGAACGGCAGTCCATCGCCGCGCATTCAAGGAGAACGGCGGACTTGAATTTGGCGACTTCCTCCGCAGTGGGCGTTTTGCCCGAGAGGGCGGCGGATAAAATGGCGTCGAGTTCCGACTCCGTTGCGGGCGCAAAATAGACGGTTTCAAGCCCGTTGTCGGAAAGCTTGCAGCCCTGTTCATTAAAATAGTCGTGCCTGTTTTGAAGGGCGTTTATCAAATCGGCGAACTTGCGGATTTCAACGCCCGCCGCCTGCCCGAGCTGCGCAATATAAGCCGAATACGCCTGCGGGTTTTCGATTGCGTGGGCTTTGTCGGGGCGGAAAGTCGGCAGGACTTTTATCTCGAAATTTTCGGAACGCAACTTTTTGTGCGCGGATAGATCGGAAATCGGGTCGTCCGTAGTGCAGACCGCCTCGACTCCCGAGCGGCGCATACATTCGCGCGCGGTAAGCCCGCCGCGCAAAACGGCATTGGCTCTGTCCCAAACTTCGTCGGCGGTTTGGGGGGAAAGGAGGAGATCGTCGATTCCGAAAAATCGCGCCATCTCCAAATGCGTCCAATGGTAAATCGGATTGCGCAAAAGGCGGGGCATAGTCTCGGCAAACTTGTCGAATTTTTCCCTGTCGGAAGTTTCAGTGCCCGTGCAGAATTTTTCCTCGACGCCGTTGGAGCGCATTGCGCGCCACTTGTAGTGGTCGCCGCCGAGCCAAACTTGGGCGACATTGTCCCACTGCCTGTCGTCCAGAATTTCATCGGGCGAAAGATGACAGTGGAAGTCGATAATGGGGGCGCGCTTGGCAAATTGATTGAAAAGGGCGCGGGAGGATTCGGTTTTAAGAAGGAAATTGTCGTTAATAAATTTTTTCATCGGTGTGGTTTTTGAAAGAATGAAACACAAGAAAAGGAAACAGTCAAGAGAAATAGTATAGTTTAGTAGTGCTCGGAATGACGCGTGAAACTACCGTTGCTACGGCGGGCGCAAGGTGCGCCAGCCATTGAAGGGGTTTTCATGAAGGGGGCAAAGCCCCCTTACGGCGATTTGCGTAGCAAATTGCGCCTATCCCCTCAAAACGGAAGAATTGCCCAGTCCTCAGTATGCGCCTACCGTGCGCCAAAAGCCAAGCCACCGTCTGAACATAGCCCGAACCCGAAAGCGCGGGGCAATTGGGAGGGTATTGGCGATTTCTGCTTGCAGAAATGCCAAAGGGGGCGACAGTTAAGCCCCTTTTTTCTGAGGCTACGCGTCCTTTTGAGGGGCTTCCGCTCCTCGAGTTCCCTGAAGAATGCTATACAGCAAAATTGCATTCGCAATTTTGCGGGTAATATTTGGTGATAGGCGAAATTGGCGAAGCCGATCGCCGAAAGGGGCAACGCCCCTTTTTTTTAACACTTCCGAAACGAGCGAAGCG
>DJPO01000118.1:13852-23117 GCA_002437405.1 Opitutia bacterium UBA6410 | reverse complement strand
AAAACGCGATGGCGTGCGTACTATGCGTACGTACCCATTGCGTTTTCAATCCGAAACGCCGTATCAAGCCTGATTTCACGCGCCCAGTGGGGATAGGCGCAATTTGTGTAGCAAATCGCCGTAAGGGGCAAAGCCCCTTCATTAAATTGTTTTTCCGTCTATTAGATAGGTTTCTACCGTTTCGTCGCAGGTAGGATCCCAGCTTAGTATCTGTTTTGCCACACGCTCGCCCAACGCGAAAAAGTCTATGGAAATCGTCGTTATCCCTCCGCAAATTATGTGCTTAATCGGAATGTCGTTGTAGCTTACTATCGCATAGTCCTTTTTTATTTTCAGCCCCAACTCGTCCGAACGCTTTACTGCCGTCACCAAGTCGTCGTCGTCGAATAAAAACCAGATTTTCTTGTCCTTGATGTCCGTCGCCTCGAGCTTCTTGTCGATAAATTCATACTTGAAGCCGAACTTCTTGCAGAATTTTTCAAAGGCGGTTTTGTGCTCGCGCGGCGCACCCGCTATGACCATCGAAAGCGTGAAGTCGGGATATTTTTTTATCGAAGGCTCGAGCTTCAATAAAATGTCGTAGAATTTTTCGTTGAAATTCTGGATTATTTTGGGGCAGGACTTGTTCGGATAGTCGATGTCTATGTCGATTAACAAAAGCTTCGATTGGTCGAACTCGGCGAGGGCTTTGGCGCACTTTTCGTCGCGCAGGGGCATAACTACGTAATAGTCGTATTTACCCTTGGCGTCGTTTAGGGTTTTTACGAAAGTGTCTGGGTCTTTGTAGTGGGAGAAAAAGGAAAGTTTGGCTTTGTCGCCAACGCCCGCCAAAATGCCCTTGAGGGTCTCGACCTTGTGGGGCGTCCCGAAGTAGTTGAACATCAGGAAGACGTTGGGGACGCCCTTGTAGTGCTCGGTGATGACGAAATAGGCTCTGCCGCGCTTGGCGTCGACAACCCCGTTGCGCTTTAAAATGTTGTAGGCTTGGCGGACGGTTTCCTTTGCGATTTTGCAGTGCTCGGAGACGCTTTGAATCGACGGCAGGGGGTCGCGGAGTTTTAGCTTTGAGGCGTTTACGAAATCGACTACCGTTTGCGCAAGAATTTCGGGCTTGTTGAGGTGCGATTTTTTCAGATTGCGTGAAAAGGCTGAAAGCAGGAGCGATTGCAAAGTCATATGCTGCGAGATTGTTGATTTTTCCCTGAAAAATATCGAAACCGCTTTTGAAAATCAACGAATTTTTCTCGGTGCGCGGGGAATTTGGCGGAAGAATCTTTACAAGAGTATAAATATTTTGCATAATGTTTTTATGAAAGCGATTGCACTTTTTCCCCTGCTTTTTGCGATTTCGACGGGTTTTGCTTTCGATGCCGCCAAAAACGGCGCATACCTGCGCCCGATTCCCGCCCCGAAGTTTGCCGACTCCGCCGCGCCCGACTGCTCCGCATTTTTGTGTTCGGCGTCGGCTTTCGGCGAAACTTGCGCTTATTTGCGCAATATTGACGGCAAATTTTTTGTATTTTTCAGACAATCTCCGAAGAATTTTTCGGATAAAAACATAAAAATTCCGGAAGATTTGTTTCGGCACATTTACACTATAATATCGCTCGAAGCGGCGTCGGCGCGGGCGGATACGACTCTCGGGCTTGACGGGCATTCGGTGTACATCGGCTTCAAAGACCCGACGGGGCAGTGGGTTTGCGCCGAAGGCTGGGACGGCGCGGCGCAGAGCTTTGAAAACCACACGAAGCTTCGTCAAATTCTCGGCGCGCTTGCGGAGGGCGCAAAAAGCGGAGATTTTTCAAAGGCGCAAAAATTGGCGGACGATTTTTACGAAATCGACGAATTTTATAAAATCTCGACGCTCGAAAAACTCCGCGATATGCTCGACGTCGACTACGCGAAATTGTCCGAGCAAGTCGCGGTTTCGGAGCGGAACTCGGCTTTGTGCAATGCGCAAATCGGGGGAATCGTCGGGAAATTTTCCGAAGTCTGCAAACTTAAGCCGCTTGCGGTTCACTCGTGCGGCGGATTCTCCGCGCTTTTGCCGTGGAGCAGTCCCGCGCTCGGGAAGGGCGAACGGATTTTCCTAAAGAGCGCAAAATCCGTCGCGGCTCAGGGGGCTACGACATTAAAAGTTTCGCCCGATTTCCGCCTCGAAATTGCGAAATAAAAAAATTTTTGGGGAGACGAAAAAAGGAAGAAAAAGGGGAAAGAAAAAATTGTCCATAGAGAGCCTTCGGCTATAAGCCGGATTTTGTAGTTCTTACGAACCGACATTCATTTATCTGCCCCCTTTCGGAGACCCTCCTCGCGGAGGTGCGACATACCCAATGCGTTAGAACGAGCAATTCCGCATCCTATGTTGTCTTGCACCGGATTGGGTTTTCAGTGCCCGCGCAAATTGCTCCGCGCGGCGGTGGGCTCTTACCCCGCCTTTTCACCCTTACCGCTTTCGCGGCGGTTTGTTTTCTGCTGCACTATCCGTACACGCGCCCTTTCGGCCGCGTATCCCGTCCTTTCAAACGGAATCCCGCTCTGTGGTGTCCGGACTTTCCTCCCGCGGACGAACCGCGGGCGAATGTCCGCCGAAAGCTCTCAATGAACAACTTTTTTCTTTTTTCTTGCGGGTAAGTATCGTCGGGTTGGAAGAAAAAGCAAAGCATTTTTTTGGGGAAAACAAAAAGCGTCCGAACCAATCAAGTTCGGACGCCCTTTGCAAATTTGCGGGAGAGACTATGCCGCCTGTTCGGGCTTCGCCGCCTTCTTGGCGCGCTTTGCCGCTTTCTTGGCGGGCTTGGGGGCGTCGGCTTTCGCCTCTTCGGTGTCCGCCAATTCCTTTTCGGCAATCATGTCTTCAATCTTTTCCTTCATCGTCGCGAGCTCTTCGAGCGACATTTCCTTGAGGGGTTTGTTTTCCTTTACGGGAATGTCCATGCCGTGCGAGCGCAGAAGTTCGTCGATTTTGTCCTGATTTTTCTTGTAGAAGTAGAAGCCCGTTGCGGCGATACCCACACCGAGAGCTGCTCCGAGTATGTAATCTCTTGTCATTGTAGTTTTTTCCTTTCGTGTTGGTTGATTATTTTAAAAACGGGGGGCGGCGCATATCGTAGAAGAGAATCCTCATCGAGTTTGCGACGACCAGAATTGTCGAGGCGTTGTGCATCACAGCCCCGAAGATTACGGGAATCGTGCCAAGCGCGCCGAGCACCAGCCCGAGCGTGTTGATTCCGACCGCCGCAAAGAGGTTTTGCCGCACTACGTCCATAGTGTATTTTGAAAGACCGTAAATTCCGGGGAGCATTAGCGCGTTGTCGCCCGAAATCGTGATGTCCGACGCCTCCATAGCAACGTCCGTACGGGTTTTGCCGAGGGCGATACCCACGTCGGCGTAGGCGAGGGCGGGGGCGTCGTTGATTCCGTCGCCGACCATTACGACCTTGTTGCCGCGCGCCTGCATTCGCAGAACGACTTTCGCCTTGTCTTCGGGCAGAAGCTCGTATTCGTAGCTGTCGACCCCGAGTCTGCGGGCGACTACGTCCGCCTGCTGTTCGAGGTCGCCCGTGAGCAGGACGATGTCGTCTACGCCGATGTTGCGCAGGCGGTTGAGAGCCTTTTTCATATTTTCGCGCAAGGGGTCGCGGATACCGACCAGCCCCGCGATTTCGGCGTTCTTGGAGACGAACACGACGTTTTCGCCCTTTGCGAACAAAGCCGACGCCTGTTCGCGCATGGGGTGGGTGTGAATGCCGCATTCGTTCAGGAATTTTTTGTTGCCTACGCGGATTATGGCGTCGCCGATATTGGTGAAGACGCCTCGCCCGACAATCGTGTTGACGTCTCCGTGGCGCGGGATTGCAATGCCCTCGTGCTTCGCCTTGGCGAGAATCGCCGCCGCCATCGGGTGCTTCGACGTTTCCTCCGCCGCCGCCGCGTAGGAGATGATGTCCGACTGGGTGAATTTGTCCGTGAGCGGCACAACGCTTTCGACGCACGGCTTGCCCTCGGTGAGAGTTCCCGTTTTGTCGAGAATCAGGGTGTCGGCGTTGCTCATCGACTCGATGACTCCGCTGCCTTTTATCAATACGCCCTGACGCGCCGCCGTATTGATTGCCGCCGAGAGCGCCGCCGCCGTCGAGAGCTTTATGCCGCACGAGTAGTCGATAATCAGCATATTCAGCGCCCTGTTCATATCCTTGGTGACGGCGTAGACGAGAGCCGCCAAGCCGATGTTGAGCGGCACGAGCGCGGTCGAGAACTTGTCGGCGTAGTTTTGGACGAGAGCCTTTTTGCTGCCCGCGTCCTCGACCATTTTTATGATTTTTGAAACTGTCGTGTTTTCGCCCGCGGATTTCACTTCGCAGGTGATTGTGCCGTCGACGACGAGAGTTCCCGCAAATACCTTTCCGCCCGCCTCGCGCGAGACTGGTTCGAATTCGCCCGTAATCGAGGACTGGTTGATGACAGCCCGCCCCGAGAGAATCACGCCGTCGGCGCAGATTTTTTCGCCCGAGTGCACCACGATTATGTCCCCGCTGGAGAGGTCTTTTGCGGGGATTTTTTGGAGGGGATTGCCGATTTTATTGTTGAGCGGGTGCCAGACGGTTTCGTTTTCGACCGAAAGCATGTCGCGGATTGCGTTGCGCGTGCGGTTCATCGTGTAGACCGTCATCGATTCCGCCAAGTCGTGCAAAAACAGCACCGTGAGCGCGGACGCCGCCTTGCCCGAAAGGACGCTCGAGAGCACCGCCATCGCGCTTAGCGTGTCGGCGTTGGGGAGCATCGAACGCTTGAACGCGCCGATTCCGCTTTTGAAAAGGGGCAGGGCGAGCGCGAGCGCGCCGAGACCTGGGAAGCATGTGAGTCTGCCGAACATTGTCGCGGGCACCGCCTTTTTCGCGAGCCACGTCCCGAGCAACAGAGTTCCCGAAACCGCGCTGCGGGTTATGAGCGTCGAGAGGGCTTCTTCGTGCAGGTCGCGCTCCTGAACGAGCAGCCTGTTGCGCTCTTCGCGCTCGCGCTGGAGGATTCCCAGCGAGTGCGCCGCGAGAATCTCCTCGACAGCCGCCAAAATGTTGTCCGAAGTGGTTTTCGCTTCGTCGAAGTTGACGACAACCGACGAGGCGGGAATGTTGATTCTGACGTTCCGCACGCCGTCGAGCGTCTTGAAGTGCGAGAGCAAATGCTCGCATTCCTCGCCCCTGCCGATGTAGCGTAGCGCGCGAGAGGTTATCCTTATGCGCCCCTTGATTTCGTGTGCGCGGTAGCATTTTAGGAGCGGCCTTTTGCTTTTGAGTATCGACATAATTCCAATCCTATTCCAAATGGTCGAGCTTTGTTTTTACGGCTTTTGCGACAGTTTTGGGGTCGGCTTCGGCGAGGGAGTTGTCGGCGAGCAGTTCGATTACCGCCTTCCACGCCGAATTTAGCCACAGCATAATCGCCGCCTGCGTGTTTTTCTTCGGGTCGTAGACAATCAGCAGGTTGCCCGTTAGCTTGCAGAGCGAAACCTCCTTCACGCCCGCGAGCTTTTCGAGCCTCGAGAGCAGCAAATCCGAGTATGTTTCGACGAGCTCGGGGTACTGGCGCACGCCCCAGACGTTGACCCTCAGCCTGCCGGAAATCCCGTGGACAACCTTCAGTTTCCCGAAGCACGAGACCGCCAATTTTTGGAGCGCGTTCATTTCCCCGCTCCCAAGCTTTGGTAGAGCCACCAGATTATGTTTATCGGCAGCGCCGCCGTTTGCGTCAGCCCGAATTTGCGCTTTACGAACGGGATTGCCGTCGCGAGCTGGAAGAGCAGCAGGAGCGTCATAATCGCCTTGATGTCGAAAATCCCCTTGCTGCGCTGCAGGACGGCTTGGTTGAGTGCAAAGCCTATCGCGGAAAATTCCCGAACGAGAATGGATTTGCGCGCCTTGAGCGCGGACTCGAAGTCGAAGCAGTAGGTTAGTGCCGACACGACGATTACGGGCGTGAGCACGTACGGGTCGTATTTAATAAGGAGCGTTCCGAGCATCGGGTTTGCGGTGATTTCCCGAATTCCCTTGACGGGGGAAAGAGCCTTGAGAATGTGCGAAGCCAGAACGGAATCGGCTTTCATTGCGGGGATTTTCACCCTCATTCTGCCTGAAATGGAGTGCACGACTTCCAAAACGCCTTGGAAGGACGGCGCGCGCGTTGTGAAAGCGTCGGCGAGCCCTTCGGTCGCGCTATTGCGGGTTGTTTGCGTTGACATATTTTTCTGTTTTTTTGTATCGGTTTTTGCTGGGAAATGAAACCGTCGGAATTTTACCCCAAAAGTTAAAAAGGCGGTGCGGGGTGTCAAGCAATTTCGGGGAGTTGCGGGGCGTCGGGGAACGGATTTTTTTTGCGGTTGTCGGTTTTTTTGTGTTTGTATTTTAGCCGCCATTAATTAACGTACCCGATTTTCAAATATGGACACCCATTCTTCGACCCTACTTTTGAAAGATTTGGCGATAATAGTCGTTGCGGCGACTGTTTCGATGCGCGTGTTTTCGCTGCTGCGTCTGCCGCTTCTGCTCGGATTCATAATCGTCGGGATTCTCCTCTCGCCCGTGTTCGGGGTGATAAGCTCGGCGGACAACATCTCGGCTCTCGGCGAGCTCGGGGTTATGTTTATGATGTTTTTCGTCGGAATGGAGTTCAACCTCGAGCGTCTGAAAAAAGTCCTCGCCCCGAGCGTGCTGGGCATATCGTTCCAGATTGCCGCGATGGGGATTTTGGGAATGGTCGCCGCGGGGCTTATGGGGCTTTCGAAGGTAGACGGAGTCTTCCTCGGCGGGGTGCTCGCGATGAGCTCGACAATCGTGATAGTCGAAATTTTCGCCCAACGTCGCGACCTCTCCAAGCTTTACGCGCAAATCGCAATCGGCATACTTATTATAGAGGACATTTTCGCGGTGTTCCTGCTCGTGGTGCTCTCTGGGCTTTCGTCGGGCGAGCTGCCCAAAAGCGGCGAGCTGCTGCGCTCGACTCTCGTTTTGCTCAGCTTTATGATAAGCATATTCGTGGTCGGCAAGCTGCTCGTGCCGCGGTTGTTGCGCAGGTTCGCGGTGTCGGGGAACAGGCAGGAGCTGATTATGGTGATTTTCTGCCTGATTATGGGGCTCGGGGAGCTTGCGGAAATGTCGAAGCTTTCGCTCTCGCTGGGGGCTTTTATGGCGGGTTCGATTATCTCGGGTTCGGACGTTTCGCGGCGGGTCGAAAACATCACAGACCCGTTCAGAAACCTGTTTGTCGCGCTGTTTTTCGTATCGGTCGGCACGCAGATAAATCCGTCGATGGTGCTCGAGCTTTGGTTGCCGATAGTTCTGATTTCGCTATCGGTCATCGTCTTCCAGACGCTCGCGTGCTTCTGCGGCATCGTTCTCGGCGGCGTGCGCTGCCGCGACGCGTATTTGGCGGCGGTCAACAAGGCGCAAATCGGCGAATTCAGTTTCGTGATTGCGGGGCTTGGGATTTCCAGCGGAGTTATGAACCCGTCGATTATGGTTATCGCGATGGGCGTTTCGTTTTTGACGGTTTTTCTGAATCCGTTTGTGGCGGGGCAGTCGGAGCGCGTAATGCGCATTTCGCACAAGCTCGCGCCGCGCAAACTGCTTGAGGTTCTGGAAATTTACAGGCGCGCGGTTTCGGCGTTTTCGCGCGGTGAAAAATCGGCGGTTGCGGCGTTCCTGCCCAGCCTCGGGGCGATATTCGTCTACACTTTGATGTTCAGCGGGTTGATGTTCGTGGCGGCGCATTTTGCGGACGCGGCGGGGCAGTCGCAGCGCGCGTATTCGCGCTGGATTGCGCTCGGGGTCTGGATTGCGGCGGGCGGGCTATCCGTGCCGATGCTCGCGGGCGTTTTGAAGTCGGCGGGCGCGTGTGCGGCAAAATTCGCCGACGCGCTGGACTCGCGCTACAATCTGGAGTCGCTGGGCGGCGGCGGCAAGCTGCACGTCTTTTTGCGCGGGGTGTTCTCGGCGTTCATAATGCTCGCGTTTGCGACGGTCTACTTCGTTTTCGTGTTCAACTTCCTGCCGATAGGCAACGCGTTCGCGGTATTCGGGGCGAGCGTGCTTTTGATGTCGCTGTTTTTCAGGCGGATTTTCTCGAATTTCAGGCACTCGATGGAGGGCAAGTTCTCGACGGTTCTCAAACGCCACCTCGAAAACGCCGAGCACAGCCGCCGCGAGCTTATGATGGACAACGTGCGCTCGAGCCACTCGTGGGCGCGCAGCGTGTCGGAAATCGAGATAGGCGAGTTCGCCGACGCCGCGGGCAAGACTGTAGGAGAGCTCGACATACGCGGGCGCACGGGTGCGGAAATCGCCGCCGTAAAGCGCGGCGCGTTCGTAATCTACGAAATCACCGCCGACACGCGCCTCTTTCCCGACGACATCGTGATTTTGTGCGCGAGCGAACGCAGCATAACCGAAGCCGAGAAAATCCTGACGCGCCCCGCGCCGATTTCTGCGACTCTTTCGGCGGACTCCAACCTTTCGGGAACGGCGGTATTGGAGGATTTCGAGGTTGCAGCCGACTCCGCCGTATTCGGCAAAAACCTGAAGGAGCTTGCTTTGCCCAAGACCTATGGGATAAAGGTGATGGCGGTGCTATGCGCGGGTGATGTGGAGTCGTCGCAGCCAGACCCGCTGAGGGCGTTCGAGGCGGGCGACAAAATCCTGTTTATGGGCACGAAAGCCGCGCTCGAAAAAATGGCGGGCGATATGCGGTTAATCCGCGAATAATTTTTTCTTTTAAGTTTGAAAACCTTTCGGAGGGGAATTTTTTCCCGCCGTTTTTTTCTTTTTCCGTAGAGTTTTTTCGTACGCGGATTTTTTCTTCTCCGCGCGCGCGTTCCCGTTAAAGTTTCGCGCCGCCGTGCGGGCACAAAAAAAGGGCAACCTGAGCGGGTTGTCCTTTTTTGTAAAACACCAAAAGCCAAAAGGGATTGGAGAGGGGAGACAATAAAAAATCTCCGCAAAATGGGCGGTCTTCCGTTTCCCGAAAAATCCGCCCTTTCGGCGCGCCGCGCCTTAGCAGTCCCAAGTGCGCTTCTTATGACGATTCGCCTTGGAGCGCTTGGAGCGCTTGTGCTTATTCATCTTGAGGCGTCTTTTTTTCTTTAAGTTAGCCACAATAATTCCTTTCGCTGATGTTTGAAAAATTTAATTGGTAAAAGAAATAGCATTTCGGGAATAAAATCAACAAAAAACGCCGATTTTTTTTATTCCGCTTTAGGCGAATGCCGTTTTTG
>DJPO01000118.1:11108-13789 GCA_002437405.1 Opitutia bacterium UBA6410 | reverse complement strand
TTTTGCGCCGCCCTCTTTTCAGCCGCCACGCTTTTCGCCGACGATTCGATTGGCGGATTTTGGGTTATCCCCGACTCCGACACCGGCAAGCCCGAGAGCGTCGCGCGGTTTTTCAAAAAGCCGTCGGGTAAATATTGCGCCCATATGGTCTTAATTTACGACGAGGCGACGGGCAAACCCTCCGAAACCATCTTCGACCCCAAGGAGCGCGCCAAAGGCATAGACGGAAATCCGTTTATCTGCGGCTTGGAGTTCATCTGGGGGCTCGAATTGCAGTCCGACGGCAGATACAAGGGCAAGGTAATCGACCCCGACAGCGGGAAAACCTACCGCTGCGAAGTCTGGTTCGACAAGTCCAAGAACGAGCTGGCGGTGCGTGGAGAGCTTTTCATTTTCGGTCTGACGAACTACTGGCCGCCGATTTCCGAAAAAAATCTGCCCGCGCAGGCTCTCGCCGAACCGACCGAATGCAACGCGCCGCACGCCGACGCCGATTCCGCTTCCGCAGGCAATGCGCCCGAAGCCGCGCCTAAGCCCGCCGCTGTGCGCAAAATCCGCCCGCGCTTTTTCCGCATAAAGTAGCCTTCTTTATATATAGTGTGCGGATTGGCCTTTTAGCGTCTTCGCAATGCCCGCGCATTGTGCGCATAGTGTCCGCGCATTGTGCCAGTTTGTCCCAAAATGTGTGCCAGCGCGCGTGGGCGGGCACTCGGGCGGACATCGGGAGTCGGGCGGGGCGTTTTGTAAGTCTTGATTTATTATAATGTAAGGTGTATGTCCGAAAAACTGGCACGCGTACTGCTATAAACAAGGCATATGAGTAAAATATTAGGCATCGATTTAGGAACAACAAACTCTTGCATGGCCGTTATGGAAGGCGGCGAAAGTACCGTTATCCCCAACAGGGAAGGCGGCAGAACCACCCCGTCTATCGTAGCGTTTACAAAATCGGGCGAGAGACTTGTAGGTCAGGCGGCAAAACGTCAGGCCATCACCAACCCCGCGAATACAATATTCTCGGCTAAAAGGCTTATAGGCCGCAAGTTTTCGGAAGTCGAAAATCTTGCAAAACACCTCCCCTATAAAGTAGTGGAAGGCCCGAACGGAGCGGCGATGATTGAATGTCAGGTCGGCGACAAAACCGAGCGTTTTTCGCCCGAACAGATTTCGGCAATCGTCCTCCAGCACTTGAAGGCGGACGCCGAAGCGTACTTGGGCGAACCCATTACCGAGGCGGTCATCACCGTTCCCGCGTATTTTAACGACGCCCAACGTCAGGCGACTAAGGACGCAGGCACAATCGCAGGCTTGAACGTCCGCAGAATCATCAACGAACCTACCGCGGCGTCGCTCGCATACGGACTCGACAAGAAGAACGACGAGACCATTGCGGTATACGACTTGGGCGGCGGCACATACGATATTTCAATCCTCGAAATCGGCGACGGCGTTTTCGAAGTAAAGGCGACCAACGGCGATACCGAATTGGGCGGCGACAACTTCGACGCGGCGATTATGGATTGGCTCATCGACAATTTCAAAAAGGAAAACGGCATTGATTTGCGCAACGACCCGATGGCGTTGCAGCGCTTGAAGGAGGAATCCGAAAAGGCGAAAATCGCGCTGTCCTCGGCTCAGGAAACCGACATCAACCTGCCGTTCATCACGGCGGACGCGACCGGCCCGAAGCACTTGAACGTAAAGCTCACGCGCTCGAAGCTCGAACAGCTCACCGACTCGCTCGTCGAAAGAACCGTAAAGCCCTTTGAAGCCTGCCTGAAAGACGCGGGTCTCTCGAGGTCGGACATCGACGAACTCGTGCTCGTAGGCGGTATGACCCGTATGCCGAAGGTAGTCGAAACTGCCGACAAGCTCGCGGGCAAGGAAGCCCACAAGGGCGTAAACCCCGACGAAGTAGTCGCAAGGGGCGCGGCAATTCAGGGCGGCGTTTTGCTCGGCGATGTCCGCGACGTTCTGCTGCTGGACGTAACTCCGCTTACGCTCTCTATCGAAACGGCGGGCGGCGTTGCAACTCCGATGATTGAGCGCAACACGACAATCCCGAAGAAAGCTTCGCAACTCTTCTCGACATACGCCGACAACCAGACGGCGGTTGACATCAGAGTCCTGCAGGGCGAACGTCCGATGGCGAAGGACAACAAGCTCATCGGCAACTTCAGACTCGACGGTATCGCACCCGCGCCGCGCGGACTCCCGCAAATCGAAGTAACATTCGACATCGACGCAAACGGTATCCTCAACGTCAGCGCGAAGGATAAGTCCACGGGCAAGGAGCAGAAAATTACAATCACAAACTCCAGCGGCCTGAGCAAGGACGAAGTCGAAAAACTCCGCAAGGAGGCCGAACTCCACGCCGCAGAGGACGCCAATATCAAGGAAACCGCCGAAGCCCGCAACGAGCTTGACAGCATCAGCTATCAAATCGAAAAGCAGATAAAGGAAAACGGCGCAAAACTTCCCGAACAGGCGAAGGGCGAACTTGAAGACGCAGTCAAAAAGGCGCAGGAATTGCTCAAGGACAACAACGCGACAAAGGAGGCGTTGAAGGCCGAAAGCGAAAAGCTCACAAAGCTCGTCGAACAGAGCGCAAAGTTCTTCCAGGAAGCCGCACAGGCGCAAGCCCAACAACAGGCGGGCGCACAGCCGCAGGGCGGGGCGCA
>DJPO01000118.1:221-10954 GCA_002437405.1 Opitutia bacterium UBA6410 | reverse complement strand
TTTTCAACGGCGCGGAAATCAGGTATTATACGCGTTTTATTTCAATTTAATCATAAACACATAAACAGTAAAAACTATGGCAAAAGTAAATATCCAACCTCTTGGCGACAGAGTTCTCGTCAAGCAAATCGAAGAAAAAGAACAGGTTAAGGGCGGAATCATTATCCCCGACGCCGCCAAGGAGAAGTCGCTGGAAGCTACGGTAGTGGCAGTAGGTCTCGGCCGCAAGCTCGACGACGGTAAGCGCGCATCTTTCGACGTAAAAGTCGGCGACAGAGTTCTCATCTCCAAGTACGGCGGCACGGAAGTCTCGCACGGCGGCGACAAATATATGCTCCTGCGCGAAGACGACATCGTTGCAATCCTCAAGTAATTTTTTAGAATAAAGGACAAATCAATATGGCAAAACAAATCATTTTCGACGAAGCCGCACGCAAGAAGATTCTCGCGGGCGTAACAGTTCTCGCTAAAGCCGTCAAGGCGACCCTCGGCCCGAAAGGCCGCAATGTCGTAATCGACAAAAAATACGGCTCGCCCCTCATCACCAAGGACGGCGTAAGTGTCGCCAAGGAAATCGAACTTGAAGACGCCTTCGAAAATATGGGCGCCCAGATGGTCAAGGAAGTCGCCAACAAGACCTCCGACAACGCGGGCGACGGTACGACTACCGCAACGGTTCTCGCCGAAGCCATCTACCGCGAAGGTCTGCGCAACGTAGCCGCGGGCTCGAACCCGATCTTCGTAAAGCGCGGCATCGACAAGGCCGTTGAAGCCGCCGTCAAGGAATTGGCGAAGAACTCCAAGAACGTCAAGGACAGCGAAGAAATCCGCCAGGTCGCGACCGTTTCCGCCAACTGGGACACCGAAATCGGCGACATCATTGCCGAAGCGATGAACAAGGTCGGCAAGGACGGCACGATTACAGTAGAAGAAGCCAAGACTATCGAAACCTCCCTCGACGTCGTCGAAGGTATGCAGTTCGACAAGGGCTATCTCTCGCCCTACTTCGTAACCAACACCGAGAATATGGAATGCGTTCTCGAAGACGCATATATCCTCATTCACGAAAAGAAGATTTCCAACCTCAACGAACTCCTCCCGATTCTCCAAGCAGTTGCCAAGACTGGCAAGCCCCTTATGGTCATCGCCGAAGACGTTGAAGGCGAAGCTCTCGCGGCATTGGTCGTCAACAAATTGCGCGGTATGCTCAACGTTTGCGCAGTCAAAGCCCCTGGCTTCGGCGACAGACGCAAGGCTATGCTCGAAGATATCGCCATTCTCACGAACGGCCGCTGCATCACCGAAGACCTCGGCATCAAGCTCGAAAATATCCAGCTCGCCGACCTCGGTAAGGCAAAGCGCATCACAGTCGGCAAGGAAAACACGACAATCGTCGAAGGCGCGGGCAAATCGTCCGACATTCAGGCGCGTGTAAAACAGCTCCGCAAGGCTATCGAAGAAACTTCCTCCGATTACGACCGCGAAAAGCTTCAGGAACGCCTCGCAAAATTGGCAGGCGGCGTAGCAGTCATCAACATCGGCGCGGCTACCGAACCCGAAATGAAGGAAAAGAAGGCGCGCGTTGACGACGCTCTGCACGCGACCCGCGCGGCTGTCGAAGAAGGCATCAGCGCAGGCGGCGGCGTAGCGCTGCTGCGTACGGCTCCCGCAATCGACAAGCTCCAGCTTGAAGGCGACGAAGCAATCGGCGCGCAAATCGTCCGCAGGGCGATTGAAGCTCCGCTTCGCCAACTCTGCGCAAACGCGGGCGACGAAGGCGCTCTCGTTGTCAAGGAAGTCCTCAAGAGCAAGGGCAATATGGGCTACAATGTCGCAACTGGCGAGTTCCAAGACCTCATCAAGGCTGGCGTTGTCGACCCGACCAAGGTAACGCGTTCGGCTCTCCAGAATGCGGCGAGCGTCGCGAGCCTCCTGCTCACGACCGAATGCATGATTGCCGACAAGCCCGAACCCAAGACGGCAGCCCCCGCAGCGGGCGATCCCTCGATGGGCGGCATGGGCGGAATGATGTAGTCCGCACGGTGGCGCAGGGCGTTGCGCCCGACCGCGCCGCCGACAATCCCGACACAATTTTTACGAAAGCCTGCCGCAATTCGCGGCGGGCTTTTTTTGTTGAAGCGGGAGTCGGTTTTTGATTAAATCCAAAATCAATGAAAACGAATTATGCATTATTGATGGCAATGGGGATTGCTTCATTCTGTTTCGGAGGGAACGGAGCGGTAAATATAAACGAACTTCTCAAAAAAGAGCCCGCGTTTTGGGGGCGGCTCGGGTGGTCGTATTGCCCGCCGCGCGTCGATGCGAACGGGAAAGTCGTGATGTTGGTCAACGACGACCGCCCCGAGCAAAAATTTTACTCCGATGTCGCGAAAAAGGCGGGAGTGAAAGTCCATTCTTCCATAGTGTTTTCGGGGTGGGTTGCGCCGCATAAATTCGACTACGCCGCAGTCGACGAAACGCTCGAAAAGGTTTTTTCGTCAATTGGCGAAGACTGTCTCTTTATTCCCAGAATAAAGCTCGACGTGCCCCCCGCGTGGTGCGCCGAAAATCCGCAGGATACAACCGTTTACTATCCCGCGGTAAATATTTCGGACTCCGAAATTGCGGAACTAGTGGGGACTCCCGCCCACGACTGGTCTGGAATGGAATGGCCAAGGGCTACAACGGCTACGGCAACAAGCGCGACAGGGTGGACGACCGCCCGAATGTCCACGGGTTGATAGGCTTGCAGAGCTTTTCCTCCGAAAAATGGCTGCGCGATGCGGGCGACGCCCTGCGCAGGGTGATTAAGCATATTGAAAGCGGAAAGTACGGCAAAAGGATAGTCGCCTACCACATTGCATACGGACAAACGGGCGAAACCTCGTTTTGGCGGGCTTGGGAGAAAAACGACTACCGCTTCGGCGACTACGGACTCGCCAACCGCAGGGCTTTTTACGACTGGGGGATAAAAAAATACGGCTCGCGCGAAAATCTCGCCGCCGTTTGGGGACAACCCGACATCTCGCGCGAAAACGTGAAATTGCCGACCCCGATGAAGCGCGAACTCCACTGGTCTGGCAATGCCGAGTTTTTCCGCGCCGCCGCCGACAACCAAATCTGCATTGACTACGAGAAATTTACCTCGGATATGAACGTTAGGGCGATTTCGCATTTCGCGAAGATAGTCAAAGAGGAAACGGACAAGGGCGTCGGAGCATTTTACGGGTACTATCTGAATGTCCCGCGCGCCGCCTATGCGGGGCACTTGGGCTTGGACAAGCTGCTTGAAAATCCCGACATCGATTTTCTCGCCTCGCCCAAAGGCTATAAGTATTAGGCCGCAAACACGGCGGGTTCGCTGCAATGCCCGCCGATGTCGGTCAACCTCAAAAAACTTTTCGTTTCGGAAATCGACCCGCCGCCGCACACCATTGCGTGGAGTCCGTCGAAAAGCATAGACGATACCCGTACGGTTTTAAGGCGCGAGTTCGCAAGTTGCATGCAGTCGCAGTCGGGATATTGGTATATGGACTTGGGCGGCGGCTGGCTGGATTCCCCCGAAATTTTGCAGACGATTAGGGAAAACGAAGTCGCGGGCAAAATATTGCGCGGGCGGAAGGCGGAATCGGTCTCCGAAGTTTTAATTGTTTCGGACTCCGAAAGTTTTTACTACGCAAAACCGCACTGGCTCTTGCACAGGGACATTCTGAAAGCCTCCGTCCAGAACATAAGAATGGCTGGCGCACCCGTAGACCATTATCGGCTTTCGGATTTGAAGAATATCGACCTTTCGAAATACAGGGCGGTGTTTTTTATGAACACATTCCGCATTACGGATGGGCAGTGGGCGGAAATCGCGCCGAAGTTGCGCAAGGACGCAGTGCTGGTTTGGCACTACGCGCCCGCCGTCTGGGGAGATTCCTACAATCCCCGCCACTGTGCGAAAATCACGGGCTTCGAACTTTCCGAAAGAAAGACCGCCCCCACCGAAACCGTTGTTTTCGGCGACAATAAAAGAACTTTTACAAAAAAATTTGTCGGCGGCGCAACCGAAGAGTTTTTCCAGCCGTCGCCGAACCCCGAAAAACCATATCCGCTCTTTTCGGTTTCCGCGGACGGCGGGGCGGAAATTCTCGCAAGGTTCGCGGACGGAGCTGGGGCGGTTGCGAAAAATTCGCACGGCGGGCGGGTCAATTATTTTGTTTCGCTCCCGATTTTGGACACGAAGACTTACCGCGAAATAATCGCACAATCCAAAGCGTTTCTTCCCGCGCCCGAGGGCTGCGCAGTCTATGCCGACAGCCGCTTTATCGGGTTCTTCCCGTCGAAGGATTCGCATATCGACGCCCTCCCGAAAGGCGATTGGCGCGATATGTTCGGCGAGTCGAAATACGCGGGCGGCGACGGCGCGGACTTGAAAGCGCGCAGGGCGTTTTTGCTAATCCGCGAAAATTGACGCGTCCCTCCGAATGTGTTGGTTTTGCGGAAAAATTCCCAAAATTTATTGCAAAAAAAAGCCCCGCTTGGGGCTTTTTTTTTCGGATTTGTTGCGCAATTTAAGGCTAAACGATTCTGTTTTTGTCTCCGCCGTTTAGCCACGATTGCAGGTTGTCGGCGGCTATTTGTATCAGGCGTTCGCGCGCCTCTTTTGTCGTCCACGCTATGTGCGGGGTGATTCGGCAGTTCTTCGCGCCGATTAGCGGATTGCCGTTTACGGGCGGCTCGACCGAAAGAACGTCAAGCCCCGCCGCGCCGATTTGCCCCGACTCCAGCGCGTCCGCCAAGTCGCGTTCGTTTATCAGCCCGCCGCGCCCCGTGTTGATTATCCACGCGCCGCGCCTGCATTTGGCGATGTTTTCGGCGCGGATAATTTCCTTTGTGGCGTCGTTTAAAATGCAGTTCAGGGAAATGATGTCGGATTTTTCGAAGAGTTCGTCGCGCTCCACGAAGTCGGCGAGAGCGTCCGACGTGCCCGCCTTGCGGCTCGGGGAGTGGGCTATGATTTTCATTCCGAACGCCGCGCCGATTTGCGCGACTTTTCTGCCGATTGTCCCGTACCCGAAAATCCCGAGCGTTTTGTTTGCGAGTTCCGAGAGCGGCGAAAGGCAGTAGCAAATATCCTTCGATTTCGCCCAGTCGCCCGCCTCGACCGACTGCGCGTGTTGTTCGACTTTCTCCGCGAAGTTCAGAATGTGCGCGAAGACCATTTGCGCGACGCTGTCGGTACTGTATCCCGCGATGTTCGTCACGGCAATCCCACGCTTTTTCGCCGCCGCCAAATCGACGTTGTTGTAGCCTGTTGCGAGCACCCCGATATACTTCAAATCGGGCAGGGCGTCGATTTGCTCTGCGAACATCGGCACTTTGTTTGTGAGCACGACTTGCGCGCCAGCCGCGCGTTCGGCGATTTTGTCTTTGCCCGTCCTGTCGTATGCTTCGACCGTCCCGAATTTTTCGAGCGCGCGCCAGTCCAGTTGCCCCATAGTCGAGGTGTAGCCGTCCAATATTGCGATTTTCAATGATTTCATTTGCGTCTTTTTTCGATTTCGGGCAAATTATCGACGTTTTTTTAACGCGGGAGAAGCTTTTTTCGGGAAAAAATGAAATTCAGGCACATAATCTGGGATTTTAACGGGACGATAATCGACGACGTTTCGCTCGGAGTCGAAGTGTTCAACGAGATTCGCGCGGAGTGCTCGCTCGCGCCGATAACGAAGTCCGACTATATCGAAAACTTCAGAATCCCCGTGAAGGACTTTTACGAGCAGATGGGCTTCGATTTCTCGAAATTCGACTTCCGCGCGATAGGTAGGCGGTTTGTCGAGCTGTACACGCCGCGGCGTTTCGACTGCCCGCTCACAAAGGGGCTCGCCGACGCCGTAGCGGACTTTGCGGGGCGCGGGACGACCCAGAGCGTGCTTTCCGCCTACGAGAGCGGATTGCTGCGCGGGGCTGTCGAACACTACGGACTGACGCGCTATTTTACGCGCGTGGACGGGCTGGACAACATCGACGCGGGCTCGAAAATCGAGCTTGGCAGGCGGCACATCGCAGCCCTCGGCGTGCCTTCGTCGACGGTTCTGATGGTCGGCGACACTCCGCACGACAAGGAGGTTGCCGACTCGATGGGCGCGGGCTGCGCGCTGGTTGCGTGCGGGCACACGTCGCGGCGCAGGCTCGAGAAATCGGGCGTCCCCGTCTTCGAAAATCCCGAGGAACTTCGCGAATTTTTCAACTCAAAAAATTTCTGACAATATGGCTGAAATAAAAATAAAGGCAAATTCGGCGGAATATGCGGCGGACGACTCGCAAACGGTTGCCGAATTCATCGAAAAGCTCGGCGCAAACCCGCGCAGGTGCGTTGTGGAATACAACGGCGCGGCGATGCGCTACGAACAGTTCGCGCCCGTAAAACTGCGCGACGGCGACGTTTTGGAGGTAATGGAAATCGTCGCGGGGGGCTAATTGTGGAAACTTTCGAAAAATACGCGCGGCAGATTGCGCTGGCGGGCTTCGGCGAAGTCGGGCAAAAGCTGCTGGCGGATTCGTCGGTTGTCGTGGTCGGCGCGGGCGGCGTCGGTAGCGGCGCGCTGCCGCTGCTTGCGGCGTCGGGAATCGGGCGCATTGCGCTTGTCGACTGCGACGTAGTCTCGCTCTCCAATCTCCACCGCCAGACTCTCTACGACGCCGCGCAGGTCGGGCAGTCGAAGGCGCGGGCGGCTGCGGCGCGGCTTTCCGCGCTCAACCCCGACTGCGAAATTTCGTTTTTCGACGAACAGTTCGGCGTTTGCGGAAAATTCGAATCGCTGATAGAGCGGGCGGATTTGTGCATAGACGCGACGGACTCGTTTGCATCGCGCACGGCGGTTTCCGAGGTTTGCTCGCGCGTCGGGCGGCTCGAGATTCTGGCGTCGGCGGGCGGATACGTCTCGCAGATGATGGTTTTGGGCGGCGGGTTTTATTTCGACAAATACGTCGGGACGGACTCGACGGCGGCGTCGGAAAAATCGCGCGGGCTGCCGATTTTCCCCGCGGCGGCGCACCTTAGCGGCGTCTGGGCGGCGGGGGCGGCAATCGCGCACTTGGCGGGCGTGTCGCCGCTCGAAGCGGGCGTCTTCAGGATTTTCGACTTCCGCACGGGCGTTTTGCGCAAATTCAATCTGCTTGCTTGAAATTTTTCCGCAGGACGTTTTAATATATTCAAAAAGGAATCGAATGAAAAAGACAAAACGCGCCCCCGAACTTGACGAAATCGTCGCATTTATGGACGAATACCTCTCCGCCGCCGACTTTAACGACTACGACGGCGCGAAAAACGGTCTTCAATGCGCCAACAGCGGGAAGGTCGGGCTGATTGCAACCGCCGTCGACGCGGGGCTTGGGGAAATCAAGCTCGCCGCGCATATGGGCGCGAATCTGCTGATTGTCCACCACGGAATGTTCTGGAATCCGCCGATTCCCTTTGTCGGCGCGAACCACGACAAAATAAAAACCCTCGTCGATTCCGATATGGCGGTCTACTCCAGCCACCTGCCGCTCGACGCGCACCCGAAAATCGGCAACAACGCGCTGCTGGCAAAGGCGCTGGGGCTCAAGGTGATTTCGAAGTGCTTCGACTTCCACGGCTCGGAAATCGGGGTCGCCGCAGCCGCGCCAAAGGGCGGACGCGACGAGCTCGAGCGCAGGCTCTCCGCGCTTTTCCCCGACACTTTCAAGGCAATCCGCTTCGGCTCGCGCGAGCCGAAAGTCGTGGGAATCTGCTCGGGCGGAAGCGGCGACTGCATACCGCAGCTTTCGCAAATCGGCGCGGACACCCTCGTTTGCGGAGAACTCTCCCAATACCATTTCACGACTGCGCAGGAGCAAAACCTCAACCTCTATCCGTGCGGGCATTACGCGACCGAGCGTTTCGGGGTAATGGCGCTCGGGGAGCTTGTCGCCGAAAAGTTCGGGCTGAGGTGTAATTTCATAGAAATGCGCAATCCCCTGTGATTTTTTGCTTCCATTTAGTACATACAAATTTTAACTTTTTTTATTATGAGAAAAATCGCCCTAATCAACGGAGTAAACCTCGACAGGCTCGGCAAGCGCGAACCGCAAATCTACGGGAGTACGACCCTCGCGGACATCGTCGCCGACCTCCGCAAGTCCGCCGCTTCGCTCGGCGCGGAAATCGTCGATTTCCAGTCGAACCACGAGGGGGAGATTGTCGATAAAATCTACGAGCTCGCCGATTCGGGCGTCAAATACTCGATAATCAACCCCGGAGCGTTCACCCACACGAGCGTCGCTCTGCGCGACTGCATCGCGGGCTCGGGAATGACGTTTGTCGAAGTGCACATTTCGAACGTCGCCAAGCGCGAGGAGTTCCGCCACAAGTCGCTCGTCGCCCCCGTTTGCGCGGGCAGCGTGATAGGTCTTGGCGTGTTCGGCTACCGCGCCGCCTTGGAATTTCTCGCCCAGTTGCCCGAATAGTTTTTTTATCCCGAAGGCGCGGGCGGTTTTTGCCGCCCGCCGTATGTTTTACCGTGGGCAGACTCGACATAGATTTTGAAAAACAGCTAAACCCCGACCAGCTCGCGGCGGTCACTTCGCCGTGCGACAGACCCGCGCTCGTGCTCGCGGGGGCGGGGTCGGGCAAGACGCGTACGCTCACATACCGCGTGGCGTGGCTGATTTCCGAATGCGGTCTTTCCCCGCGCGAAATTATGCTGCTGACCTTCACGAACAAGGCGGCAAACCAGATGCTCGAGCGCATCTACCAGCTGACGGGGCGCGCGCCGTCCGAGTTCTGGGGCGGGACGTTCCACTCCATAGGCAACAGGTTTTTGAGGATAGAGGCGCAGGCGGCGGGGCTTTCCCCCAACTTCACGATACTCGATTCCGAGGACTCCGAAAGGCTTCTGAAGGAGGCGGTGACAGACATCTTCCCGAATTATTTCGCCGACAAGGACAACCCCAAAGCCAAGCTTTTGCGCGAAATAATAAGCTACGCGCGCAACACGCGTCTGGAAATCCGCGACGCTATGGCCGAGCGTTTCGCGTGGCTCGAATCCCCGTATTCCGACATTGAAGAAATCGCCGAATACTACGCCGACAAAAAGCGCGCCGCCAATGCCTGCGACTTCGACGACCTGCTCGAGCTTTGGTACAACCTGCTGCGCGACAATCCCGAAATCCTCCAAAAATATTCGTCGCGCTTCAAAAACATTCTCGTGGACGAGTATCAGGACACCAACAAGTTGCAGTCCGACATTCTCGATTTGCTCGCCTCCCACGGCAGAATCAGCGCGGTCGGCGACGACGCCCAGTGCATATATTCGTGGCGCGGCGCGGAAATCGAAAATATCCTCGACTTCCGCGAACGCTACCCCGCCGCCCACATCTACAAAATCGAGCGCAATTACAGGAGCACCCCGCAAATTCTAAAATTCGCGAACTCGATTCTCGCGGAAATGGATTCCGACGAAGCCTACCGCAAGACGCTCCTCCCCGCGCGCGAGGGCTACGAAAAACCGTACATTATCCGCGCGATGGATTCCGTCTCGCAGGCAAAGCGCGTGTGCGACGCAATCTCAGAGCTCGTCGCCGCCGAAAGGTGCTCGTACTCCGACATCGCCGTTTTGTACCGCTCGCACTTTCAGGCGATGGACATGCAGTTGCAGCTCCAGCAGCGCACGATTCCATTTGCGATGACAAGCGGCTTGAAGTTTTTCGAGCAGGCGCATGTAAAGGACGTAATCGCCCAGATAAAATTCGCGGCGAACCCGAAGGATTCGGTGTCGTTCGGGCGGTTTATGAAATTCCTTCCGAAAGTCGGCGAAAAAACCGTCAAAAAAATCTTCTTCAGAATGGAGGAAGTCGCCAAAAAGCGCAAGATTGGCGAAGTCGAGGCGCTGGCGCACTCCGATACGATTTCGAAAGTCCCGACGTCCGCCCGCAAAATGTTCGAAGAGGTAGCGGCTGACATTCTGAAAATTTCGAAGATGTTGGATAATATGCGGAAGAATGCCGACGCTTCGGGCGCGGGGCAGGGCGGCGCGCAGGCGGAACAGCCCCAGAGGGCGACGCAAGCCGACTTTTTCGAGCAAATGTTGGGAGGGCAGCCAAATTCGCAGGAGAAAAAATCCGAATTGCCCGCCGCGAGTGCCGCCGAAGCCGCAGCCGCCGAGCCAGAAGTTGCGGCGGTATCGACCCCGCAGGACGCGATAAAGCTTGCGTGTTCGGGCTGGTATGTGTCGGCGATGAAGACGGTCTACGAGGATTGGGAGGACAGGTGTCAGGATTTCGATTCGCTGTATGAGTATGCGTCGCGTTTTTCGGACTTCGAGGATTTTCTGGCGAATGTAACGCTCGAAATATCGGAAGCGGAGACAGGGAACAACGGGGAGTCGGCGGACAGAGTGAGGTTGATGACGGTTCACCAAGCGAAGGGTCTTGAGTTCCCAGTAGTGTTTTTGATAAGTGCGGCGGACGGGTTATTCCCGACGAAAAGAAGCATAGACGAGGGGGACGTCGAGGAGGAGCGAAGGTTGTTTTATGTGGCGGCGACAAGGGCGATGGATTATTTGGTAATATCGTATCCGCGGGTGAGTGTAATCGCCGGAAACTACGAGATGCGCGAGCCCAGCCGCTTCTTAGCGGGGGTTGATCCCAGTCTGTATGTGGTAGAGGGCGCGTGAAATCACCGTTGATACGGCGTTTCGGGGAAGAAACTGCAATGGGTACGT
>DJPO01000118.1:0-141 GCA_002437405.1 Opitutia bacterium UBA6410 | reverse complement strand
GTCTGAACGGCAATTTGACGCGCCTAGTCAGCGCGGCTGCGCCGCGCGCGGTGTTTTTAAACTTGGTTACGGTAAACCGTTTTAAAATTACAGCAAAAGTAGCTTCGCGCCTTTTGCGGGTAGAATTTGGGGATAGGCGAA
>DJPO01000017.1:44810-71138 GCA_002437405.1 Opitutia bacterium UBA6410 | reverse complement strand
GGAGGCAAAGGAGGACGGCGACGAGTTTGACGTTTTGTTTGCAGCCGACACGCTCAAGCGTACCGTCGAGGCGTTCGACAAGGTTGTCGAAATAACGTTCGAAAACGACAAGGAGCTCGTTTTCCGCGAAAAATCGTTTGTGCGCCGTGCGAACATTGCGGCGTACAACGTCGCGGATTTTTTCTTCCCCGAACCGAAAAACCTGTCCGAGCCGTTTGTGCTCGACGACTGGCAAAGGCGCAGGCTTTTACAGGGCGCGGAAAACAACCTCGCCAATCCCGTCCGCAGCCCGTCGGCGGCTCTCGTTCGGTTGTTCTCCAAGGATTCGGGCGCGCTCGAGCTTTCCGCGACCGACCAGCACGTCGCGATAATGCGCAAATTGCCCGCCGAAGACGGGCAGGTTTTCCCGCCGCTGGACGTGCTGATTCCGCCCGAGGCTATCCGATTTTTCAGGGGGCTCGACGGCGACGTAAAGGTTATGTTCGACGAGCGCGAGGGCGCGGCGTTGCCCAAACCCGAGGGGTATATGGAGGGTGTCGACGACCCGCTGCCGCCCGCGCCGAAGTCGCATTTGTTGGTACTCGAGACTTCCCGCGCAAGGTATTTTTCGACGCTCGGCGACGGGCTTGTTCCGCCCGATTGCAGCAGGGCGTTTTTGCCCGCCGACAGGATATTTTCGATTTCCGTTTTCGACGCGCTCGAGCTCTTCAAAAAATTCGCGCAGTACGACGCCTGCACGCTGTTTTGGGGCGGCGAGCTGGGCACAAACATCAGAATAAGCGCCGCGACGAAGACGGGCGAATGTTCGTCCCAAATCGACTTCGATGTCGGAGAGGTTTTGGGCGAGGGCAAATACCACATCAACCCCGCTTTTGTCGTGTCGGTGTTCTCTGGGTTGCAGGAGGCGGCGGACGCGGAATTCAAGGTTGCGCTCCGCAACGACGGCAACTTGATGTTGCAAATCCACTCGGGTATTTCCAAGGCTGTTATTATGGGACTTAAATTCGACTAATTATGGATAACGTTTATTTATCGGCGCTCGACGCACAGGCGCGGGCGAAAATCAAGGCGGACGCGTGGAGGCTTGCAAACACGCTCGAGAGCGGGGGTGTCGTGCGGTATCACACGACTCCCGCCGTCGGGTTGCAGTCCGACGCCGCCCACCAGTGGGGCGTTGCGGTCATTGCCGCCGCCCTCAAGCCCGACATTCACGCCGCCGAGCTATTGGCGGCTCTCTCGCACGACACGCCCGAGCTTTTCACGGGCGACATTCCCGCGCCGTTCAAGGAGGAGCTCGAGCGCGTTTGCGACGGTGTTATCGAGGGCAGGGAGGCGGACATCAAGCGCAGCTATTTTTTGCCCGCGTTTGCGGATTTCTGCGACGGCGGCTGTTGCGCGCAGGTTGCGGCGGTTGTGCGGATTGCCGACAAGTTAGAGGCTCTGTATCATACGAGCCAAGCTCCGACGACTCCGCAGAGCCTCAAGGTCAACAGGGGACTTGCGTTTTCGGCGGAAAGGTTGCTCGAGGACTACCGCGAGGAGTTGTCCGACGCCCAATATGCCCTTGTCGGGACGCTGATTGAGAGGTGGTCGAAATGAGTTTCGATTTTTCCGAAGATTTCGAGGTCGCGCAGTTTTACTCGGACGACGACTTCCGCACGCGCGCCGACGCAAAAAGCGCCGCCGGGCAAGTCGCGCTTTCCGCCAAGGCGGGCGACGTGTGGCGCGTTCTCCACGGCTTCCAAAAGGTTCTGCCGTCGGCGTGGCGGACTGTCTTTGTCGGCAGGGTTTTTTTGCACGCGGGCGCGATGTATCCTCACAAGCTTTGGGCGGAGGATTTCCGCCGCGCGCTTGATACCTCAAAGGAGGCGGCGGACGCGTTCCCGACTCCCCAGCAGTTTGCGGGGCTCTTGGGGTGTGTCTGCGGCTGTGTCGATATTGTCGGCTGTGGGTGTGCGGCGTCGGCGCTTTGGCGTCGCAAGGGGGCGGGCAAGCCGTTTGTCTTCCGCGTCGCCAATCCGATAGTTTTCGACGCGCCTGTTCCGCTTCGCGGGCGTCCGGGGTTTTTCAAGCTCGGCGACGCGTCGGGCGATATTTTCGCCGCGCTCGAGTCCCGCTCATAACCTCTTTTTTATATTGCCGAATTTTCCCCGAGATGAAAGGTTTTGTCAAAGTCGACCGCGAGTTGTTCGAGTCCGAGCTGTGGACTCTCGACTTGTCCGTCCGCGCCGCGTATATCGACCTTATGCGCCGTGCGGCGTGGCGGCCTGTCGCCGCGTTTGTCAACGGCAAAAACCTCACTATCGAAAAGGGGCAGTGTATTGTTTCGCAACGCATTTTGTCTGAAGATTGGGCGTGCAAACGCTCGACGGTTGTTTCTATTTTGCGCAGGCTCGTTGGTCTCAATCTTATTTCTTTGCATTCTATTTTTGACGACGCCAAGCGCAATAACGGCTACACTATCATCACTCTTTGTCATAACATATCGACCTCCGCAGTGGGCACGCAATGTCAATCAGACGGCGCCGCACGGGCAGGGCGGCTCGCAATAACCAAAACAGCCGTCGAAGGAGTATCAAATGATTGCGCCCAACCGTGCCAACAGAATCGAACCCAAGAAGAAAGTAGTCGCGTTTTTTTTGCGCCTCAATCGAAGTCGCAAGTTGCTGATAATTCAACCGCACAGCCAGGGTGGCTGTCCGAGTCAAAAAACGATACCGACGAAAACGAGTTAAGTTCCGATTCTCAAAGCTCTTCCGAAAGTCAGCCAGCGTGGCGGGGCGATGGCGAATATCAACAACTTACGACGCCAAAAACGCCCCCGAAAAATGGCTTTTGCGAAAATCCGACATTACACAGTAATATAATAAAAGAAGAAGAAAGAAGAAGAGAAGAAGTCTATCTCCCCCATATGCCCCCTCAAGGGGGCGACGGCTCGCTGCGCTCGCCTAAGAGAGAGAGGGCGCCGCGGGCGTCGAACTGCCCGCCTGCGCTGTTAGACTGGCTCGCATACGCTCGCTCCATTGGGTGGGACGAGTGGCAGGCGACCGAGAGTTTCCACTATTGGGACGGCGTGGGCTGGCAACTGCGCACGGGGCAAAAAATTCGCAGCTGGAAGCCCATTTGCTCCAAGAGCAAAATGTACTTCCAGCAAAAGGCGAAAAACGGGGGCGTTGCCCCCGGGGCGGAGTTGTCTTGCGACAATCCGCCCGTTGGCTGGAGACGGGTTTACTCGACGCTTACGGGGCTTGATTTCACAGGCGGGATAAGCTGGGCGGACATAGTAAACCAAGACCCGAAAATGGCGAAAAAAGTACAGGCGGAATGCGCGAGGATAAACCGATGACAAACCTATCGAGCCAACCGCAACCTCGCCGAAAATTTTTCAAGCGGCAAGGAATCTATTTTCGGGAAAGCCAATCGCTGGGGCCGATAGATGGCGGTTTTTGTTTGTGCGCGGAATTTTATTTTTTGTCCCATTTTTTGCGGAACTGTTTTATTTTTAAGAAAATACGCTTATCATTTTATGGAAAAAAGTCAAGGTAAAAGTCGGAAAAATGCGCTTTTGACGCGGGTTTTGAAGTCGCCGAAGAAAATCTCGACTTCGACCGTCGCCCCGAAATTGGCGGGTGTGGAGGGTGATTTTGCGGGTGCGCGCGCGAATTTGGCGAGCGCGGAAGAGGCTTCTGTGAGTGCGCCCGCTATCGAAGATGACGCGCCGCGTTTTGCTAAAAATCTTACGGAGCTTGCCGCTGTCTTGGGTGTCAGTCGAAAATCGCTTACGCGTTGGCGCGAGAGTGCGGATTTCCCGCCGCCGCGCTCGGACGGTCGCTTCGAAGTTGCGCAGGTGCGTGAATGGATTGCCGCAAATGCCAAATGCTCGGGTTCGGGGCGCGACGTGCCGCTTGGGGACGTGCCCGCCGACCTCGCGGGGCTCTCGTATATGGAGTTAAAACAGCGCGAAATCATCGTCAAAATCAAAATCCAAGAGCTGGAACTCGCGCAAAAAAGAAAAGAACTTGTATCGCTCGAGGAGGCGAAAGAAATTTGCGTGGAAATCCTTAAGCCCATATCGCAGCGGCTGAAAAATATGGCGGCGCTGCTTGGAATCCGCGCGAACCCGAGCGACCCGACAGGCGCGAAAACGGTACTCAAAGAGTGGGCGGACGAAACATTTACGGAGATTGAAAGAGTATGCAAGCAGCTCAACGAGAAGAACTAATCGCGGCGTTTTCGGCGATGTTCAAGCCGCGCCCGCAACAAACGCCCGTCGAGTGGTGCGAGTCCCAACTTGCGCTCAACTCGCTCGCAACGTCCTACCCCGGCCCCTACTCGACGCGAATGACGCCCTACGTCCGCGAAATCCTCGGCGGGCTTGTCGATTACAACATCGAGCGGGTGATATGCTGCTTCGGGGCGCAAACGTCGAAGACAAACACCTATATGGCGGCGGTGGCTTGGCTGATGGCGAACGAGCCCGGCCCCGTGATGTGGGTAATGCCGAACAAAAACTTGGCGGCGGACTTTTCGGAGCGGCGGCTTCAGCCGTTTTTGCTGTCGTCGGCGGAAATCCGTGGCGCGACAACAGGCAAGCGCAACGACATCAAGCGCACGGAGATGACCTTTTCGACGGCGACGTTAACACTCGTAGGGTCGAACAGCCCCGCAAACTTGGCTTCGCGCCCCGTCCGATACCTTTTCCTCGACGAAGTCGACAAATTCCCAGGCGCGACGAAAAAGGAGGCGAACGCCGTCGACCTCGCGACCGAGCGCACGCGTTCGTTCCCCGAGCGCAAAATCTTTTTATCTTCGACGCCGACAATCGCGGACGCGACGATTTGGCAGGAATACCTCAACGGCGACCAGCGGCGCTACTTCGTGCCTTGCCCACATTGCGGCAAGTCGATTCTGCTTGTCTTCAACCCGCAGCGGACGGCGTTCACGGAATTGCTCGGCTGCGAGGCGCGCCTCGAGTGGGCGCAGGACGCCCGCCGCCGCGACGGCTGGGACTTTGAGCGCGTCGAGCGCACGGCACACTTTACCTGCCCATATTGCAAGGGTGAAATCCGCAACGAGTCGAAACCCGCAATGTTGCGGGCTGGGCAGTGGCGACCGACAAACGCGCAATATTCGGGCGCGGGCGTGCACTCATACCACCTGCCGACCTTTTACGCGCCTTGGCCGAACGCAAATTGGGGCAAACTTGCCGTCGAATTTCTGAAAGCCAAGGCGTCAATCGAGGGCTTGCGCAACTTTATCAACTCGGTTTGCGCCGAACCCGACATCGGACAATACGAGGGCGGGGCAGGCGCGCGCCGCGAACTCATCACTCTTACGGCAACGGCGGACACAACAATCCAGCGCTGGCGGATAATGACGGTTGACGTGCAAAACGGCTACTTTTATTATTTGGTTCGCGATTGGTTCGCAGGCGGGGCGTCGGAACTCGTCGAATGGGCGCGGGCGGATACCTACGACGACCTGCTCGCCGCCGCCGCGCGCCTGAAAGCCTGCGCCGTCGGGCTTGACAACGGCTACGACACGACAACCGTCAACTCCCGCTGCGCCGAATACGGTTGGTTTACCCTTCGCGGCGACGACCGCGAAACTTGGCCGTACACCACGCGCCACGGCAAAAAAGTCGAACGCCCCTTTACATTCCGCAACTTCGACCCTCTCATCGGGCGCAAAGGGCAGGGCACGCGTACGGTGCTTGAAATCCGTTGGTCAAACCCGATGATAAAAGACATACTCGCCCGCCTGCGCGACTCCCAAAACTCGCCCGTACGCTGGGCAATCCCGCAACACTGGGCAACGGAGGAGTACTTCCGCCATCTCAACGGCGAGTGGAAAAAACGCGTCTTCAACGCGCGCACGGGCAAGGCTTGCGATATGTGGGTACGCCGCTCGACCAACTGGCCGAACCACCTTTTGGACTGCGAATGTATGCAAATCGCGGCGGCACTTTTTAACGGTATACTCAAGAGCTACACGCCCGACTAATTCCGAAAAATTTTTATTCCAAAGAGTCCAATTATTCCAAAGTTCCCAAAGTTCGTTTCGCCCCCTCTCTAAAATATGATAATATGCGGGCGATGTCAGCACCTGTCCCCAACCTTTTTAAAAAAATCTACCTGCGCCGCATTTATTCGGGCGCAAAGGCGGCGGGCGTCGCTTTAAAAACGGCGCTCGAAACGGCTGGGGCGGAGGCGGTCGAATCCTCGACCAGCTCGACAGTTTTGGCGGGCACGTCGGCAAACGGCGCAAGCGTTTCATACGCCGTCAACGCGGCAAGCGGGATAATCCCGCCGTCCGCCCGCGCGGAACTTGCGGAGGAACTTCTCGAAATCTACGAATACTTCGAAGCCTCCGCCGACTCTTCCCTCGAAGAATCCGCGCTCGAAGAATTTATTTTCCGCGCAATGCTCGACTACCTTTCGCGGGGCGGCTTGCGCCGCATAAAAGCCGATTGGAGCGGCCTCGTGAAATGAACCTCTCGGGACTTTTCCGCGCCGCATTTTCGGCGGTATTTCCGCGCGCTGCGGCACGCTACGAAGCCGCCCTTGACACTTCCGCGCGCAGCGTAATCTTTTCGCCCGTCCAATCCCCGACGCGCGACCTCACGCCCCTCACGCGCCGCAAACTCATTTCCAAGTCGCGCTATTTTTATGAAAACGAGGCTCTTTTTTGCACGCTCATCGAGCGTATGACAAGCTATGTAATCGGCGGCGGCTTGCACGTCGTCCCCGATTCCTCGAGCTCCGAGTTCAACGCGGCGGCGGCGGAATACTGGCGCGAATTTTGCGAACTTCCCGAATTCGCGTCCGACAAAAACTTTCTGAATTTGCAGTCAATAATAATCCGCTCCGCCTTTATGGACGGGGACGTTTTTGTCTACAAAACCTACGACGAGGCGCACAACCCGAAAATCCAGATTATCGAGGGCTACCGAATCACGGACGGCTTGACCGCCGACCTCGACAAACCCGAGGGCGTTGTCCTCGACAAATACGGACGCCCGATTTTTTACGAGTACCACCCAACCGACGACGACATTTGCACGCCCGTCAAAATTCCCGCCCAATACCTTGTCCGCTTTTCGTACGACAAGCGCCCGAACCAATACAGAGGCGTTCCGATTGCACACGCGGCAATCCGCACAATCCACGACATCGACGACATTCTGGCGCTGGAAAAACAGGCGGTAAAACACAACTCCTCCATCGTCGGCGTCGCGTCCAAAGAGGGCGACGACGAATTCCAGACGCCGCCGATGCGCCCGTTCGGCGAGCAAATCGAAAACGCCGTCCAAAGCAATATCGGCGACGCGGAGCTTGCCAAATACTACAGCGAGCAAATCGAGGGCTCGATGATTTTCACCACCCGCAAAAACGAAACGCTCGAACTCAAAAACAACGACCGCCCCGGTCCCGCTTGGCAGGGGTTTATCTCGTTTTTGGTAGACGCAACTTGCCTTAGCGTCGGACTCACTCCCTCGATTGTCTTGGGGCAAAAGCGCGGCGGCGTCGATACGCGCGCCTGCCTCGCCACCGCCCAACGCATAGTCGAGGGCTGGCAAAACTCCTATATCGACTCTTTCCAACTCATTTACGAATACGTCATCGAAGACGGTATCATTCGCGGGAAAATCCCCGCCGTGCCCGACTGGCACAAGACAAAATGGCGTCGTCCCCCGAAAATCACGGTAGACGCGGGGCGCGAAGCGCAGAACGAGCGCGAGGACGTGAAAAACGGGCTGATGACGCTTGAAGAACACTACTCGGCGCGCGGCAAGGACTACCGCCGCGAAATCACACAAAAGGCGGAGGAAGTCCGCTATATGCTCGATGAATGCGCCCGTCTGTCGATACCCGCCGAAGCTCTTTCAATCAATTTAAAAAGCGCCGTTTTTGCGGGCGGAAAAGGCAACACGGAAATCCCGCAAACTACGGCGTCCCTAATTTCGGGCAAACAACTCCGCCGCCCCAACGGGCAATTCGGAGGCTCGGACGGCACGGGTAAAAAGAAAAAAAGCCCGAATCCGAAAACCCGAAAGAAAGCGTTTATACTAAAACACAATTCAATTTCTGTACAGGAGGCGAAAAAGATAATCCGACGCGGAGAAAAAATCAAAGCCGCCGACGGCAAGAAAGCTTTTTTTGGGAAATTCAGCCTAAAACACAATAAGCTTCATTTGCCGCAAGACGCGAATGCGAGATTAAGACAAATCAACCTTGCAATAAAAACAATCAAACACGGGTTTTTTAGGGAATCAAAATCAAGCAAAGGATACCCTCAAACGGATTTTATACAACAATTCGGGAATGAATTTTTCTATGTCGCCCGACGCAATGACTCGGGCGAAATATATTCTTGGCACCCGATAAAACGCAACAGATTTAAGAAAATAAAAAATGGAGAAGAAAATATATAAAAAAGGGAGCCCCTCCTTTCGGAGGGACTCTTCTAGACGACGTAAGAAAGGGGGACTCTCCCAATCGGTCGCAGTCTTGAAGTGTAAGCAGAGTCGCAAACTTCAACTGTCATTTTCTTTTATCGGAAAACTTTTTCGGAAAGTCAAGGGATTTTTAAAAGATTTTTAGGAAACAATGAAAAACATACTAATCAAGGCAAAACTGGCGGCGGCTTGCTGGGACTACAAAGAAGCCCCGCGCGACATCGAATATTTTCCCGAGGGCGAGCATACTATCCAATGCTCCGTCAACGGCAAACCGCAGGAGCTTACAGTCAAGATAGACTCCTCCGTCGCCGAGATTATGCAAAAGAGCCTTGACGACGCTTTTGCGCAGTTCGACGCGGGCGAGGCGTCGAAGCCGTTTTTGGACTTCGACCACGAGGGCAAGCGCGCGGCGGCGTACCCGCGCAGGTTTTTTTGGAAAGACGGCTTGCGGCTTGAGCTCGAGTGGACTCCCGCGGGGCGTTCGGCGGTCGAGTGCCGCGAGTACAACTATTTTTCGCCGCAATTTCTTATCGACAAGGACGGCAAGCCTACGGGCGTGAGCTTCCCCGGCGCAATCGGCGCGCTTTGCAACGTCCCCGCGTTCCAGACGATTGAAAAAATTTCAGCAACACAAAACAAAGGACAACCTATGGCAGACAACAACGACAACGCGGACAACAAGCCCGCAAACGGAGGCAACGGCGACAACCCGCCCGCACCCCAGAACAACGAAACCGAAAACCTCAAAAAGGAGAACGAGAGCCTAAAGGCTAAAATCGCCGAGCTCGAGCAAAAGGAAAAGGACGCACAGGACGCCGCCGAGGCAGCCCGCAAGACGGCAGCCGCCGCGCGCAGGGCGGGAATCGAGGGCAAAGTCGACGCCCTTATTTCGGCGGGCAGACTCCGCGCCGAAAGCCGCGAAACGCTGATAACCGCCGCCCTCAAATCGGACGACGACGGCGCGGCACTCTTCGCGACCTACCCCGAGCGAATCAGCGCGTCGGGCGCACCCATCGCCACCCAGCCCAACGGCACGACCGCCGCAGCGTCGGCTTCGACGCCCGTTGACGGTATCGCGCAGGCGGCGGCAGGCTTCAAAAAGATAATGGAATAAGGAGAAAAAACTTATGGCAAAGAAAACCACAAACAAAACGTTCAACCGCTCCGACGCCGCGCTGGAAGTCTCCCTCGCGATTCCCGCCGCCGCCGCGAACGGACAAACCGCCGCCCTCGACCTCGAAAGCGGGGCGGGCAACTGCGAACTGCTCCTGTCAGTCCCCGCGCTCGCCAATCTGGCAAGCACCAAGACTGTCTCGGCGAAAATTCAGGAGTCTGCGGACAACGCGACTTTCGTGGACGCTGCGTGGGCACCCGCCCTCACAATCACGGGCGAGGCGTCGGGCGGCGGCAAGGCTGGCGAATTGCGCCTCGCTATCCCGTCGAACGCCAAGCGGTACGTCCGCGCCTATGTTGCGACCGCTGCGGACGGCGGCAACAACACGGCTTCCAAAATAACCCTCAGCGCAAAGTTTTAACCTATGGCAGACAAGAAGTTTATCACAATGCTCGACCTCGCCAAGTACCGCCACAACGACATTGAGACGGGAATCATCGACGAGGCGATAAAAGACATACCCGAGTTCGGCTCGCTGCCGATGAAGCTAATCAGCGGGACGGACTACAAGACGCTCAAGCGCCTGTCCGTGCCGCACGGCTCGTTCCGCCGCCTCAACGAGGGCACGCGCACGAGCCTGTCGGAAACGACCGAAGTCGAATGGAAGTGCCACATCTTCGAGGGGCTTATCACCGTCGACGCCGCAACGATAAAGGGGCTTGACGGCTCCTACGACGCACTCGCCGAAGAGGGCGCTGCGCTGCTCGAGGGCTCTTTGCAGTATCTGGCAAAGCAGGTCTACTACGGCGCGGCAAACGACGCGGCGGGCTTCCCCGGCTACATCGACGCGCTCGAAGACAAGATGACGCTCGACGCGGGCGGCTCGGACGGCACTTCGGTTTGGTTCGTCCACCGCGGACGCAAGGGCGTACGTTTTGTCGCGGGCAACGACTCGCCGCTTAAAGTCGGCAAGCCCGAACTCGCGACAATCCCCGACCCCAACGACCCGTCGAAACTCCTGCGCGCGTATGTCGCGAATATGCAGGGTTGGTACGGCTTGCAAATCGGGCACGCGCAGTCGGTCGGACGCATTTCGGGAATCGACGCTTCGCACTCGCTCACGGACGAAATGCTCGCGGAAATGTTCTACAAGTTCCCGACATCGCTTCCGCCGAACGCAATCTATATGACGCGCAAGGCTGCGGAAATGCTCCATAAGTCGCGCGCAAAGGTTGCGGCGCTCAAGAGCGGCAGCTCGGAGGTATCGCTCAAGACGGACTACGCGGCGGCAAAGCCCGCAGACTTCCTCGGCGTGGAAATCTTCATCACCGACGCAATCGCCGATTCTGAATAAATAAAACGAATCGGCGGAATGAAGAATGAAGAATGAAGAATTAAGAATTGGGATTGCTTCGCAATCCTCGACTCTCACAGGTGAAGCCGAAAGTTTTATGACTCATCATAGAGCAATCGGAAACACCAGTGAGAGCATAGGCGGCAAAGCCGCCCAATTCTTCATTCTTAATTCTTAATTCTTCATTCCACATATTCTCCCCCTAAAAAAAACGGACTTCTCTTATTATCAACTTGGTTGGGGCGTTTGCGGGTTTTGTCCGTTTCCCGCAAACGTCCCGACTCTCTCCGAAAAAATTAAGAATGAAGAATGAAGAATTAAGAATTGGGATTGCTTCGCAATCCTCGACTCTCGCAGGTGAATCCGAATGCTTTATGACCCATCATAAAACTTTCGGCTTCTCCTGCGGGTGCATAGGCGGCAAAGCCGCCCAATTGACTCGCGTTTGCATTCGCAAACCGTCTCGCCCCTTCGGGGGTGTTGCTTGCGCAACACTCAAACGCGCTTTGCTTGTTTTCTTCATTCTTCATTCTTAATTCTTCATTCTGCAAGATGGACGACATCGAACAAAAAAACATCAAAAACCTGCGCAAGCTCGACAGGGCTATTTCGGAGTACGCGGCATTTTCGCAAAAACTCCCCGGCGCGGTTGTCGCGGACAAAACCATACAACTTTTCTTCGGGCAGAAATCGGGCGGCGCGGGCTTCGACGGGCTATACCAGCAAATGCGCGACGCGCGCCCCGCAGAGGGCAAACCCACACAGACAGCCCACAGACTCTTTTCGGCGGGCAACGGCTTGAAAGTCGGCGACTGGGCGCAGAAACAAGCGTACCTGAATATGGGCGGCGCGGCGTACGCGTTTTTTGCAATCGACTCTACAGGCGGCAAAGTCCGCCAAGTCCGCCGCGTCAACTTTTCCGCCAACGGCAAAAAAGTACTTTCGACGACCACAAAGGCGGGCAAAAAGGCGCGCCCCGCACTCTTCAACTCGGCAGCCGAAGCCGCCGCAGAACCCCTCACCGCACAGGCGCGCAAATACGGATACAGACTTCTAACGCGCCCCGCCGCACGCGCCGCATACGAGCTTTTGAACCGCGAGCGCGCGCGCGGATTTTCGGCGGCGCAAATCGTCTTCGGCGGAATCTTGGGCAAACTCAAACGCCTGCGCAACCTCAACCGCTCCGCCTCCGCGCCCGACGCCGCTTTGACCGCCGCGCAGAAAAACAACGCGGGCAAATACATTTCGCGGCTAACGGTCGAGACCACAAAACAAAGCGCGATAATGCGCTTCGACGTGCTCGACAACGACGTTTACACAAAGCCCGTAGGCTCGGCAGCCCTCGAGCGCGTCTGCGCCTCGATTGTCGCGGATATGGACACCTATGTTTCAAAAAAAATGCTGGAGGCGATGAGGGAATGAGGAATGAAGAATGAAGAATGAAGAATTAAGAATTGGGATTGCTTCGCAATCCTCGACACTCGCAGGCGAAGCCGAAATTTTTATGACCAATCATAAAGCAATCGGAAAACGCCGCGAGAACATCAACGAGAATAGAAAATTCAAATTTACGAACAAAAGAAATTTACACCAAACAACCCCCGAATAATTCAAGACATTATGACAAACAATAAAACAATCGACAACACCAGTGAGAGCATAGGCGGCAACGCCGCCCAATTCTTCATTCTTCATTCTTAATTCTTCATTCAAATGAGCGAGCACCTGAAAGCGGCGTTCGACGCCCTGCTGAAAATCCACGGACAGCCCGCCGCCTTTCGGGGCGTGCATTTTGCGGTTGTCGCACAGTCGGGCGCATACGCCGCCCGCAACTTTTCCGACGGCGACACGGCGGTCAAAATCCTGCGCGCCCGCGCGGATTCGCCCGCATTCAAAAACGGCTTTCCGTTGGCGTCGGAAATCGTCGAGCTTGCGGGCACGCCGCGAATCGTCGCCCGCACCCGCAGAATCGACGCGGACTTCATCGAAATCGAAATCACCGACACGTTATGAGCATAAAAGAATACATTATCGCCGCGCAAAAACTTTTGATAGATACGGACATTCCCGTCTTCCCCGTCTTCACGGGCAAGAACGAGCAGGAAATGCTCAACTTTCTCGCGGAAAACGGCGGCGAACGCTCGCGCGCCGTGTGCCTTGTGCCCGAGTCCGCGACATTGCGCACTTCGAACACGGCGGCGGTTTTCGATAAATTCGAGCTCGCCTGCTACTACGCGACGCTCTACTCCAACGCCGACTTGGACGCGGCGAAATGCTACCTCGACGACCTCGAAAAAATAATCCGCACACTCCACTGCTCGCGCATAAAAAACACCCATACGCTCCGCTGCGGCACGCCCGCATTTAGCCTTGTCCGCAATAGCGCAGGGCTGCTCATCTTCAGAATACCGTTCGTTTTGTAATTTTAAACAAAGGAAAAAAATATGATAATCGCAGGACCAGCATATATTGTAAAAAAGACGGGCGCGAACTCGACCGCCGTTTTTAAATCCGAAACCGACATCACCGTCGAATTGACCAAGGAGACCAAGGAGCGGCGCGCTTCGCACCTCGGAAAATTCGACGAAATCTTGCTCGCCGTCAAAGCCGAGATAAAGTTCAAGCCGATTGAGTGGGACAACCTTTCCGTTCTCTTCCCGTGGACGGAAATGAAGCTCGGGCAGGCGCTTTTCGGCGACACCGAATACGACACGAAAATCTATTCCGCCGACGGGCAGCTCTACACGTTCCACAAAACGGCGATAACCTCGAGCCCCGCGATAGGCTGCGGCGTCGAAAAAGACCTCTTGGGCGAGTGCACGATTACCGCGCTGATTTCGTCCGACAAAACCTTTGCGGACACCGACGCGCTCTACTCCCGCACGGCGGCGACTTTCAACCCGCCCGCACTCTCGGAGGACAAGATTTTTTCGATTCCTTTTAAGGTCAAATACGGCACAACGGAAGTCGAAACGGAGGAGGGCGTCGACATCGAGCTTTCCGTCTCGACCGCCGAGCGCAAAAAGGATTCCGTCGGGCTTTTCGACTACATTTTCACGGGGCTCGAAGCCACCGCAAAATTCAAGCCCGCAAATTGCACCGAGGCGCAGTACGAAGCCCTCGCAAAGCCGCAGGGCGGCGTCGGTCGCGGTAAGAGCCTGCGCTCGGTATCGTCCGACTTGGTGATTTTCGGCGAAAACACGGGCGACCCAAAATTCACGCTCACAAAGGCGGTCAACGCGGGCTCGCAAACCCTCACTTTCGGCGTCGAAGCCGCGCGCTTCGGCGAACTCGAATTTCGCGCAACTTCCACGCAGTACGCCACCCCGAAATTCAAAATCGAGACCGTCGCGGCGCAGTCGCAACAGTCCTCGGACTAACCCCTAACAAAGGAAAAAACAGATGAAAAAGACAGTCGCAATCATCGTCGCAGTCTGCGCGTTTATCGCCAGCCTTGCGACAAACGTATACTACATTTTCGACGGCGACAGCTCGACAAATCCCGATGTCGCGCAGGTCGTCGAAAAGGGCAAGAACGTGTACGAGACGATAAAATCCGAGTAATCCGACACGGACGCGGGCTATGGCGATTACACTTGCGATAATCAGGCTTTTGGCGGCGGTTTTTCGGGCGTTCCCGACGGTCGAAAAACTCGTCGAATGCGCGCTTGACTACGCGGCTGCGGCCAATGTCGCCGACGCCATAGCCCGCAAACAGAAAAAGGACGCGGCGGTCGACGCCGCCGTGGACGGAAAACAAAAAAATGATTGCAAAAACGATTAGCCTTTTCGCCGCCGCCGCAATGCTCGCGGGTTGCGCGACACACGCGCGGCTCGACAACTCCGCGCGGCTGATTGCCCGCCCCGATTTCCCCGCCGCCCGCGCCGCCGCTCCCGAGTGGTGCCGCGACGCCCTCAAAACCGTCAACGCCCTCGAACTCGAAATCGAACGCCGATAACCGAATGAAAGACTTTTTAGGACTCTATATTGCCCCCGTCGCCGCGTGGATTATCGCGGCGATAGACTGGAACGAAATAACCGTCGCGGGCGCGGCAATCGCAAGCGCGGCGAGCGCCCTTGCCGCCGTGTCGTGCGGAATATCCAAGGCGCTCACAGCCCGCGAACACCGCAAGGGCGAAATCAACCGCCGCGAAGCCGAAGAATATATGCTCAAATGCCAAATGATGCTCGCGCGCGACAGTGTTTGCGACGAATGCCTCAAGGACGGCGGCGTTTTTGTCAACACTTGCAACTTTAAATTCCGCCACCTCAACTGCCCGAAAGAAAAGAGGGAGGGCGCGCAATGAAAATCGAATACGCGGGGCAGATTTTGGCGCAGGAGGGCGACGGCTTTACCGACATCATAGAGCTTAGCCCTCCTCGCCGTTCCTCGGACTCCGAAGCCGTCAAATTGCGCGGCTCGCGCGGGGTTTTCCGCCGCGAAAATTTTAATGTGGAATACGAAATCGCCGCGAAGATTCCGTATTTTTGCGGCTCGTACGCGGCGGCTTGGTCGAAGCTTTCGCGCCTTGCCGCATTCTGCGACGCACTCGAGGGCGGCGACTTGCAGATTACATCGGACGACGAAAAACAGCCCTCCGTCTACCTCAAACATTGCACGCTTTCCGCGACGTTCCCCGACGAAATCCGGGGCGCGTTTTTCGAGGTATCGTACGAGTTCCGCGGCTCGTTTTTCGAGGCGTACGCGGCGCGGGTTGTCCCGCTTTTCGGCGGCGTCGCCCCGACCGTCGGGGGCGCGGCGGTGCAAATTTCAATTTAAAAATCGAGAGAAAAAAAATGGCAGAATCGCAAATCATCACAAAGGACATTTCGGAGTTTCCCGAGGTCGCAACACCCGCGGACTCCGACCTGCTCATCACATCGCGCGGCAAAATCACTTTCGGCAAACTCGGCGAACACTGCGCCGCCACGATATACCGCGCGCTGAAGTTAAAAGTCTTTTCGGCGTCGGGCACGGCGACGAGCTCGACCGCATACCTTGTCGCGCAACTGGACGCCGACGGGCTGCTCAATTTCTCCCTACTTTCCGAAACCGAATACGCAAAGCTGAAATGAACCGCAAAACATTTTTTCTCGCCTTTTCCGCATTCGCGCTCGGCTACGCGCCCTGCGCGCGGGCGGCGACGCGCCCGTTCGTCTACGACACCGCAACAAAAAAAGCCCCGTCGGTTGACAGGCTTTACCGCGATTTTCGCCTCTACATCGACACAATGCCGACCGCGCGGCAAACCGTGCCCGCGAGCGACCAAAAGTGCGTCGTCTACAATTGGACGGATTGCGAAATCAAGGTAATCGACAAGTTCGGCAACCTCGTTTATTTCACGACGACAGTCTCCCTGTCGCGCGCGCAAATCGCGGCGTTGCACCCGATGATAACCGACTCCACGCCCCGGGTTTTCTATTGGCGCTGCGCGTATACAAACGCGACAGGCGGCTGCTGGGGCGAACGCGCCGAATTTACCGATTTTACGAAGTCAATCGGCAGCACGTGCAACGGCGATTCCGTCGGCGCAATCTGGATTTATCCGTCGATTTCCTCGACCGAGCGGCGCGCCGTCCCGATTTACACCGCGCAGGGCGTTTCGACGACAAAAACGGTCGTCTGGGGCGACTATGTGCGCGAAACGCTCACAAACCCCGACAACACCGTCTTGGCGTGGCGGCAGACAAGGACTGCGGGCGAGGAATCGATATACGGCAAGGTATGGCGACCCGTCCGAATCGAATATTTCGGCAACTTCAAAGTAAGGGAATAAAAAATGAAAAAACTGTTGAAAATTTTTGCATTTGCGGCGTCCGCGTGCGCCGCGTGCGCGTCGGACGAACTGTACGATATGCTCATACAACTCGAGAGCGCGGAAAGCCTCATCGGGCAAAAACAGACCGCACAAACCGCGCAGGACGCACAGACTGGCGAAGCCCTCTTGAGGCAACAACAGGCGGCGCGAACGGGCGAAGCCCTCTTGGGGCAAAGCCGCTTTGTGTCGGCGTCGTTGTGCCTTTTCGGGCAAACCCAAACGGCGGATTGGGGCGGGGAAATGCTCGTCTTCAAGCTCGAAAACACGGCGGGCTTGCCGTTTTGGAAGTGGCGCTCGTACGTCGGCGAACACACCTACGTCTATTACGTCTTGGGCGACTATGAAAAGGCCGACAACTGGCAAAAGGTGAAGCTTTTCCCCGAAATCAAGGAACTTGCAAAGGAATGAAGAATGAAGAATTAAGAATGAAGAATTGGGCGGCGAAGCCGCCTATGCACCCGCAGGCGTCGCCGTTTGCTTTATGACCAATCATAAAAACATTCGGATTCACCTGTGAGTGTCGAGGATTGCAAGGCAACGCCGAAGCAATCCCAATTCTTCATTCTTCATTCTTAATTCTTCATTAACAACAACCCAAAGGATAAAAAATGAAAAACACCATCAAAAAACTCATCACAATAACAGCCGCCCTCGTCATCGGCGCGGGCGCATTTGCCAAGACTCTTCCCGAGCTTGCGGGTGAATTGAATCTCCTCAAGGATTGGGACACAAAGGTCGCCTGGGCGAACGCCAACGCCGCCGACATCGAGGCAGCGTTCCCCGAAGTCAAAAAGCTCATCGCGGCGCACGGCAACGAGCATTCCGCCGAAAAGGGTGTTTGCGGACTCGCGTACCTCGCGGGCGCGTGCACGTTCCCGCAGGCGACGGACTGGGAGCTTTGCTGCCTGCATTCGGGCAAATTCATCGAGCTCAAGTCGCAGTCCGACCCGACGTACTACTCCGAGCTCAAGTCCAACGGCTGGAAAGTCGGCGACAAACAGCTCTCCACGGCGCAAAAAGTCAATATGGCTTACACGATGAAGGACTTCGATTTCTTCGTCGAAAACAACAGCCCCGAAGTTTTCGAGGCTATGTACATCGACCGCTGGGTTTCGATGTGGCTTACAAAGAATCTGCTCGCGATGGGCGACACGGCGAAAGCCAAGAGCATTTGCAACAACATAGTCGCCGCGCTGATTGTCCGCGACAACGCCGACGCCCAGCTCAAGACTTTGCAAAATGTCGGCAAGGAGCTAACCGCCCGCGCCCTCGACAACAAGATTATCAAGTAAACCAAAAGCGGAGGGAAATGGGGAATGAAGAATTAAGAATGAAGAATGAAGAATTAGGCGGCGGAGCCGCCTATGCACCCGCAGGCGTTGCCGAATGCTTTATGACCTATCATAAAAATTTTCGGCTTCACCTGTGAGAGTCGAGGATTGCAAGGCAACGCCGAAGCAATCCCAATTCTTCATTCTTAATTCTTCATTCTTCATTCCCTCCGCAAGGAGAAAAGAAATGGACAAAACGCAAAAAGAAAACCACATCACGCTTTTCGGCGGGTGCGAAATCGAACTGTCAATCGGCGGGAAAGTCAAAGTGCGCGCCTTGCCCGTCAGACAATTCCCGAGCCTTGCCGCGTCGCTCGACGACGAACCCGCGCTTGTCGAACTCTTTACGGGCTTGACGGCGAAAGAAGTCGATTCGCTGCCGATTGGGGACTTCGAGGCAATCCTCGAGGAGGGGCGGAGGATAAACTACCCCCCTTTTTCGCGGTGGACGCACAGACAGACGGCGACGGCGGAGTTTATCGCGTCCATAACCGCCGACCCGACCGACGCCGCGACATCTGGCGCGAGTGGTGCGAGTGCATAGCCCTAATTTGCGCCCAAACACATATGACTTGGGACGACGCCCTAAACCTCACCCCCGCGCGGCTCGAATACCTCCAAAAGGCAATATCCGCGCGCAGGGCGTTTGACCGTGTGGACGTATTTCGGGCAGTCGCCGCGACAATATCCCCGCGCTACGCGTCGGAGCTGATAAAATAACCCCGCTCAACGGGGTTATTTTTTTAAGAATACGTCTTTTAATTGAGGGAAAAACGGCTCGGACGTTTTGATTCTCCCAATCGGGAGCAGGTACTCCAAAAACAGGAAGCGCAAAAGGGCAAATAAAAGACACCCGACAACCAAGACCAGAACGAAAGCGACGAATTCGTGCCTCAAACGCCAAATTATCGACATAAACCACACGGCAAGAAGAGTCGTCCCAAGCACGCGTTCGCGCTTGGTGGTCGGTCGGTCGAAGTTGCAGTCGAATTTCATACTTTTATAATCGTAAAAAAACATAACAACGCAAGCAAAATAATATGGCAAAAAAAAATATCGAACTACAGATGAAAATCGCCGCCGATGTCGCGGAAGTCAAAAAGGCGACGGAGGAAATCAACAGATTCAAAGACCGATACAATTCGGTTATCAAACAAATCCAAGTTGGGGCACAAGTTAATATAGGCGCGAAGCTCTTGAATACTTTGACGCGCGCGCCCGCGATAATCCAGTCGTCTATCGACGCATACGCAAGGCAGGAGAGCGCGGAGGCGAACCTTGCGGCGGCAATCCGCGCGACGGGCGCGAGCGCGGGAAGCACGACGGAGGCGCTGAAAGCCCTTGCAGGCAATCTCCAGCGCATAACGACGTACGGCGACGAAACGACGCTCGAAATGCAGGCGTTGGCGGTAAGCCTCGGAGTCCCGACAGAAAAAATGCAGGATTGTATTGAGGGCGCAATTGGGCTTTCCAAAGCCCTAAAAATCGAGCTAAAGCAGGCGACGATAATTTCCGCGCAAGTTTTGCAGGGCAAAACCGAAAAACTCAACGAGTACCTGCCCGCGCTCAAAAACGCCGAGACGAACGCCGAAAAACTTGCGATTGCACAAATGGCAATGGCGCGCGGATTTTCTCAGGCAAAGGCGGAAACCGACACGCTCGCGGGCGCGGCGAAGCAGTGCGCGAACATTTGGGGCGACAACGCGGAGCTTGTCGGAAAGAGCCTCGCGCCCGCGTACAAGGCTTTTTTGCAGGTCGCAACCGCCCTCGGCGAATTTTTCAACAAAAACTCGGCGATAATAACGATTGTAGTGCGCGGGTTTGTCGCACTTGCGGCGGCGATGTCCGTCGCCCCCGTTGTAAAACTTATCAACGCCGAAAAATCGCTTGCGGCGCAGCTGAATATTTTGCGGCTACGTCAAGCCGCCTATGTTATGCAGGCGGCAAAGGCGAACGACGCGACGAAAGCCGCTATCCTCTTTAAAAAAGCCGACGCGACGGCGAGCCGTATCGCTGCGGTATCTACGCGCGGGCTTGCCGGGGCGGTTCGGGGGCTCTACGCGGCACTCGGCCCTGTTGGCTGGACAGTTTTGGCTCTAACGGCTGCGGTCGAGAGTCTGATGTACGCTTTCGACACTTGGCAGGAGTGCTCGGAGCGGCAGCGCGAAAGCCTCCAAAAGACGCAGGAGGAAATCGACAATACGGCGGCAAAATCCAAAGCCGCCGCCGACTCGATTGCGCTCGACGTACAGAAAAACGGCGGAAAATTTTTGGACTTGATGGACAAGGTGAAATTGGCGACCGACAGGGGAAGCGCCGCCGTCCAATTCGCCGCCGACTTGCGCTCGAAAGGTATGGACGCAACGGTGGTCGAACGCGAAGCCGCCGCGTGGAGGGCGCTCGCCGACGACATTTTGCGCAACGTCGAAAACTACCAAGAACTACACAAAGCCCGACTCAAAGCCGCTGGCGATACTCTCGCCGCGGAAAAGGCGGCACTCAACGCTTCGGACGAATCGCCCGAGGCGAAGCGCGCGCGACTTGCGAAAGAAATTCTCAAGACGAAATTCGAGCTCTACAACCTCGAAATGGCAATGCGCGACGCACAGGATAATTCCGACGCCAACGCCGCCGAAGCCGCCGCCAAAACTTACGCCGAAAAAAGAAAGAGCCTCGAGGCCGCCGAAAAGGAATTCAAAACCGTCAACGCGACGCTCGAAGCCGAGCAAAAACGCGCCGCCGCAGAGGCCGCCCGCGCCGCCGCCGAATCCGCCAAAGCGGCGGTTTTCAAACAAAACTGGCAAACGGAAACCGAAATCCTCAAAGCCAAAGCGCGCGGCGACGAAAAAACCGTCGAAGAGCTCGAAAACACCCGCAAAACCGCCGAATACAAGCGGCAAATCCTCGACGCCCTGCGCGGGCAGGTTGCGGGCGCGGAGGACTTGCAAAGGCTCGAAAACGAGGCGCAGGCGGCGGCTGAAAAGCGCGTGAAGCTCGAAAACGACGCCCTGCGAGCGGAAAAGGCGAAGCTCGACCTCAAAAACCGCGAAAAGGGAATCGAGGAATACGTCTGGCGCATAAAAATCGCGCAGGCGCGGCTTCGCGGCGACGAACAGACCGCCAAAAAGCTCGAAAACCTGCGCGATGCCGAGCGCGAGGCAAACGAGCTCGCCGCCCGCGCGGGAATCAGCAAGGCGCAGGCGCGGCAAATCGTCGGAGCAACCCGCAGCGCGGAGTCCGCCGCCGACGAATTGCGGGAAAAACAGTCGCAGACCGACACAAAGGGCAGGGGCTCGGGCTTCGCGGATTCCTCGGGCGTCGGGCGCGGCAATTTGCCCGACGGCTGGCTTTCGCTCACAATGCGCGGCAACCGCAGGTCGGAAAATGCGCAGGCGCGCAGTCCGAGGCTTTCGGGCAATATCAAGTCGGGCTTGGGCGCGGGCTCGCGGTTCATAAGCCCCATAAACACGGCAATCAACCGCCCCAAAACCGAAACCCCAAAAAACCCCGCAAACGACGCGGGCGGCAAAATCAAAGACGATACCGACGTCGCCCAAATGGAAATTCTCAAGAAAATTTCGGAGGCAGTCCAGAAAGTTATGTCGGACATCAACTCCGTCAAAAACAACACCGCAACAATCGCAACAAAGGAAAAATAAGACTATGGCAGACATATTTTCAACCCCGATTTACGAAGATTGGTGGGCTCGGGAATTCGAGTTCGCCCAATACGGCGGCGAGCGCTCCATTTTTTGGCTCAAGCTGCGCTATTTCGTTTTGCGCGACAAATTCGCAAGCCGCCTCGGGCAGCCGCTCGACTTCGCGCAAACCGCCCAAAACGGCAAAAAGATTTTCCGCGAGCTCGACGCCGCCACGGCGGCAAAATTGCAGGCGCTCGACTACCGCGTCATCGACGAGCACGTCGAGCCCTCAAACGCCCTCGAAGACATCTACGAGGTCGTAGAGCTCTACGGCTACGCCCCCGCGCGCAGCTTCAACCTCTACTCGGCGGAAGTAGTCCAATTCCCCGCCCTCCGCGACACCTCCGCAAGCGGAAAAGCGGAGGAATCCATAACGCTCCAATATTCACTCGGGCAACTTATGTTTTACGACGAAAAAAAGCTTTTTTCTGTCGGCGACGAGCTTACATTTTATCTGAACCGAGAATTTCGCTACAACTATTTGACTATTTATGCTGCGTACGCAAAACAGCTTTCGACTGTCAACGAAATCCGAATCGAAAAGGTAATTACAAAAACCACAAACGGCGTTCCGACCGAATGGGTTATGAAGTCGCGCTGCTATTGTACCGATGTCGGTTGGTATGTTCCTGCGACAAATGCGGACTTGTCTTCGCAGGTCGTAATTACGGGCAACGCGGGTTGGCGTTCGGCGCTCGTACAACGCGGCTTTTCGACGCGCGCGGCGTTCGGCTTGCAAATGCCGATAACCGAGGAAATCACCTATCATACGACATTTCCCGATATGTCGGGAAAACTCCGCGTTATGGCGGGACAAAACGAAGTGCAGGAAATCAATTCCTCGACAACCCCGAATTTTGCGACGTGGAACGCGTGGAAAGCGGCGAAAACGCCCGTCTGCCTGCTCGAACCCGAAATCACGCAAATCGGCACAATCTACAAGCGCACCCTAAAAAAGTGCGAGTGCCGATAGCCGCCCGCGCGCGGCGCGGCGCGGGAATGAAGAATTAAGAATGAAGAATTGGAGTTCGCCCGCACAAGCGGAGCGAACCCTCGACTCTCACAGGTGAAGCCGAATACTTTATGGATGGGTTATAAAACTTTCGGCGATGCCTGCGGGTGTCGAGGGTTTGCCCGCGAAGCGGCGCAAACCCCAGTTCTTAATTCTTCATTCTTAATTCTTCATTCCCTACAGTCCGAGTTTTTGGCGGATAAATGCCGACGGGGAAAGGTCGCCGCAAAGTTCGTCAAGCCTGCGTTTTTCGGCGTCGGAAAGTAGAATCGTGTATTTTTTGCGCTTGTCGGCGGCGGGCTTGCGCCCTGCGCCCTTGCGCGCTCCGCCCCGCCTTTCTTTTTTTTCTTCGTTTCCCATTTTATATTTTCCTTTCTTTTTGCCGTTAAAAAGAGAGGAGGGAGCGAGCCTTTCGGCCCGCCGTCAAGTTTTTAGCTTGACAATATGATGATTATGTCGATTATCGCCATCACAATTACTAAGACGATTTTTAACATCTTCATCTTAATCACCTCCTCTCTTGAGGTAGTCGCCGCAAGCTCCACACTTGCGGCGATTTTTTTTACTACCAAAGAACTTAAATTATGCGCGTATTATTGCATTGTGTTTGAATGAAGTCAAGAACTTTTTCAAAAAAATTGCACAAAAAAGCGACAAGTGCCGCTTTCGCTAAAAAACCTTTGTTATTCAATAAATTTTCGTTTTGTCGGCAGAATGGAAAAATATTTCCGCGAGTCCGCAATCGTCGCGATTGACTTGTAGTGTTTTTTGTAGACCGCAAAGCCGCCCTCTTGCCCCATTATTTCAACGGCTTTTTCTATCCCCATATAGTGGTAGGCGTACGAGGCGAAACTGTGTCGAAATACGTCGTGAGTCAGTTTGTTGGGCATATTTCGACGGGCGATTCGAAATGTCGAGTACGAGCGCGGAAATATATTTTCGCTTTTTTGATGCGGGGGAATATCGATTGAAAGCCATTCCCATACATTTTCGGGGGCGTCAGATATAATCCGCGCCGTCCTCGTTTTTGCAACATCGGCTCGAATAGTGATTTTTTTTGTGTCGAAGTTTATGTCTTCCCATTTTACGACGGATTTTTGAACATCATTGCAGATTTCGTCGGGACGCACTCCGCAAAAAGCCATCAACGCAAAGGCGGGTTTGTATTCGTCGGGGAGCGATTGCAGGTTTTCCTCCGTTTGCGTCGGTGTCAGTATTTTGGGGATTTCCCTGTTGGATAGCGCCTTGGGCAGGGAAATATTTTTGACTAAGTTTTGGGGGATATATTCTCGCTCTTTGGCGTATTGGAAAAACGCACTCAAAACGCGTTTTGCGTGTTCGCGTGTTCCAATCGATAAAAGGTAGGTTTGAATTTTTAAAGTATCAATTTCGTGGATAGGGGTATCGCCTCCGATGAATTTTCCGAAACGGTCGAGGCTTTGGCGGTAATACGATTGCGTCGACGGGCGCATTTGGCGTTTGGCGCAGAGGGAGAGGTAGTCCGCGAAAAGCTCGGCAAATGTTGTTTTTTTCGATGTAAGCCTTTTTAGGTAATCCGCAGCAACCTGTACGGCCGTAGTCAACGGCATATCTTTTTCTATGGCAATTTCCCTGAATTTGGCAAATTCGATACGCTCCTGAGTGGTGAATTGAAGTTGCGGGGGTAGTTTGTGCTCGTTGTTGCGTTCCTTGGCAAAGGCGTCGGCTTCAATTTTATTTGCAAACGAAATCGACACGCGCTTTCCGTCATCATTCCAGAATTTTACTTCGAACGGTTTTTTGATTCTGTTGCGCCTGTAAACTTTTGCGGATTTCATACAAATAAAAGTGGCGACAATGGCGACAAAAATCAATGATTTTTGGCTTATTTTTGCCGATTTTCCAAGCCAAACCAGCCAAGCGGACTAAAAACAAAACCCGCCTCTAATGTCTTTAATAGAGCGGGTTTGCGGTGTTTAAAAGGGGAGCGGGCGAAGAGGGTCGAACTCTCAACATCGAGCTTGGGAAGCTCGCGCTCTGCCAATTGAGCTACGCCCGCGTTATTTTTTCCTTTATGCCCTCTTCCCCTTGCTTTGTAAAGATATTTTTTTCTTTTTTGTATTCTGGCGCTATTTTACTTTGGAATGGGGAGAAAATGTGCGGAGTCGTTGTTGTCGGTTGGGGCTTGGGAGAATAAAAAACGCGGAAAACTTTTTGTTTTTCCGCGTTTTGGGTTTTCGGGTTTTGTTTATTTCAGATTCTCAAGCAAAACTTTTTCCATTACGGCGTATCCGTCGGAGGTCGGGTGGATTCCGTCGTTTGCGTATTTTTTCGGCAGTCCGTTGTTTTCGTCCGCCATCGGAGTGTAGAAGTCTATGTATTTTACCTTATGCTTCTTGCAGTAATCTTTGAGCATTTGGTTTATTTTCTGCACCATCGGGACGGACTGGATTTCGGGTCTCCACGGGTATTTCGCGGCGGGCAGAATCGAGCAGACTATCGGCTTGATTTTGTTGGCGCGTGCGATTTCCACCATCGAAATTATGTTTCCGACGATATTTTCCGCGCTGATGTAGCCCTGATTTTGCGCGATGTCGTTTGTCCCCGCCAAAATCGCGACGTATTTGGGTTTGAGGTCGAGCACGTCGCGGCGGAAGCGCACGAGCATTTGCGACGTCACCTGTCCGCTTATTCCGCGTCCGACAATGTTGTTTTTATTGAAGAAGTCGGAGGAGGTTCTGTTCGGCCAGAAGTCGGTTATGGAGTCGCCCATAATCACGAGCATGGGGGCTTGTTTTACGTTTTTGTTTGCCTCGGCGTATCTGCCGAATGCCGCCCAGTCGCCAGCCGCGAAGGCCGCCGTGCCGAGCACGAGGATTGCCATTGTCAGTATTTTTTTCATAATCTTACATCTTTTCGAGGGGTTCGATTCCGAGCACGCGCAGACCCGCTTCGAGCACGCGCATTGTGCGCGAGCAAAGCATTAGGCGGCGGGCTTTGACGGATTCGTCGTCCACGATTACTTTGTTTGCGTTGTAGAAGGTCGAGAAAATTCCCGCGAGTTCGTATAAGTACGTGCACAGGTAGTGCGGGCGCAGTTCCGCGAGGGTCAGTTTGAAAACCGCGGGCAGGGCGACGAGCTTGCGGGCGAGGGCGATTTCCTGCTCGGTTTCGATTTCGCTTGCGGCGGAAAAGTCGGCGTCGGGGCTGATGTCGAGCTTTCTGAAAATCGAGTGCATGCGTGCGACTGCGTAGAGCAGATATGGCGCGGTATTGCCGTCGAACGCCAGCAGTTTGTCCCACGAGAATAGGTAGTCGTTTGTGCGGTTTTGCGACAAGTCGGCGTAGCGCAGGGCGGCGACCCCGACGGTTTCGGCGATTTTGTCGGCTTCGTCCTGCGGGGTGTCGGGATTCTTTTCGAGGAGGATTTTTTTAGCGCGCGCGACGGCTTCGTCGAGCAGAGCCTTGAGCCTTACGGGTTCGCCGCTTTTGGTTTTGATTGCCTTGCCGTCTTCGCCGAGGATAGTCCCGAACCAGACGTGGCGGAGTTTGGGCA
>DJPO01000017.1:41292-44676 GCA_002437405.1 Opitutia bacterium UBA6410 | reverse complement strand
CGGTAGAGGAGGGTCGCCAAGTCGGTGGAGGCGTAGTTCGAGGCTCCGTCGCTTTTGCGGATAATGAAAGGCTGGGTTTTGAAGCGTTCGTGTTCGCGCAGGAAGACAACGAGCGCGCCCTGATTTTCCTCGGCGATGCCGCACTCGGTCAGTTCCTTGTAGATGCGCCCGACTTTGTCGCGGTAGAAGGATTCCCCGAGGGTGTAGTCGATGGTAAGCCCCATGCGTTTGTACATTCTCGCGAAGGACGCCGAGCTTACTTCGTTGATTTTATTCCAGAGCGCGACGTTTTCGGGGTCGCCGTTCTGGAGCTTTACGAGTTCCGCGCGGGCGGCGTCGGCCGCGGCGGGGTCGGCTTTTGCGAGCGCACTGCCGCGCTTGTACATTTGCTCTAGCTCCTCGAGCGAATTTTCGTTTTCGGGGTCGAGCTTGTAGCCCGAGGTTTTGATTCCGTAGATGAGGATACCGAAGTTCGTGCCCCAGTCGCCGATATGGTTGTCGGTTATGATGTCTGCGCCGCAGAATTTGAGCAGGCGTTTGACGGCTTCGCCGATGACCATCGGGCGCAGGTGCCCGACATGCATTTGCTTTGCGGTGTTGGGGGACGGGTAGTCGATGACGGTTTTGCGCCCGCCGTAGAACTGCTTTGCGGCGGCGCGCAATTCGGCTTCGCCGCTGTATTTGGCGAGCCACTTGCCGAGGAATTTTTTCGTCAGCTTGAAGTTCACAAACCCGGGGCCGGCAATCGACGTTTCGACAAGCTGTTTGTCGAACTCGGGCGACGCCTGAATCGCCGCGAGGAGCTTTTCGCCCGCCGCGCGCGGATTTTCCCTGCGGGCTTTTGCGTATTGGAGCGCGCCGTTTGCCTGAAAGTCGCCGAACTTGGGGTCGGCGGGGCGGATTACGGGGTCGAAGTCGGCGTCGAATCCCGCCGCTTGGGCTGCGTTTTTAGTAAGAGCCGCAATGGCTTTTGCTGGGTGAAACCAAATTTCCATTTTAAAAAATACGGTTAAAAAACTTGCCGCTTCGGTCGGGAAGCGGCGCGGTAAAAAAATTGCGTTTATTTCGAGATTCCCAAGAGGGCTTTTATTCGGGCGGTCCAGTTCGCCTTTTCGGTCTCGGTCGGCTTGGGGGAGTCGTTTTCATTCCACCACTGCGGGGGCTCGGTATTGACTCCGCCCGCCGTGCGCACGACGTACACGACCTTGTTGACAGTCTCGCGAATGTCGGAGACGTGGGAGTTGAAAATTATGTCGATTTGGTGGACGTAGCTTTCCGAGGGGGCGACGGCGGCGGGGACGCTCGTGAGGGCGTTTACCGAGGGGATTGCCTTTTGGAAGGCGTCAGTCGTGAGTTTGCCGACAATGCGCTTTGCGAGGGCTGCCGTGCCTTCGGTGGGGGTGTCGAAAATGAAGGTCAGGGAGATGTAGTCGATGTCCCTAACTTGGCTTGGCATCGCGACTTTGCAGAGTCCGCCGATTTCCGAAACCCCGTTTTCGCCGAGCAACGAGAGGTCGAAGAATGCGATAAATTTTTCGTTTTTGAGAATTTCGAGAAGTTTTTGGTCGGGGTTTTCCATATTTCAAATATAGGGGTTTAAAGTTTACTTGATAAAATACGAAACCAATACATATTTCAAGCAAGAAATGGAAAACACGTATTTGATTATCGGGGAGTTTGTCGTTTTTTCGGCGTTTTTCGTCGCGGCGGTCGGGGCTTTTTTGCCCGTACTGCCGGGGCCGCTGCTTTCGTTTGCGGCGGTATTGGGCTTTAAGCTCGTTTTCCCCGAGTCGCCGCTCGGCTGGGTGAATATCGCAATTTGCGGATTCCTCGCACTCTTTGCGCAGGTTGCCGATTTTGTCCTTTCGTGGTTCGGGGCGAAGAAATTCGGGGCGACTTGGCGCGGGGGCGTCGGGGCGTTTGTCGGGGTAGTTGTCGGCATATTTTTGCCGCCGCCGCTAATCTGGATTTTCATCGCGCCGCTAATCGGCGCGTTCGTCGCGGAGTATCTCGGCGGAGCGGACGCTCGGACATCGGGCAGGGCGGGATTCGGCGCGTTTCTCGGCACGCTCTTGGCGTCGATGCTGAAGTTTTTGATAGTAGTCTATATGGCGGTTGCGTTTGCGCTCGAGGTTTTCGGGCTTGTTTGAGTGCGCGGCATTTGTCGCTCTCAAAAACTTCGGGCGAATGGAAATTTATGCTTGACGCCCGCGCCGCTTTTGCGATTTAATCCGTCTTTAATTTCAAGCGGGCATAGTTTAGTGGTAAAACCCCAGTCTTCCAAACTGGTGATGTCGGTTCGATTCCGTCTGCCCGCACCAACTTCATCTTCGGCATTTTTCGCGCGCGCGCCCTCGGCTTTGCGTCGGGAAAAATGCGATTTTTTTATATAGATTTTGCAATAATCTCAACCAATCAAAACCGTGAGTACTCCACTAATAATGATAGGCCTTCCCAAAGGCAGCCTCGAAGAATCCACAATCGCGCTCTTCGCGAAAGCGGGTTGGAAAATCACCAAAAGCTCCCGCTCCTACAAGCCCTCGATTGACGACCCCGAACTCGACGGGCGTTTCGTCCGCGCTCAGGAAATCAGCAGATACGTCGAACAGGGCTTCTTCGACTGCGGTCTTACGGGCTATGACTGGATTCTCGAAAACTCCAGCGATGTCGTGGAAGTCTGCGACTTGGTTTACAGCAAGGCGACTTCCCTGAAGTCCCGCTGGGTTCTCTGCGTTAAGGAGGATTCCGACATCAAGGACGTAAAGGATTTGCAGGGCAAGCGCATCGCGACCGAGCTGATGAACGTCACAAAAAAATTCCTCGCCGACAAGGGCGTTGAAGCCGACGTTGAATTCTCGTGGGGCGCGACCGAAGTCAAAGTTCCCGACCTCGTGGACGCAATCGCCGATATTACCGAAACGGGTTCGTCGCTCAGGGCGAACAACCTGCGCATTATCGACACTATGCTCTACACAAACACCAAGTTCATCGCCAACAAGGCCGCGTGGGAAAATCCCGAAAAGCGCAAGAAGATTGAGTCGATTGCGCTGCTCTTGCAGGCGGCGTTGGACGCGAACAACAAGGTTGGGTTGAAGCTCAATCTGCCCAAAGGCAACTTGCCCAAGGTGATTGCCGAGCTGCCCGCGTTGCGCAAGCCGACGGTATCGCAGCTTTCCGATCCTGCGTGGGTTGCGGTTGAGACAATAGTGGACGAAAAGGTAGTAAGGGAGCTTGTTCCGACGTTGAAGGACAACGGCGCAGAAGGCATAGTAGAATATCCCCTAAACAAAGTAATCCCGTAGGACGCGTGAAACTACCGCCCAAACGGCGTTTCGGTGAAAAACTGCAATGGGTACGTACCTTTAGTACGCACGCCATCGCAGT
>DJPO01000017.1:39141-41248 GCA_002437405.1 Opitutia bacterium UBA6410 | reverse complement strand
CGGCAGTTTGACGCGTCCTTGATATTACAGCAAAATTGCTTGCAATTTTGCGGGTATATTAAAACGGGCGTTGCCCTTTCGAAGGGCTCTCGCCCCTCGAGCTCCCTCGATTCTAATATTACGGCAAAATTGCTTTGCAATTTTGCGGGTAGATAAAAGGGCGGGAGCTTTCTCTTGACGAGAGGGGTTTTTCTCTATCGGGTTTCCTCTTGCGTTGAATCGATTTTTATTAAGGGGTTGGCGGTTTTTCCGCCCGCCCTCTTTTTTAATATGTTTGTTTTCTCGGGATTAAAGTTCGATTCGCCCGTCGAGGTGATTGAAGCTCGTTCGTTGGAAGAAATCGAACGCGCGTTTTCACGCATAGAAAAACTTTCTTCGCGCGGAAAATACGTTCTCGGGTATGTTGAATACGAAGCTTGGCGTTTGTTTTACTCCCTCCCGCCGCTCCCGCGTTCGGACGATTCCCCGCTACTTTATTTCGAGGTTTTCGATTCTTTCGAAAAATTCGTCCCGCAGGCGTCTCCCGAAAATATTCCCGCGACTCTCGTGCCGCTCGTTTCCGAGCGCGAATATTTTGATGTTGTCGAAAAAATCCGCGCCGCCCTGCGTTCCGGCGAAACGTATGAGGTAAACTATTCATACCCCTCGTATTTGGAGATTCCGCCGATTGACGACGGCGCGCTTTTCGGGCATTTTTTATCGCGCCAAAATGCCGCCTATTGCGCATACATAAAAAATCCCTACCTGACCGTCCTTTCCTATTCCCCCGAACTGTTTTTTGAAATCGAAAAAACGCGCATTCGGGTCAAGCCGATGAAAGGGACTGTCGCCCGCTCTCCCGACGCCGCGGAAGACGCAAAGCTCGCAAAATGGCTCGCGGCGGACGAAAAAAACCGCGCCGAAAACCTGATGATTGTCGACCTAATGCGCAACGACTTAAGCCGAATCGCCGCCAAAAATTCGGTCGCCGTTGAAAAAATGTTCGAGGTCGAAACACTCTCGCGCGTCCACCAAATGACCTCCACAATTTCCGCCGAACTGCGCGGCGGAACGGGTTTGTTCGACGTATTCAAAAACATTTTTCCGTGCGGCTCGGTAACTGGCGCGCCGAAACTTTCGACAATGCGCATAATCGAATCGCTCGAACGCGGCAGGCGCGGTGTCTATTGCGGAGCGATATGCTTTGTCTCGCCCGAAAAGACCGTCTGCAGCGTGCCGATTCGCATACTCGAACGTCGCGGCGGCGCGGACGGCAAATTTGTCTTTCGCTCGGGCAGCGCAGTAGTTTGGGATTCGACCGCCGCGGGCGAGTGGTGCGAAACCCTCGACAAGGCGTCTTTTATTAACGGCGATTTTTCGCTAATCGAAACTTTTTCGGTCGAACACGGCGTCCCGAAATACGTTTGCGAACATTTGCAAAGAATGCAAAAATCCGCCGAAACTCTGGGCTTTCCTTTTGACGAAACGGCGGCGCGGGCGGCATTGTCGGACGCCGCGTGCGGCGAGGGAATCTTGCGGCTCGAACTCTCGCGCGGCGGACGCTTTTCGACATCTACCCGCCCGCTTTCGGAGTCGAAAACAGCGCGCGTGGAAATTTCGGAAACGCGCGTCGATTCGCGCAACATATTTTTGCGCCACAAGACGACAAAGCGCGACTGGTACGCCGCCGCAACCCGAAAAATCGCGGCGGGCGAAGTCTACGACGTTATTTTTCAAAACGAACGCGGAGAAATAACTGAAGGCTCGCGCAGTAATATTATCGTCGAGAAAGACGGAAAATTTTATACGCCGCCCGCCGAATGCGGACTATTGGAAGGGGTAGGGCGGCGAGTCCTCTCCGACAAACTGACCGAAAAAATTCTATACCCCAGCGACCTATATTCCGCCGCCGCAATATACAGCCTAAATTCCGTGCGAGGTCTGAAGAAAGTAAATCTTTTTTTATAAGCCGCGAAGTTGTTAAAAAAAACGGGGATACCCAAACGCCAATCCTCGAATCGAAAATTGTAACATTGTGCGAGCATATTGTATTAAATTTCTCGGGGATAGGCGAATTGGCGAAGCCAATCGCCGAAAGGGGCAAAGCCCCTTCTTAAAAACTTCCGAA
>DJPO01000017.1:10704-39074 GCA_002437405.1 Opitutia bacterium UBA6410 | reverse complement strand
CGTTCAGACGGTGGCTTGATTCTCGGGGCACGGTAGGCGCATACGGAGGATTGGAGCAAACTTTCGTTCTGTGGTTCTGTGGGGATAGAAGTATTGGCGAAGCCAATCTTCGTAAGGGGCTTGCCCCTTCAATGGAGGCGGCACTGCCGCTTTCACGCGCCCAGCGGGGGTAGGCGGGAGTGGCGTAGCCAATCCCGCCGAAGGGGGCAAGACCCCCTTCTTTATTATAATATTGACTATTCCAAAAAAATGATGAGAATTGGGAACAAGATTTGTGCCTTGCTTTCTATGATCTCGCACCTGCGCTCTCTAGATGCTGCAAATCGGGGCATACTTGCTTGCGCGGTTTTGCGAATTGATTTTACCCGACTTTTGCCCATATCGAGTGCTTTTTTTTTTGCATCGCGATTTCCCCGTCGGTTCGCCAACCCTCCGCGCCTGTTGGAATCACAAAACAAAAGACTGAATTATGGCAAAAAAAGTTGCTAAGAAACGCGTTTCGGCAAAGGCGTCGAAACCCGCCGCTAAAACGGCTAAGACAAAACTCATATACCTCTTCGGGGCAAAAACGGACGGCGACGCCACAATGCGCAACCTCCTCGGGGGCAAAGGTGCGAACCTCGCGGAAATGGCGCGAATCGGACTTCCTGTTCCCCCGGGGTTTACGATAACCACCGAAGTCTGCGATTTCTTCTACAAGAACGGCAGAAAATACCCCGCGGCACTCGCGGCGGACGTCCGCGCAGGGGTCGGGTCGGTCGAAAAACAAATGGGCAAAATTTTCGGCGACGAAAAAGATCCGCTTTTGTTCTCGGTGCGCTCGGGCGCGCGCGAATCGATGCCGGGTATGATGGATACTATTTTGAATCTGGGGCTCAACGACAAAACCGTCGAGGGGCTCGCGGCAAAGACGGGCAACGCGCGCTTCGCGTGGGACTGCTACCGCAGGTTTATCCAAATGTACGGGGACGTCGTAATGGGCGTTCAGGCTCGCACGGAGGCGGAGTCGGAACCGTTCGACGAAGTTATGGGCGAACTTAAGGCGAAAGTCGGCGCAAAGCTCGACACCGACCTCGGGGTTGACGACCTCAGGGAGCTCGTCAAACGCTACAAGGCTCTGATTAAGTCGCGCACGGGCAAGGCGTTCCCGCAGGACGTTTACGAGCAGCTCTGGGGGGCGGTCGGCGCGGTTTTCAACTCTTGGATGAACGAGCGCGCAATCATCTACCGCCAAAAATACAACATTCCCGCGAGCTGGGGGACGGCGGTCAACGTCCAGACAATGGTCTTCGGCAACAAGGGCGAAACCAGCGCAACGGGCGTCGCCTTTACGCGCGACCCCGCCAACGGCGAAAACGTCTTCTACGGCGAATATCTTATCAACGCGCAGGGCGAGGACGTCGTCGCGGGCGTGCGCACGCCGCATAAAATCTCGATGCTCGCGGAGGAAATGCCCAAGGCGTACAAAGAGCTTTTGGCAATCCGCAAGAAGCTCGAGCGGCACTTCAAGGATATGCAGGACTTCGAGTTCACAATAGAGGAAAACAAACTCTTTATGCTCCAGACCCGCAACGGCAAACGCACGGGGCTTTCGGCAGTCAGAATCGCGGTCGAAATGAACAAAGAGGGCTTTATGTCGGAAAAGACGGCAATCAAAAAGATTCCCGCCGACTCGATTTCCAGCCTGCTCGTGCCCGTGTTCGACGAAGCGGCGGTCAGGCGCGCCAAAGTGCTCGCAAAGGGGCTTCCCGCAGGGCCAGGGGCGGCGAGCGGTCAGGTCGTATTTACGGCGTCGAAAGCGGAACTTTTGAATTCGCAGGGCGTGAAAGTCGTGCTCTGCCGCGAGGAAACTTCGCCCGAAGACCTGCGCGGTATGATTGCCGCGGAGGGGATTTTGACTTCGCGCGGCGGAGTGAGCTCGCACGCGGCACTTGTTGCGCGGCAAATGGGCAAGGTCTGCATTTGCGCGGCAAGCGATATTTCGATGGACTACGGTAAACGCCTGATGAGTGTCGGCAAGACGGTCGTCAAAGAGGGCGACTACATCTCAATCGACGGCACGACCGGCGAAATCTTCCTCGGAGAAATCTCGACCGCCCCGAGCGAGGTAATCCGCGTTCTCTCGGGAAAAATGAAGCCCGCAAAAAGCTACACATACCAGCTCTTCAATACCGTTATGAAGTGGGCGGACAAGTACCGCAAAATGGGAGTGCGCACAAACGCCGACACGCCCGCGCAGGCGAAAATGGCGGTGCAGCTCGGCGCGGAGGGCATCGGACTTTGCCGCACGGAACATATGTTCTTCGAGGGCGACAGAATCGACGCGGTGCGCGAAATGATTTTGGCGACCGACCCCGCCGAACGCCAGAAGGCTCTCGACAAGCTCCTCCCGTACCAGCGCAAGGACTTCGAGGGAATCTTCAAGGCTATGGACGGGCTGCCCGTGACGGTTCGCCTGCTCGACCCGCCGCTCCACGAATTTTTGCCGCACGAAAGCTCGGCGCGCGCACAGCTGGCGGAAAAGATGAACGTCTCCGCGGAAGTCGTCGCCGAACGCTGCAAGGCTCTCGAGGAGCAAAACCCGATGCTCGGCCACCGCGGCTGCCGCTTGGGCAACAGCTTCCCAGAAATCACGAGAATGCAGGCGCGCGCGATTTTCGAGGCCGCCGCGAACGTGATGAAAGGCAAAAAGCCCGTCAAAGTTAAGGTCGAAATTATGGTACCGCTCGTGGGATTTGTGCAGGAGCTTAAATATCAGGCGCAGAATATCCGAGAAGTCGCCGCCGAAGTAATGGCGAAGAAAAAGGTCAAAATTGACTATATGCTCGGGACTATGATTGAAGTTCCGCGCGGCGCACTCACCGCCGACAAAATCGCGGAGGAGGCGCAGTTCTTCTCGTTCGGGACAAACGACCTGACCCAGACGGGGCTCGGAATGAGCCGCGACGACTCGGGCAGCTTCCTGGGCAGATACAAGGAACTGGACATTCTGCCGAAAAACCCGTTCGCGTCAATCGACGTCGAGGGGGTCGGGCAGCTCGTGCGCATCGGCGCGGAGCGCGGCAGAAGCACGCGCAAGGACATCAAATTGGGCGTCTGCGGCGAACACGGCGGCGACCCCGATTCGATAAAGTTCTTCAACGAAGTCGGACTCAACTACGTCAGCTGCTCCCCGCCGCGCGTGCCCGTCGCAAGACTCGCCGCGGCACAGGCTGCAATAGGGTAGGGGCTTCGGCTTCCGAATAGAGAATTCCCGCTCTCGGGCGGGAATTTTTTTTGTTGTTTACTCGGAGTGAAAAAGTGTATTGAATGAATTTAATTATGAGAAAGATACTGGCTTCCATTACCGTTTTTTTGTGTTGCTCAACGCTCTTTGCTACAGTCGAGCGCGACCTTTGGCGTTACGATTTTTCGAAAATCGCCCCGCAAAAAATCGACAAATCCGCCGACTTGTCAAAAGGGTTTGTCTTCGAATTTTCGATACCGCCCGACTACAAAAACGGCGCGGTAATTGCCGATTTCGGCGGATTGAAGCTTGGCTACGCGTCCGCGCGGAGCGGTTATTTTAGACGCGGCAATTCCAATCCCGCGCTCGTTGCGGAGCTGAATTTTAACTACAAGCCGCGCCCGAAGTGGAAGTCGATGCGCTTGGAAGTCCCGATAAACGCGCTCGGCAAAGACATTTCGGCGCGCAAAATCGCGCTCGTGTACGACGGCGTGAATTTTTTCTTTGCCGTTGACGGCGTTATTATCGACAGAAACTATCCCGTGGGCGAAGTCGACGCGGCGGCGGGCGGAGATTTTGTCTTCGCGCCGAATTTGGTCTCGAATTTAAAATTTTCCACAGACGTTTCGAAAATTTCGCGCACAAAATTCACCCAAAAAAGCGGCGCGGGCATTCAGTTTTATTCCCCGTACGGGCATAACACGTATCTCGGCGACGTGTCCGTTTTCTACCACGACGGAATTTTCCATTTGCTCTATCTCTTCGACTACAACCACCATATGAACCGCTGGGGCGGCGGGGCGCACGTCTTCTACCATATGATGTCGCGCGACCTCGTGAACTGGCGCGAGCTCGGCGCAATGGTCGAACTCACCGAGCCGTGGCAGTCCGTCGGCACGGGCACGATGTTCTTTGACGGCGGCAAATATTATTCCGCTTTCGGCTGGCACACGGATAGGGTCGTGCCGGATTCGGAAACAGTAAGCTCCAAATATAGGGCGGGGCAGTATAAGGCAAACGAGTCTTTCCCAGTGAAACGCTCCGAATACTCGCCGCTGATTCCCTCGGGCACGACAGTCGCCGTAAGCGACGACGGCGTGAATTTTGTCTGGGACGGAACGTATTTCAATACCGCCGAAAATCCCTCGATTTTCAGAACGGGCGACGGCAAATTGAAGATGTTTTGCGGCTCGGGAACATGGGAACTCGACGGCGTTTACGGGAAGTGGCGGCGAACGGCTTGGGATTTCCCCAAAAACGGCGAAAAGACGCCCATGCGCAATACCGCCGAATGTCCGTCGTATTTCGAGCACAACGGCTGGCGCTATCTGATAATGGGTGTGACGGGCTTCTGGGCGTCGAAGGACGGCGGCGATTTTGAAGATTTTGCCGCCAAGGGGCTTGATATTTACGACGGCTTGGCTGTTCCGTTTGTCTCGCCGTACAAGGACAATCGCCTGATAATGGGCGGCTGGCTCGGTCGAGGCTGGGCTTCGGTGCTCGTGTTGCGCGAATTGTTCCAGTATCCCGACGGAGTTCTGGGCGTCAAATGGCTGCCCGAAACACGCCCCGAGGCGAAGGAAATCGTCGCAGCGGCGACTCCGAAAAATCCCGCAAAGCTTGATTCCTCCAAGTCGTATTGGGGGCGCGTAAAAGTCGCGCCTAATAGCGATTCGCAAAAATTCGCACTCAGATTTAGGGATTCGTCGAACCCGAAAAAAGACGCCGAATTTTCGATTGATTTTTCGACCAAGCGCGCGCAAATCAACAAATGCGCGAAAGACGGATTCGCCGAAGCACTTCCTGTCGCGCGGGAAATTGTGAAACAGTCCAAGCGCGGCGTGGGGTGGTTTGTCGACAACAAAGAGCACTTACACGCATTGACGGGAGATTTCGCTATAGAAAACCTGCGCGGAATCGAAAAGCCGTTCGATGTAAATTTTATTGTTCGCAAAAGCAGGAAGATGAATTCCACAATTTTGGACTTTGAAATTGCGGGAGTTCGGACGCTCGTAAGCCAACGCAACGGCGCAAATTTCGATTCTGTCGAGCTGGTCTATCCGAGCGGCAAAACGGAAATTTTCGCATATCCCGAAGAGGAAGTTGCGGGGTGTGCGGGCGAATAACGTTCCGCCGAAATTTCAGATTTTTTTCAACTTTGCGCGCCGTGCGGTTTTACCGTGCGGCGTTTTTTTTGGAGGCGCGGGGCAGGGCGGATTCGGGGAGAAAGGAAAAAGGAAAGGAAAAGAAAAAAATTTCGGACACAAAAAAAGACGCGTTAAAAAACGCGTCTAAAATTTTCCGAAATATGGGAAAGCTTATTTCTTGATTTCCCTGTGGAGTGTTCTGCGCTTGAGAGACGGATTGTACTTCATCTTCTCGACTTTTTCCTGCGTCTTGCGGAAATTGCGCGTTGTCATGTAGCGCGAGGGCGATTTGCCTTCTTTGCGCGCTTCGGTGCATTCGATTATTACTATTTCTCTGGGCATTGTATTCCTTTAATTTAAAAATTTAACTTTCAATAATGGCTTGTTTTGCGCGAATTTCAATATCTTTTTTCGGAAAATTTCGCGCAAAATTCCGCCGCCGTTTTAGAGGTGGCGTTCGACGCCCACGTGCGGGGTCGAACCGATGTCTTCGTAGTTGTCGATACCCGAATCTATATCCATCGTGCGCAGGTGCGTGTTGTAGTTGCAGCGGTAGTCTTTCCACGAGTTGGAGAATTTTTTCGGGTCGGAGCCCCACGCGGCGTTGGCTGCGGTGTAGAAGAGCCTGCGGCCGGGGCTGCCCATCGTCCTGCTCCAAGTCGTGCAAATCATTCCGAAGAGCTTGTTGTCGCACGCGGTCGCCTCGGCGTTCTTAATGTTCGAGATTTCAAAGTAGGGGCAGATTACGGTGTCGAATCCGTTCTCCTTGAAATATATGGAGGTCGGCCAGTATTTTTGCCCCTTGGGAAGCGGGTCGTACTGCCAGTCGGCGATGACGACGTCTTTGGGCAGGACTTTGAAAAGCTCGTTCATATCGGTGTTCGGGTGTCCCGTCGCGGTGCATTTGTCCCAGCGCGGGTCGCCCTCTTCGACGAGCATATCGTGCCACATAATCGTGCGCGCGCCGCGTTTTTCGAGCAGGTCGCGGAAGTGCAGAATGTGCTTGCCCAGCAGCTTGCCGAGCGAAGTCTGGCGGCACTTGTAGCAGGTCGCCATATCGTACGCCTCGTCGCAGCCGATGTGGAAGAACGGGGGATTGCCGAAAAATTCGTGGATTTCCGCAACCGCCTCTTCGAGCAGCTTGACGGCTTCGGGGTTGCTCATGCACCACGACCAGCCGTGCGGCTCGAGGAGCTTTGCCATTTCGGGGAAGCGGGTTAGGATTGCGTGCTTCGCGCTCTCGTTCGTGCCGCCCGAGACGTGCCCCAAAATCGTGAGCTGAGGAATGGGCGTGATTCCGAGCTCGTACGCCAAGTCGATGATTCGCTTGAGTTCTACGCGCGAAAATGTTTTGTTGTTGAAGGACAATTCAGGGTGGGTTTTGAACGGGAAAGTTCCCCACGGCTCGATTATCACATAGTTGAATTTGTAGTAGGCGGCGAGGCGCACGCGTTTTTCGAGCTCGGCCGGGGTGGTTTCGGGGTAGATGCAGAGGTGGACGGCGCGGAAATCGAGCGCGGGGGCGTCGGTTATTTTGCAGCTTTGGAGGTAGTATCCGTCGTTGTCCCTGCCGATTTCCGCGAGCTGCCGCACGGTTTTGAGCGCGTGGCGGACGCCATCGAAGTCTTTCGCGGAAATTTTGAGGCTCTGCGGGGCGATGTCGAGATTGTAGCCCTCGCGCTTTATCGCGGCGGCGGAGTCGCTTTCAGTGAAAACTACGTTCGGGGAGAGCTTCCAGTAATCTTTAAAAGTTTTGAGGATAACCGACTTCTGCGCGTCGGTCAATTTTGCGGGAGTTTCGACCGTTACCGCCGATTTGTCCGCGAGGTTGTAAAGCCCCTCGAAGTACGCCGTACTTACGGGTTTGGGGGCGAGTCGTTCGTCCATTATGTTACGGACGGTGTCGGACACGGGCTGGGCGGAGTACGCGAAAAGCGGGAGTACCGAAATCGCGGCGGCAGTAAGTAGTTTGGTTATTTTCATAATTTTTAAGAATAAGATAATTTGTAGTGTTGTGTCAATAGAAAGCGAAATAAAGAGTATACGTTGGTATTGTTTGCGCGCGGCGTTTTTTTTGACTGCAACGGCTCATGAGGCGGGCTGTGGGAGAATCCAAAACAAAATGTCCGCTATTGTGTTTTCAGCCTAACGCGGCGAAGAGATTCAACGGGCGGCAATCCGAATCCGTCGCCAGCGCGCGCCCTTTAACCACACGCACGCGAGCTTTGCCAAGGTGCGCGAGTTTGCTCCACGCAGACGCGCTTTGCTAACGTGCGCAGGTCTCGCGCGCCCAACCCAGTGCGCCGATACCGCCTTACGCGGCAACGCGTTTTGAGTTTGTTCGCCAGACTTGCGCAAAGTTGCGCCGAAGCGTCGGCAATCCTGCGCGTTCAAAATGCAGCGCGGCAACGCAAGCGAACTTGGCAATCAAATCCTGTGTGCAACACAGGCGAACGCGGCAGTCAAATTTTGCGCGGTAATCGCGGCTTAGCGCGACATCTCGAGCATTTTTTCAATCGGCGCGCGCGCCCTGTCCATAACGTCTTTGGAAAGCTCGATGCGCGGCTCGAGGGTCTCGAGGCATTTGAGGAGTTTTTCGGGCGTGTTCATCAGCATATTTTTGCAGTGCTGCGACGGCTTGCCAGACGAGGTTGCCGCGATAAACGTCTTGTTCGGGATTTCCCTGCGCAGCCTGTGTATCATTTCGACGACGGTTGCGATTATGAATTTGTCTGAGGGATTTTCGCGGCAAAATTTTATCATTTTTTCGGTGCTACACACGCAGTCGGCTACGTCGCGGACTTCCTTCGGACACTCGGGGTGGCAGACGAGCGGCGCGTTGTCGAACGCCCTTTTTATCTCGACGAGCTCCTTTGCCTTGTATTGCGAGTGCGCCCAGCAGTAGCCGTGCCAGAGCAGCATTTTTCTGCCAGTCTGCTCGACAATCCACGAACCCAAGTGCTGGTCGGGGCAGAAGATGATTTCGCGTTCGGGCGGGATTTGCTTTACGATGTCGAGGGCATTGCCGCTCGTGCAGATGATGTCGCTGATTTCCTTCACTCCCGCGCTACAGTTTATGTACGAAATTACGAGCGCGTCGGGGTGCTGTTTCTTGAAAAGCGCAAGCTCTATGGGCTCGCAAAGCTCCTCGAGCGTGCAACCCGCGGCGTGGTCGGGCAGTACTACCGTTTTTTCGGGGTTGAGGATTTTGGCGGTTTCCGCCATAAAATCGACCCCCGCAAAGGCGATTACTTTTGCGTCGGTTTTCTTTGCCTCGCGCGAAAGCCCGAGCGAGTCGCCGACAAAGTCCGCAACTTCCTGAATCTCGCGGCAGACGTAATTGTGCGCCAATATTACCGCGTTGCGCTCTTTTTTCAGCTCGAGGATTCTCTTTTGCACGTCCGTCAGTTCGGGCGTCGGGCATTTTTCGAGGGGAGGGAAAACTATTGCGTACATCTTGCTTTTGCGTGTTTTAAGGTTTCGATATTTTCATTTGGCGCGCGGTTGTCAAGATATAAGGTTTTTTTGTCGCACCCCTCCGTCGTTGTCCCTCCAAAAAAAGCTTGATTTTCGGAAGAAAAATTTTAGTAATGTTTGGTATGAAGAAAAAACTGATTTTCGCGGCGGGGATTGTCTCCGCTTTGTTTACATTCGCGGCGGCGGAGACGCTCACCGACGCCGACACGACAATGCGCCTTAAGGCATCGCGCGACGGCTCTATATATAAGAAAGGCGAGCCCGTCGAGTTCGTGCTGGAGGTCAAAAAGGGCGAAACGCCGCGCGCGGGAATCCGATTCTGGAGCAGTGTCAGCAAAGACGGCGTGAACCCGACCGTTCTGAATACGGGCATTACCGACAAAAACGGCAGGGCGGTTGTCCGCGGCGGCTCGCTCGGCGAGTCGGGTGTGCTGCGCTGCCAAGTCGGCGTCTACAATCCAGACACTAAAAAGGAGACGCAGCTGATGGCGGGCGCGGGCTTTGAGCTCGAAAAAATCCGTCAGGGAGTCCCGATGCCCTCCGACTTCAAAACCTACTGGGAGACCCAAAAGAAAATTTTGGCGGCAATTCCCCTCAATGCAAAAATGGAGAAAATCGACTCCGAAAAGGCGGGCGTCGAGCTTTTCGACATTAAAGCCGATTCGTTCAGGGGCAAGCTCAGCGGATATTACGCGCGCCCCGAGGGAGCAGCCGCCAAGAGCTGCCCAGCGATAATTTTCCCGCACGGGGCGGGGGTCGGTTCGTCCAATAAATGGTCGCCGCTAAGTTGGGCGGCAAAGGGGTTTATTGCGCTTGACTACAACGCCCACGGCATTTTGAACGGACAGCCCGCCGAGTACTACAAAAACTTGAAAGAAAACGAGCTTAAAGACTACCGCTACCGCGGCTCGGACAGCCTCGAAAACTGCTTCTTCCGCGAGCTCTACCTGCGCACCCAGCGCGCTCTCGATTTCCTGATGGCGCAGCCCGAGTGGGACGGGAAAATTCTCGTCGCCTACGGCACGAGTCAGGGCGGCGGGCAGGCGCTCGGCGCGGGTGGGCTTTGCGACAAGGTTTCGATGGTCGTTGCGTGCGTTCCCGCAATGTGCGATCACAACGCAATCGCGGTAAAGCGCACGAACGGCTGGCCGAATTTTATGCGCGGCGACAAATACGGCGCGTATGATATGAAAGTCTTCAAGACTGTTCCGTATTTCGACGCGGCGAATTTCGCCTCGCTAATCAAGGGCGAAGTCCTCATCACGGCGGGATTGCGCGACAACGTTTGTCCGCCCAGTTCCGTGTTCGCCGCCTACAACAACGTCAAGACGAAAAAGCGTTATATGATTGCCGAAGAGGGCAGCCACACCGTTCCGCGCGACTTCTACGACAAGTGTTCTCGGGCGATAATGGAGCACGTCAAAGCTATGCAGGAGGCTAACAAATAGAGCCGTCTGCAAGTCCTATCGCACGCCGAAAGGCGACGAAAAAAGCCCGCATAGCGGGCTTTTTTTTCTTTTCTGTAGTTGACGGACTGCCTCGAGAGATTGTCGGGTTGCCCCGAAGCAAGTCAATCCCGACGAAACAACGGAGTGATTTGGCGAATCAAAGCGTCTTGTTTTGCGGGACGATGACGGCCTTTTCGACTTCCGTCTGAACGCGCTTGGAGAAATCTTCGTACGACTCCCCTTCGGCGGGCGACATCGGCGGCAGGTAGCTGACGGTGATTTTCGCGCCGCGCTTGGGGAAGGTCGACCCAGGGGTGATTGCAGCGTACGCGCCGTTTATCGCGACGGGCACGACGGCTACTCCCATTTCCTTCGCAAGAATCGCGAACGTCGGGCGGAACTCCGCGACGAGCCCGTCTTTTGTGCGCGTCCCTTCGGGGAAAATCACGACTCTGTTGCCCTCGCGCAACGCCTGCGCGAGCTTGCGTATCGACTCGCTTACATTGTCGTTTATGTCCATAATCACGACATTGCTTTTTTCGGCGAATGTGCGGATAAATCCGCGCTTGATTATGCTGCGCAGCTTGGCGAAAAAGTACGTCTTGTAGATTTGCGTCTTCGAGAACGCCCCCACGGCAAACGCGCCGTCGAGGTAGCTTTGGTGGTTCGGCGCGATGATAATCGGCTTGTCGGTGTCCAGATTTTCGACGCCGATGTAGTCGATTTTATAGAAGATTTTAAAGAGCGTCCTGAAAACCGAAATCGTCGCGAAGTGGAAGAAGTGCGGCTTTTTCAAAACGGGCAGGGGCTCGCTGTTTATGATGTCCGACCACGTGATGTTTTTTGTCTGCGGCTCGAATGACGCGTCGCGGTTTTTTTCGACGAATTCGGCAAACTTGCGCAGCGTGCAGTATTTTTCGAAGTCGCGCTCGCCTACGTCCACGCCGCAGTTTTCCTTGACGTAGCTTTGTATCGAAATCTTGCCGAGCGAGTCCAGTCCCAAGTCCATTTCCATATGCGCGTCGGGGGTGACGGGCATCGAGATTTGCCCCGAAAGCACGTCCTTCAGTTCGGCGTAGGTTTGCGACTTCGGCTCGGGCTGCGGGGGCAGGGGCGACTTCTTCGAGATGTTTTCCAGATACGCCGCCAAATGATAACGCTTGAGCTTGCCGACGCGCGTGCGGGGCAGGTCGTCGGTCGTGATGGCGATTCGTATTATGCGCTTGTATGTGGCGGTCGAGCGGTTGTATGGGAGGATTGCGTTGTTGCGGATATATTCCGCCGCGCCCTCGTCGCCGAGTCTTGCGACGAGCTCGGGCTTGACCCTCACAATCGCCTGCAAAATGTTTTCGTACATCAAAACGCCGACCTCCAGAACGTCGTGCGACTGCGCCGCGATTTGCGCCTCCATTTCGGCGGGATTGATGTTTTTGCCGTTGGGCAGGACGATGATTTCCTTGCGCCTGCCCGTGATGAAAAGGTAGCCGTTTTCGACGTACCCGAGGTCGCCCGTATAGAGCCAGCCGTTGCGGATAGCCTCCTTTGTTTCTTCGGGGCGGTTGTAGTAGCCCTGCGTGACGTTGCCGCCGCGCACGGCGATTTCGCCCTCGACGATTCTAATCTGAACCCCCGGGAGCGGTTCTCCTGGGGAGCCGATTTTAATTCTGCCGATTCGCGGGAAGGCGATAATCGGGGCGCATTCGGTCATTCCGTAGCCCTCGCGCAGTCCGAAGCCGAGCACGTCCAAATCAGCCCAGACCTTGCGGTCGAGCGCAGCTCCGCCCGAAATCCAGAATTTGATTTCGCCGCCGAATTTTTTGTGGATTGACGAAAACAGCTTTTCGGAAAACTTGCGACTGTTTACGAGCTTGGCGAGATTGAAAATCGACTTCAGAATTTTCGAGTGGTTGATTTTCGCCATGATGTTAGTGTGCAGCAGCTCGTAGAAGCGCGGCACGCTGATTACCATATCCACGGGGTGCTTTTGCATTACGCCCGAGAGGTCGGCGGGCGATAGCGACTTGGGGAACACGAGCTTCCCGCCCACGAACAGCGGCATAACCAGCGTTCCCATCAGCGGCAGAATGTGGTGGAACGGCAGCATTACCAGCACGCGGATTCCGTCGAAATAGTACTTCGCCTCGGCGACAGCCTTCATATTGGCGTACATATTTTCGAAAGTCAGCATTACCCCTTTGGGGTTTCCCGTCGTCCCCGAGGTGTAGACGATTAACGCCAAGTCGGATTCCTCGCGCACTACTTCAAAATTTTCGCTATGGGCGGCGTCGGTTTCGCTCGGGAAAAAGTCCTCCAAAACGACGATGTCGGGCTTTTCGGAAAGTCCCTCTATTGCCGCCTGCGCGGTTTCGAGATTGCCGCGGTCGCAGCACAAAAGCTGCGGCGTTGCGTCGGAGAGAATGAAGCGCGTCTCCTCCGCGGACGACTTCGCGTCAATCGGGATTACCGTCGCGCCCGCCTGCCACGCCCCGTAGAGCGCGAACGTCCAGAGCGGCGAGTTTTCCGCGAAAATCGCGACATGCTTGGGTGCGGATTTCGCGAATATCCCCGCGGCTTTTTCGACCCGCGCGAGCGCGTCGGAGTACGAATATTCAAAGTTGTCGCCGACGAGTGCGGGGCGTTTGAAGTTTTTTAATAGGCGGATTTTCATTGTCTGTATCTCGCAATCCAGTCCGCGCTCCACGACTCGTAGTCCCCGAGCTCTATGTGTTTGCGCGCTTCGGACATAAGGTTTTGGAAGAAGCGTATATTGTGCATCGAAATCAGCGTGCATGCAAGCATTTCGTTCGCCTTGACCAAGTGGCGGATATACGCGCGCGAAAATTCCGCCGAGTACCCGCCCGTTTCGTTGTCGAGCGGCGATTCGTCTTCGGCGTACTTCGCGTTTTTCAAATTTATCTGGCCTTCGGGGGTGAAGGCGACCGCGTGGCGCGCCAGGCGCGTTGGCATTACACAGTCGAACATATCCGCGCCGAGGGCTATCATTTTCAGAAGCTGGACGGGCGTGCCGACCCCCATTACATAGCGCGATTTGTCGAACGGCAGCCCCGCCGCCGACGCTTCGACCTGCTGCATCATCTGCTCCTCGGGCTCGCCGACGCTGACCCCGCCGATTGCGTACCCCGGGAAATCAAGCTCCGCGAGGCGTTTTGCGCAGTCGGTTCGGATGTCGTCGTAGCAGCCGCCCTGCACGATTCCGAACGCCAGAATCCCCTTTTCGGGCAGCCCGAGCCTTTCGTATTCGTCGCGGCAACGCTTCGCCCAGCGGATAGTCCGCTCGACCGACTTGACGACTTTCGATTTTTCGCAGGGGTAGGGGATACATTCGTCCAAAACCATACATATGTCCGACCCCAAATTCCGCTGAATGTTCATGCACGATTCGGGCGAAATAAACAATTTTGCGCCGTCGAGATGCGACGAAAATGCAATCCCCTCCTCCGTGATTTTCCGCAGTTTCGAGAGGCTGAACGCCTGAAATCCGCCGCTGTCGGTGAGAATCGGCTTGTTCCACTTCATGAAGCCGTGCAGCCCGCCGAACCGCGCGATTAGCTCGGAAGTCGGGCGGATATTCAGGTGGTACGTGTTCCCGAGGATTATCTGCGCGCCAGTCTCCTCGACCTGTCGGGGCGTGAGCGACTTTACCGTCGCCTGCGTTCCGACGGGCATGAAAACGGGAGTCTGGATTAGCCCGTGGGCGGTTTGCAACTCGCCGCGGCGGGCTTTGGACTTATCCGAGACTTTTTTTAGAGTGAAGACTTTTTGCATTTCGCGGGATTAGAGAATCGGCTCGGGCGCGTATTCCGCCGCCTCGGGGAAACGTTCGACCCATTTTTCGGCGCGGGCACAGAAATCTTCGGTTTGCGCTTCGGCAAGCCCCGTAGCCTTCGAGCCCTTTTCGCGGATTGCCTCGAGCTCCGCCATATCAAGCGGCATTCTCGGGTCTGCTGCGAGCCTTTCGAGCAGGTCGTTCGACGCGATTTTCCCCGCGCGCATATCGTTTGCCGTCGCGACCGCGTGCTCCTTGATGACCTCGTGCGCGTCCTCGCGCCCGACGCCCTTTTTGACGGCGTTCATCATCACGGTTGTCGTCAGCAAAAACGGCATATACTTGCGGCATTCGGCGTCGATTACCGCCGAGTTCACTTTCATCTGGTTCAAAACCGTAATGAAAGTCTCCAAAAGTCCGTCCATCGCAAAGAACGCCCCCGGCAGCATTACGCGGCGCACGACAGAGCACGACACGTCGCCCTCGTTCCATTGGTCGCCCGCCAGAGCCGAGCCCATTTCCATAAATCCGCGCAATATCGCGTGGAAGCCGTTTATGCGCTCGCAGCTGCGCGAATTCATCTTGTGGGGCATCGCCGAAGATCCTGTTTGCCCCTTTGCAAAACCCTCGCTGGCAAGCTCCGCGCCCGCCATAATCCTGAGGGTCTTGGCGAACGACGACGGGCCCGACGCGAGCTGGAAGAGTCGGCTTACGACCTCGAAGTCGAGCGTGCGCGGATAAACCTGACCCGTCGCGCCGAAGCAGTGCGGGATTCCCAAATACTTGCGGATTTTTTCGTCGAGCGCGCGCGCCTTTTGGGCGTCGCCGTCAAAGAGCGTGAGCTGGTCGAGCTGCGTGCCGACCGCGCCCTTGATTCCGCGCACGGGGTAGGAGTCGAGCAGCGCCTGCACGTTTTCGATTGCCCTCAAAAAGTCCTCTCCGAACTCCGCGAGCCTCTTGCCGAAAGTCGTCAACTGCGCGATTACGTTGTGCGTGCGCGCCGCGAGAATCTCGCCTTTGTACGCATACGCCTTTTGCGCCAAAAGGTGCAGGGCGGCGACCGCCTTGGTGCGGACGATTTTCAGCGACTTGTAGCATTGCAGCTGCTCGACGCATTCGGTGAGGTCGCGGCTCGTCATTCCCTTGTGAATGTGCTCGAAGCCCGCGAGCTCGCAGAATTCCTCGATGCGCGCCTTGACGTCGTGGCGCGTGATTTTCTCGCGCTTGTTGATTTCGTCTACGCGTATGTTGTTTTTGACGCGTTCGTAGGCGTCGATTGCCTCCTGCGGAATGTCGAGCCCGAGCTCCTTTTGAGCCTTCATAACGGCAATCCACAAGTCGCGTTCGAGGAGGATTTTCCCCTCCGCGCTCCAGTTATCCTTCATCGCCTTAGAGGCGTATCTTTCTGCCAAAACGTCTGGTATCATAATTAAAGGCGAGTATGGCACATTCGCGCCCGATTTGAAGCCTAAAATTTTTTTTATTTCCGTTTTCCCGTCAGTCAAATTTCGGCGGTACTCGTTTTCGGCGTTTTTTGGCGTATTTCGGATATCCGCTAAAAATTGCAAAAAACGCTTGCAAGCAAACCGAATATTTGAAATTCTATTTACTTTAACTAACGCTCCGCGCGTCTTCGCGGGGGCTTAACAACAACAATCAACCCCGTTTTTCGCTCGCGATTAACGGTATTATCCACAAGGACAATAATGAACAACGTAATGGAAGAACTGCTTGCAAACAGCAGCTTTGCCGAACTCAAACAAGGCTCTATTATCAAGGGCAAAATCATCGAAATCCGCCAAAACGAAGTCGTAGTCGACATCGGCGGCAAATCCGAAGGTGTCGTGCCTGTCAGCGAATTCCCCGACATCAACGATATCCAAATCGGTCAGGAAATCGAAGTACTTCTCGAAAAACTCGAAGACAGAGAAGGCAATCCCGTAATCTCCTACGACAAAGCCCAGCAAAAGAAGAACTGGGAAGAAATCCTCGCCAACTGCAAGGAAGGCGCGATTCTCCCCGGCCGCGTCAAGAGCAAGGTCAAGGGCGGTCTCATCGTCAGCATCGGCGTCGATTCCTTCCTCCCCGCTTCCCAAATCGACGTTCAGCCCCCCAAGAATCTCGACCAGTATGTCGGCCAGACCTACGACTTCAAAGTCGTCAAAATTAACGCCGAACGCAAGAACATCGTCGTTTCCCGCCGCGAACTCATCGAAGAACAGCGCGCCGAAAAACGCCGCACCCTCCTTTCCGAAGTCAAGCCCGGCGATATTCGCAGAGGCGTCGTAAAGAACATCACCGATTACGGTGCGTTCATCGACCTCGACGGTCTCGACGGCCTGCTCCACATCACCGACATGAGCTGGGGCAGAATCTCCCACCCGAGCGAAATGCTCAAGGTTGGCGAAGAAATCTCCGTAATGATTATCGAAGTCGATACCGAACGCGAACGCGTCTCCCTCGGCCTCAAGCAGACCACTTCCAACCCGTGGGAAAACATCGAACGCAAGTACCCTGTTGGCGCACATGTACGCGGCAAGGTTGTCAACCTCGTCAACTACGGCGCGTTCATCGAACTCGAAGAAGGTGTCGAAGGTCTCGTACACATCACCGAGTTCTCGTGGACTAAGCGCATTACAAAGCCCTCCGAAGTTCTCAAGGTCGGCGACGAAGTCGAAGCTGTCGTTCTCAACATCAACAAGGAAGAACAGAAGATTTCGCTCGGCTTGCGCCAGCTCGAAGAAAATCCGTGGGAAATGGCTGTCCACAACTATCCCGTGGGCGCACACGTACGCGGCAAGGTTCGCAATTTGACCACCTACGGCGCATTCGTAGAACTCGAAGAAGGTATCGACGGTATGGTTCACGTCTCGGATATGAGCTGGACTCGCAAGATCAACCACCCCTCCGAAGTTCTCAAGAAGGGCGACGAAGTGGACGCAATCGTCCTGCTCGTAGACCCCGAAAACCAGCGCATTTCGCTCGGTATGAAGCAGCTTACGGTTGACCCGTGGGAAGAAATCGACTCGCTCTTCAAGGTAGGCGACTTGGTAACCGGTAAGGTCAGCAAGATCACCAACTACGGCGCGTTTGTCGAACTGCAGAACGACATCGACGGCTTGGTACACATCAGCCAGATCAGCGAAGACCACGTTGAAAAGATCAAGGACTTCCTGAAGGTCGGTGACGAAGTAAAGGCAAGAGTCGTAAAGATCGACCGCGACGAACGTCGTATCGGTCTCTCGATCAAGGCGGCGCAGTACGACGCAGACAAGCTCGCGGAAGAAGTGGCGGCATTCGAAAAGATCCGCAAGGACCAAGACCTCACTTCTCTCGGGGATCTTCTCGACGAAGCCACCAAATAAGATTTGGCGAACGCTTTTGGGCTAAAAATTAGCCACTAAAAAAGGGGCGAAACTCTCGCGTATGTCTAATACGCCACGAGCTTCGCCCTTTTTTAGTGTCTAATTTTTATCTCCAAAAGCGAGACGCCAAATCGGGTTGCCGTTTCGGGAGTTTTTTTTCTTGGGTTAATCCGTTCCCGCGGGTTTACCAGTCGTTTTGTTTTGCGGGGTTGCGGTGTAATCGTATGTGATTTCTGTTTCCGAAAGGTAAGCTTTTGCGTATCTGTCTAATACGCCACGAGCTTCGCCCTTTTTTAGTGTCTATTTTTTATCTCCAAAAGCGAGACGCCAAATCTGTGTTGCCGTTTCGTGGGTTTTTTGTGGGGTTGCGGTGTAATCGTATGTGATTTCTGCTTCCGAAAGGTAAGCTTTTGCGTATGTATCTAATACGCCACGAACTTCCCCGCTTTTTTGCGTCTAATTTTTAGCTCCAAAATGGACTCGCTCGCTTGGTTGTTTTGGCACACTGTTCGTGCCTCCATTTGAGATAAATTGTTCCCAACGTTATTGAGGCGTATTTCAAAAATAAAAAAAAGGCAAAACCTTCACGTATGAATACACTGCGAGTTTTGCCTTTCTTCATTTTAAGGCGCATCAATCACTTTCAAAATTGGACAAAGTGATTTTGTACGCAAAGTTTAATTTTGCGCGTGGGTTTCCCTTATTGTTCGGGGTTTGTTTTTACTGACGCCGTTGTGTCGCTGTCGCGGTTGAAGCGCATTGAGATCAATCTTGTTACGCCTCTTTCCTGCATTGTCACCCCGTATATTGTCTGTGCCGCCGACATTGTTCTTTTGTTGTGCGATATTACCAAGAATTGCGAGTAGTTCGTGAATTCTTTCAGCATATCCGTATAGCGTCCTATATTGGCGTCGTCCAGTGGGGCGTCCAATTCGTCAAGTACGCAGAACGGGCTTGGCTTTACCATATATATCGCGAACAGCAGCGAAACTGCCGTCATTGTGCGCTGTCCGCCCGAGAGCAGCGAAAGGCTTTTCAGTACTGTCCCAGGTGGGCGCGCGACTATTTCTATGCCGCTATCGAGCACGTCTTCGCTTTCCACAAGGTTCAGATCGGCTGTTCCGCCGCCGAAGATTTTGTCGAACGTGAATGCGAAATTTTTTCTGATTTGCTCGAACGTGTCGGAGAAAAGTTTTTGCGAGGTTGCGTTGATTTCGTCGATATCGGCGATTAGCGCGTTTTTCGAAGTCCACAGGTCGTCCGTTTGCGCCTTTAGGAAGTCGTAGCGTTCCTTCAATTCGGCGTATTCCTCGATGGCGACCAGATTTACCGCTCCCATTGCCGCGATTCTTTCCCTCAGTTCGCGCACTTCCGCTTCTACCGCCGAGAAGTCCGCGTTGTCCATTTCGGCGAAATCCTGTTCGGTCGGTTCGCCGCGCTTTTCTTTCGTTTTTGCGGGGACTTCGCCGTCTTCGAGTTCCTCCAATTTTATTTTCGTCTCGAACTGTTCGTCGGCGTTCCAGAGTTCGCGCTTCCAGTCTACCGCCGAAATCGGAGTTTCGTAGTCGTTGAGGATTTTTTCCGAGACGAAGTCGAGTTTCGAGCGCAGGCGTGCGGCGCGTACGTCGATTTCGTTTTTCGCGATGCCCGCGCGCATATGTTCTTCGCGCAGAGCCGTTGCCGATTTTTCAAATTCGGACAGTTTTGTTTCTGCCTCGGCGACTTTTACGCGGAATTGTTCGATTTCCTCAGTGGCGGCTTCGAGTCGTTCGGCGAGGGCTGCGGCGCGCTGTTTTTCGGCGGCGGTTTCCCTGTCGAAATTTTCGATTTGCCCGAGAATTGAGTCGGACTCGATAGTCCGCCTTTCGATAGCCGTCCGCGCCTGTTGCTGTTGTTCCTTGATTGCGCCGAGTCCGCGCTCGAGGTTTTCGAGTCTGGATTTTTTCGACGCCAGCTCGAGCCGCGTTTCCGAGAGGGTCGAGTAGCGCACGTCTTTGGATTCGCGCAATTCGGCGAGTCTGTTTTCCGTTTCGGCGACTTCCCGTTTTGCGGATTCGATTCCCTCTTCGGCTTGGGCGAGGGCGTTTTGCGCGGATTTCAGTTTGTCTTCGGCTTCGAAGCGCGAGTTTTCCATTTCCGCCATTGCGGCGTTCTTTTTGCGCAAGTCTTCGTCTTTTTCGGACTTCTGGGCGTTTGCGGAGTTCGTTTGTGCCCCGATTGCCGCGATTTCCCTCTTGATTTCAGCCGACGCGTTTTTGCGGTTTTCGATTTCGGCTTCGGCGGCGTCCATTTGCGATTGAATGGACATCGCGGCTTCATTGAGGGTTGTGAGGGCTTCGTTTTCGCGCTCGATTTCCTCTTTGAGCCGTTTGATTTCCTGCGCGCGCAAAATGAAACTCGTTTCGGTGTCGCGCTTTTCTCCCGTCGAGGCGTAGACGATTCCGCGGGCGTCGAGCATCGAGCCGTCGCGGGCTACAGCGTATAAAAATTTAAAGTCCCTGTTTTCCGCCGCGAATTTTGCGAAGTCGGCGATATTTTCGCAGAAAAAGCAGCCCGCGAGCGTCTTGGCGGCGAAGTTTGCGATTTCGTCCGATTGCGGTTTTACGATTTCGGAGGCTTTTTTTATGCTTTCGGGGAGCGGGAAATCCGCGTCTTGGAACGACGATTCCGAAAGCTGGAAGCATGCCTTGCCGAGGTTGCGCTCGCGCAGAACCGCGAGAATTTGCGCGAGTTTCGAGGAGTCGGGTAGGGCGAGCGCGTCGAGAGCCGAGCCGAGGAGCGTTTCGAACGCCGAAGTCCAGCCGTCGGAGACTTCGAGGTATTGGCTGACGATTTTCGCGCCGCCAGCGGGCAGAAGCTCGCCGAGCGCGCCTTTGAGGATTGATTTTACGCCGTCCGAAAATCCCTCCATTCTCGACTGGAAGTCGTTGAGCAGCCCCAGCCGCGCCGTTTTGCTTGCCAAAGCCCTGTCGGCTTGCTGGATTTCCATTTGCTTGCTGCGGTACTGCCCGCGTAGTTCGTCGATTTTCCGCTGGGCTTCGGCGATGTCGGCGTCTGCCTCTCCGAGCCTTTCGTTTGCGCCATCGAGGGCTTCGGCGAGTTCGCAAATGCGCCTTTCGAGTGCGGCGTTTTCCTCTTTAATCTGGAAAATCGAGTCGGCGAGAGCCGCGTGGCGGACTTGGTAGGACTTCAAGTCGAGCTCGAGGGTCGTGCAATTCGAGCGCAGGCGCGTGATTGCCCCTTCGTTTACGAGCGAATTTTGCTTTGCCCGCGACAGCGCGTTTTCGGCTTCGCGGATTTCCTGCTCGATTTGCGCCAATTCCGCGCTTTGCTGTTTGAAAACTTCGTCGTCCGCCATTACCAGCTCGAGCTGCATTTGCTTAACCTGCGAGTCGCCTTTTTCCCTGCCTTCGAGGGAGTCGAGCTGCTGGGCGAGCGATTCCAATTCCTTTTTAATTTGCGCGAGTCGTTCGCCCAAGTCGCGCTTGCGCACGTCGGCGAACTCCGAGCTGCGCTCCGCCTGTTCCTTTGCGGAGCGGGTCTCGGCGGCGTTTTGGCGGAGGGTTTCCAGCTCCGCGAGAATCGCCGCGCGCTCGGTGCGCATTTGCGAAATCGTCCGTTCGCTTTCGGCGAGCTTTTCGGAGAGCCCCGCGATTTTTTCGGAAATTTCGGCGAGAGCCTGTTCGTCCTTCGCGAGAGCCGCACTCTGGTCGGCGTAGATTTTAGCGTTGAGGGCGAGGTCGAGGTGGCGGAGTCTGTGGCTGAGCCGCTTGTAGCGCAGCGCCTTTGCCGCCTGACGCTTGAGCGTCCCGATTTGCCGCGAAATTTCCTCGATTCTGTCCGTCGCGCGCGCCAGATTCTGGTCTACGAGCGCGAGCTTGTTGAGGGCTTCTCGCCGCTGGGTTTTGTATTTTGTAATCCCCGCGGCTTCTTCGAAAATCGCGCGGCGTTCGCCGGGGTTGGAGGAGAGAATCTGGTCGATTTGCCCCTGAACCATGAACGAGTACGACACGCGCCCTATGCCCGTGTCCATAAACAGGTTCTGAATGTCCTTGAGCCTGCCTGCCTTGCCGTTGATAAAATAGTCGCTGCCGCCGTCGCGCGATACCCTGCGGGTTATTTCGACCTCGTTGAAATTCGTTCCCAGCTGTTTTTCGCAGTCGGAGAAGAGCAGGGAGACTTCGCAAAACTGCAACGGTTTGCGCGTTTCCGTGCCCTGAAAAATAACGTCCTGCATTTTTCCGCCGCGCAGCGCCTTTGCGCTTTGCTCGCCGAGCACCCAGCGTATCGAGTCCACGATATTGCTTTTGCCGCAGCCGTTCGGCCCGACGATACAGGTGATACCGTCGGTTAGGGTCATTACGGTTTCGTCGGCGAAGCTTTTGAAACCGTTGATTTTTACGCGCTTTAAATACATTCTGACGTTTTGCGGGCGGGGCGGTTAGTCCGCCGAAAACCCGCCGATTGCCTTGTCGAGGTTTGTCGATGCGCCGCCGCCCTGGGCGAAGTCGGGCTTGCCGCCGCCCTTGCCGCCGATTTCAGCCGCGAGCTTGCGAACCAAGTCGCCCGCCTTGTAGCCAGCGTCGATTGCGTCCTTCCCGCAGAGGGCTGCGATGGTCGCCTTTTCGCCGAACTTCGCGCCGAGAACCACGATGCCGCCGCCGAGATCCTTGGAGACGTTGACGGCGAGTTCGCGGATAAGCTGCGGGGAGTCGATATTGACGACCGCCGCGACAATCGGGACGGACTTTGCCGTGAGCGTTTTTGCCGCGACGAGCTCGTGGGCGAGCTTGTCGGCGTTTTGGCGTCTGAAGACTTTGAGCTGCTTTTCGGCTTCGTCGCGCGCGGCGATCAGTTTTTCGATGCGTTCGGACAGTTCCTCCTGTTTGCAGGAAAGTTCGCGCGCCGCCTTGGTGAGCGTGTCCTGCATTGCGTCGATTTTCTGCAGCGCGGCAGTTCCCGCGACCGCCTCCAAGCGGCGCGTTCCCGCGGAAATTGCGGATTCGGAGATTATTTTGATAAGCCCGATTTCGCCCGTCGCCGAGACGTGCGCGCCGCCGCAGAGTTCCTTGGAGAAATCGCCCATTTCGACGAGTCTGACGACCGCCCCGTATTTTTCGCCGAAGAACGCGAGGACGTTTTTCGGGACTTCGCGGAAGGGGAGTTCGCGCCACTTGACGGGGGCGTTTTCGAGAATCTTCTGGTTTGCGAGATTTTCGATTTCGCGTAGCTGTTCGGGGGTGGGGGCTTCGAAGTGGGTGAAGTCGAAGCGCAGTCTTTCGGGATCTACATACGAGCCCGCCTGCCTGACGTGCGTTCCCAAAACTTGGCGCATCGCCCAGTGCAGAATGTGGGTCGCCGAGTGGTGGCGCTGGATTGCGCGGCGGCGTACGATGTCGACCGAAACTACCACGTCCGCGCCGATGTTTTCCTTCTTGAAAACGCCCTTGCGGACTTTGTGCATTATGTGGCCGGCGTTGTCGATTTTTGTGTCGAAAACTTCGCGCGCGACGCCGTCGATTTCGATGAAGCCCGTGTCGCCGACCTGCCCGCCTTTTTCGGCGTAGAAGGGGGTTTGGGGCATTATGATGTAGTCGGCGTCGGGGGCTTCGACTATCGCGCTGATGGAGGTTGCGAAGTCGGTGAGGTTCTGCATGTCGTAGCCCGCGAACTGCGTCGCGTGCTCGACTTCCGTCGCGTCGGATACGCTGATGACCTCGCGCGTTTGGGCGTTTCTTGCTCTTTCGCGCTGCTTGTTCATTTCGGCTTCAAAGCCCTTTTCGTCTACGGGCAGATTGCGCTCGCGGGCGATGAGCTGGGTGAGGTCGAGCGGGAATCCGTAGGTATCGTAGAGGATAAACGCCTGTTCGCCCGAAATTTTGCCTTCGCTCAGGGTTATTTGGTCGAGGAGCTGCAAGCCTCTGTCGAGCGTTCTGGCGAAGCTCTTTTCTTCGTTTTCGATTACCTTTACAATAATCTTGCGCTGCTCTTCGAGCTCGGGGAAGACGGGCGACATCTTTTTGATGACGGGGTCGGCGAGCTTCGTGAAGAAGCCGTATTCAAGCCCGAGACGCTTGCCGTACATTACGGCTCTGCGGAGGATTCTGCGCAGGACGTAGTTGCGGCCTTCGTTGCCGGGGATAATCCCGTCGGCTATGGAAAAGGTTATGGTTCGGATATGGTCGGCGAGCACTCTGAATACGCAATCGGTAAGCTCCTGTTTGGACATATCGCGCGGGTTTTTCGGCAGAGTCCCCTTGTACGTCTTACCCGACATATGCGAAATGTGGGTGAAGATGTCCGTGAACAAATCGCTGTTGTAGTTGGACGCCAGCTGCGAGAAATCCGTAAAATTCTTGGTTGTCGCCAAAATGCCCGCAACACGCTCGAAGCCCATGCCCGTGTCGATGTTCTTGTTTTTCAGCGGGCGGAAAGTTCCGTCGGTTTCGGCGTTGAACTGCATGAAAACGAGGTTCCAAATCTCGATGCAATACGGCGAGCCCGCGTTTACGAGCGCGCCGCCCGTGTCGCCCTTTTCGGTCAAATCCATATGGATTTCGGAGCAGGGGCCGCAGGGACCCGTTTCGCCCATCATCCAGAAATTGTCCTTTTTGCCGCACTTTTTGATGTGGACTTCGGGCGACATTCCCTCCTTTTGGAAAATCCCCTCCCAGATTGCGTAGGCTTCGGCGTCGAATTCGGCGGGTTCGCCGTCGGCGGGGTTGTAGACCGTTGCGTAGAGCCTTTCCTTCGGGAAGCCCCAAACTTGCGTCAGCAGTTCCCACGCCCATTCGATTGCCTCTTTTTTGAAATAGTCGCCGAACGACCAGTTGCCGAGCATTTCAAAGAAGGTGTGGTGGTAGGTGTCGAACCCCACGTCCTCCAAGTCGTTGTGCTTGCCGCCCGCGCGAATGCACTTTTGCGTGTCTGCGGCGCGGCGGAACGGCGCTTTCTCCTCTCCGAGGAAATACGGAACAAACTGGTTCATACCCGCATTGGTAAAAAGCAGATTCGGGGAGGTCGGCATAATCGAGGCCGAGGGCACAATCGTGTGTCCTTTCGAGTTAAAGAAGTCGAGGAAACTTTTTCTGATTTCGGAGGAGGTCATTTTTTTTATTCGGCGTTATGCCGTAATTTTTTTATTTTAAAAGCGCGGCGGGGTTTGTTTGCGACCCGCCGCGCGCTTTGCGTTAGAGTCTTTCGATGACAGCCGCCGCCATTTCGTCGGTGGAAACGGCTTTCATTCCGAACGCGATGTCGCCCGTGCGCACGCCCGAGCATACCGCGCCCCTTACGGCGTCTTCGATTCTCTTTGCGGTCTTGTCGCGGCCGAAGGAGTGGCGGAGCATCATTGCCGCCGAGAGGATTTGCGCGCAGGGGTTGGCGATTTTCTTGCCCGCGATGTCGGGAGCAGTGCCGCCTGCGGGTTCGTAGAGACCGAACTTGTAGCCAAGCGAGTTTTCCGCAATGCCCAGCGACGCGCTGCAAAGCATGCCCAGCGATCCGCAGATAACAGCCATTTCGTCGGAGAGAATGTCGCCGAACATATTTTCGGTGAAGAAAACGTCGAACTGGTTGGGGTTGCGGGCAAGCTGCATTGCCGCGTTGTCTACATACATGTAGGAAAGCTCGATTTCGGGGTAGTTCTTCTTGAAGAATTCCGTGACGGTTTTGCGCCAGAGCACGGAGGTTTCGAGAACGTTCGCCTTGTCGATGGAGCAGATTTTTTTGCCGCGCGCCATTGCGGTTTTGCCCGCCACGTCGGCGATGCGCTCGATTTCGCTCTTGCGGTACATCATGGTATCGCATGCGGCGGGTTCGCCGTCGATTTCAAAAGTCTTCTTTTCGCCGAAGTATATGCCGCCGGTGAGCTCGCGGATACACACGATGTCGATGCCGTCGGGTATGCGTTCGCTCTTGAGGGGCGAGGCGTCCGTGAGCTGTGGGTAGAGCAACCCGGGTCTGATGTTGGCGAAGAGCTTGAAGATTTTTCTGAGCGGAAGCAGAGCCGCGCGTTCGGGCTGTTCGTTGGAGGGCAGGTGTTCCCACTTGGGGCCGCCGACCGAGCCGAAGAGGATTGCGTCGGAATTGCGGCATTCCTCGATAGTCGATTCAGGCAGAGCCTTGCCCTGACTGTCGATAGCCGCGCCGCCTACGTCGCAAATTTTGTAGGAGAGTTCGTCGCCGTCCTTTTGGCAAGCCGCCTTGAGTACGTCGAGAGCCGCGTTCATTACTTCCGGACCGATACCGTCGCCGGGGAGTACTGCAAACTTTAATGTAGCCATAAACTTGTTTGTTTTGAGTTTGAAAGATTATTTTTTTATTTCCGCCGTGATTTTGACGGGGAAGTGGTCGGAGGGGTAGGGGATTTTGTCCGACGCGGGCGGAAGCCCCAAGTCCGCGCAGGAATCCTTTATAACACTGTATTCCGAAACGTCCACTCCGTCCGAGACGAGAATGTAGTCGATTCTCGAAACTTTCGGCTGCCCAGTGTATGCGTGGAACGTGCCGCTTTCGGCGTTTTGCTTTTTCGCCGCCTTTGCGAGGGAGTCTTGGAAAATCTTTTCGGAGAAGATTATTTTCATCGGCTCCTGGTCGGTCGTCGCGTTGAAGTCGCCCACGCAGAAGAAGGGTTTATTTTTTGCGATTTCCGCGACTTTCGCCGCCAGCAATTTAGCCGACTGCGCCCGCGCAACTTTTCCCATGTGGTCGAGGTGTACGCAGAAAAAATAGAAAATTTTGTCCGTTTTTGTGTCGCGGAATTCGCCCCACGAGCACACGCGCTTGCAGGCGGCGTCCCACCCCAAAACGGGCTTGTCGGGAGTTTCGGCGAACCAGAATGCGGCAGAGTCGAGCAGCTCGAAACGCGCGGGATTGTAGAATACCGCGGCGGTTTCGCCCCCGCGCTTGCCGTCTTCGCGCCCGTGCGCTACGAATTTATATCCGGTGCGGTTTGCGATTTCCTCCAACTGGTAAAAATACCCCTCCTGTGTCCCGAAAATCTCGAAGCCGTGCTTTTTTATCAGCGCACCGACGGCGTCGCGGCGGTTTTTCCACGCGTCGAATTCGGGGTTGGGGGCGAGCCTTATGTTGAATGTCGCAACATTTACGGGCTCGCTTTTCTCCGTTTTACAGCAGGAGCACAAAAAGGCGAGCGCCACAAATGCGATGGATATAATTTTCATATCCGAATAGGAGTAAACGACCCGCCCCAAATGTCAAATACATTTACAGTCGCGATACCCCCAAAAAAAAGCTTTCAAATTTTCCGCGCAAAGCGTAAAGTGGCGCGAATATTTTATCTTATGGACAAGACATTTTATCTTACGACGGCAATCGACTATGCAAACGGCTCTCCGCACCTCGGACACGCCTACGAAAAAATCCTTGCGGACGTGGTGATACGCCACAAGCGCATGAGCGGCGTCAAGACCTACTTCCTCACGGGGCTTGACGAGCACGGGCAGAAAGTCCAGCAGAGCGCGCGCCGCGAGGGCGTCGCCCCGTCCGTTCTCTGCGACAGGCAGGCGGAAAAATTCCAGAATCTCTGCAAGATTCTCAACGTCTCCAACGACGACTATATCCGCACGTCGCAGCCACGCCACAAGGCGGTTGTCCAAAAAATCCTCCAAATGCTCTTCGACCGCGGCGAAATCTACAAGGCCGAATACAAGGGCTTTTATTCGACCCGCCAAGAACAGTTCCTTCAGGAAAAGGACAAGGTCGACGGCAAGTGGCCCGAGATTTTCGGCGATGTCGTCGAAATCACCGAGAGCAACTACTTTTTCAAGCTCAGCGCGTACCAGCCGTGGCTCGTCGAATTCCTCAAAAACAACGAGTCTTTCATCTACCCGCGTTTCCGTGCAAAGCAGGTTATGGAGTTCCTCAAAGAGCCGCTCAACGACCTTTGCATATCGCGCCCGAAGGAACGCCTCGAATGGGGTATCGAGCTGCCGTTCGACACGAACTATGTAACCTACGTTTGGTTCGACGCGCTCGTGAACTATATTTCGGCGGTCGGCTACGGCACGGACGAATTCGAAAAATACTGGCCTGCGGATTTCCACGTCATCGGCAAGGACATTCTCGTTCCGCCGCATTCGGTTTATTGGCCGATTATGCTCAAGGCGATAGGCGTCGAGCTGCCAAAGTCGCTCTTGGTACACGGCTGGTGGATGTCGTCTGGCGAGAAGATGTCCAAGAGCTTGGGCAACATCGTAAACCCGCTCGACTTGGCGGAAAAGTTCGGCGCAGACCCGTTCCGCTACTTCCTTATGCGCGAAATGAACGTCGGGCAGGACTCCGATTTCTCGATGGATTTGTTCGCAACGCGCTATACTTCCGACTTGGGCAACGACCTCGGCAATCTCGTAAGCCGTCTGCTCAATATGCTCAAGCGTTATTGCCAAAGCGTAGTGCCCGCCGCGACCGTTGAGGAGGACTTCGAAAAGACCCTCAAAACCGCAGCCGCCGAGACCGCTCCCGAGGTTTTGAAGCTCAACGACGGAATGCAGTTCCACATTGCGCTCGACAAGATTTTCGCATTTATCCGCTCGATAAACAAGTACGCGGAGCAGCGCGCGCCGTGGAAGTTGGCGAAGAGCGAAGACGCCGCGGACAAGGCGAAGTTGGAGACGACGCTCGCGAATATGTGCGAGGCGTTGAGGATAGCGTCGGTGCTTTTGTCGCCCGTGATGCCGACAGTTTCGGAAAAAATATTGTCGCTGTTGGCGCAACCGAAGGCTGAGGTCTACGAAGGCAACATTGCGTGGTCGGGTGTATTGGAGGGCAAGACTCTCTCCGCTCCCGAAATCCTCTTCCCAAGACCGCAGTAAGGGGAAACCAAGCCCACGGTTTTTTGGGCGCGTGAAACTACCGTTGATACAGCGTTTCGGGGAAGAAACTGCAATGGGTACGTAC
>DJPO01000017.1:10459-10583 GCA_002437405.1 Opitutia bacterium UBA6410 | reverse complement strand
GAAGCTCGCTTACGCTCGCTTCGATATTATTAGAGAAAAGGCTTCGCCTCTGTGGCGATTGTTTTGCCAATTCGCCAAAAATAAAGGATTCGGAAGAACAACCCGAATCCTTTGTTTTTTTATT
>DJPO01000017.1:0-10361 GCA_002437405.1 Opitutia bacterium UBA6410 | reverse complement strand
GTTTAAAAACACCGCGCGCGGCATAGCCGCGCTGACTAGGCTTGTCAAATTGGGCTTCAGACGGTGGCTTTGGATTGAAAACCGCGATGGCGTGCGTACTTTACGTACGTACCCATTGCGTTTTCAATCCGAAACGCCGTATCAAGCCCGATTTCACAAGCCCAGAAAAACTCTCGCACTGGAATTACCTATAGATTAACGTTGTGGTTAGGGTGGTGGGGGAGGATGTTCTTAGGCGTACCCAGTAGCCTTGGAGGTCGTCGTTGAAATCCTTTTCCAACTTTTCGCCTGCCTTCAACTCCAGCGTTCCGTACTTTACCCATAGCCCCGTTCCGTTTATGTCTACCTCTATATCCAACTTTGTGTCGGCTTCCGAAATCGCCTTAATCGACTTCTTGTCATAGCCCGTCAACAAATACGGGTCGGAAACTTCTCCCGCCTCGACTTGCGCGTTGAACCACGGGCTGCCTGTCCCTACGGGCTTGCCGAGCTTCCAGAGGTCGTCGATTACACCAGCCCAAAGAGAAAATTTGCCGTCGGCGGAAGTTATTATGTGCGGATTGCCCGACTTCGCCGCGTCCGCCGAAATCCCGCTAAAGAGCATCAGTCCGCGGTACGAGCAGAAGTCGAAAACCTTGAGGTTGTGCGTTGCTATCGGGCGGATTTTTGCGATGCCCTGCGCATTCACGGCGGGCAGTTCGTAGAATGTCCCCGCGCAGTTGAGCAGGTCGCGCTCGGTGGCGACTTCGCGGGCGAGCCTCGGCGTGCCGAACGCGCTTTTGCCGTTGTATTGGCTGTTGCGCGGCAGGCGGTAGCGCTTGCCTTTTTCGACAATCAGCACGCTGTCCTGCTCGTAGGTTATGCCCTTGGGTTCGTAGGAAGTTTCCTTTATTTTTTCGATGTCAATCGAGCCGTCGGGCGCGAGCTTTGTCTGCCAGTTCAGCGAGTACGTCCCGAGCTCCGAGACCGTCCCGCCCGAGCAGTTGAACGCCAACGCCCCGAGCTTTGCACTGTTGCGATCGAGCGAGCGCATCAGCGCGGCAGTGCCGTCCGTCGAGCCGCCAGCCCTCATTATGCCGTCGAAAATCGGCGACATTTCCGCAGTGCGGGTGTCGGGATTTGCGAGGTTGAAGTGCGCAGTGAATGATTTTGCGTCGTCGAGCGGGCGGATTTTCACCCATTCGGCGGGCGGAAGCATTACGAATTTCGAGCCGTTTGCGGGTACTTCCACCGTGTCGGTTTTTTTGAAATCGCCCTTGCCGTCGGAAGTCAGGATTTCGACGCGCACGGGCAAGGGAGTCTTGTGGTCGAGCACGAGCAGGCGTTTTTTGAATCCGCCCGTGAGCATTGCCTCCGAGAGCGTCCCCGCCTTCGCGTCGTTGCGCAGGAAGACGCTTCCGCGCCCGATTACCGCGCCGAGCTTGTCGATGTCGGGTTCTTTTACAAACCACAGATTGGAGTTCGAATTCAGCGGCGAGATTTTTTCGCCCTTCAAATCGCGCTTATTGTAAAATTCCTTTTGCGCGGAGTCGTCGCAGCCGAAGACGATAGCGTCCTGCCAGCGGCAGAAGTCGCCGATTACCTTCAAGTAGGACGAGCGCATTCGGATTCCCGAAAAGTTTTCTTTCGAGAACGTCGGCGGGAATTTCCAGAACGCGCCGTGCATTGTCATCAGGTAGTCTTTTTCGCCGATTTCGCGAATGCGCGGCCATTCGGTATTCCAGCCGTGCGAGCCGTCGTACGAGTGGCTCGTCTTGGGGAGTCGGAAGGAGGTCCATTCGCCGCCGTCGTTGAGCATTAGTATTACGGATTTCGCGTCCCAGCCGAGTGCCCAAATGGGGGTTTTGTCGGGATTTGACGAACCGTAGATGCCGTCGGGACCCGTGATTTCGGTGAATTGGCAGATTCTGATGGGCGTCCAGTCGGCGTCGTCGGGCTTCCATTCGGCGAGCGCGCCCGATTTTATCGTCGGGTCTTTTTCGACGAGCGGGTGGTGGACGCCGTTATTCGAATAGAAAACCTTGCCGAAGCCCGAATACGTTCCCTTGCCGTGGTAGCCGTGGAGCTTGGAAATCTGCGGCCGGCGGATTTTGTTGCCCTTGTCGTCTAGCTTTTCGGGGTAGGGCTTGAGGTTGCCGTCGCGTATGATTTCGCGCACGTCGAGGGTTTTTACGTCCACTTCGTAGAGGGCTTCCTCCATTGTCGTGAAGTAGATTTTATTTGCGGGGTCGGTAATCGAGCGCGCATTGCCCGTGAGTCTGCCCGCCATCGCGTTTCGGGAAATCTGGCGGACGTTGCCGTTTGCGTCGATTGCGTAGCAGCCTATGAACAGCTGGTTCGACTCTCTGTGAATCATTCTGTTTGCGTGCGTGCCGCCGAGACTTTCGGGGCGGATTGTCACGTCGAGATTCGGGGAGATTTCGTAAAGTTTGTCGGTGGAGGTGAAGACGCAGTGCGGGCCGTAGGTTATCGCCCAGAGCTTGCCTGCCCACGGGACTACCGCGCCCGTACCGCATTCGCCCTCCGCGCTCCAGAACGCCATGTGCGGATAGACCCCCGAAAAGCAGGGCTTGTCGGTTTTAATCGGAGGTTCTTCGATTATCGCGGGTTTTGCCGCGGACTGCTCGGAATTGTTTCCGCCCGCGCACGCTACAAGCACGGCGGCGGCGGACAAAGACAGTAATGTCGTGTATTTCGTTTTCATATGTATAATTTATATTAACTGAAAAAGAAAAGATACCCGAAATGCGCGCGGGTGTCGAGATAAAACGCCATGCTTCCGAAAAAAAACATACGCGTTCCGCGAAAAAAACAAACGCGCACGGGCAGTTGCGGTGCGCGTTTTGGAGATAAAAAATTTTTTTGCGGAAACGGTTAGAAAATCGGATTGGAATCCGTTATCGTGTGCGAGACATATCTTACGGAGGCGTCCGCACTTGCGCGTATCGGGGCGATTACGGGCGTCTCGCCGTCCGCTCCCGTCGGCATTTCGTGCGATGCGAACGAGTACCCTACGCTCGGCAGGGGCGTTTTCGAGATTGCCGAGGCAATCGCCACTTCCGTCGAGTCTGCCGCAAGCCCCGCGCCGGTTGCCGAAAAATTCTGGAAAGTGAAAAACGCCGCCAACGCCGCCGTTGCCCCGAGTGCGCCGAAAGTTTTTATCGGCAGACTGAAGGCGAATCCGCGCGGCTTTTCGACCAACTTGCGCATCATCTTGGCTTTCAATTGTTTGTCGAACTGCGCCCATTGGGCTTCAGTGGGGCGTTCGCACTTTTTGAGAGCCAGAAGTTCTTCGAGTGTCGGTTTTTTGTTCGGCATAGTCAACTTACATAGTCTTTGAGCAGGGCTTGGAGCTGTTGCTTTGCGTAGTGCAGGCGGGTGCGTACCGTCGCGGGGGAAGTCCCCGTAATTTCCGCGATTTCCTGATGGCTCAAGCCTTCTATTTCGTATAGAATTACCACTGTTCTATGTTTTATAGACAAACTTTGTAGGGCTTCGTTCAATTTTTCGCGGATTTCCGCCAAATACGCGGCTTTCTCGCCGCCGCAGTTGACGCTGAGCTTTTCCACGACCTCCTTGGACGCCATTTCCTCGTCGGAGTTTTCGAAGCTGAAGAATCTGCGCATGCGCGCGCGCTTCATAAAGGTGATTGCCATATTCACGGCGATTCTGTAAATCCAAGTATAGAACGCGCACGAGCCGCGGAAGGAGTTTATTTTCGAAAACGCCTTTATGAATGCGTCCTGAACTATGTCCATCGCGTCCTCGCGGTTGCCGAGCATATTGTAGACAACCGCGAAGAGCCGCTCGCGGTACTTTTTCGTCAGAATGTCGAAAGCGGCGGTGTCGCCGAGCTTCACTCTTTCGACGAGCGCGGAATCGGAGTCGCCCGCAATAGCGGAGGCGTCCGGTCTGATAGCCGTGTTGTCGTTGACCAATTCCATAAAATCGGAAAAAATTTTGGGGGCGTATTTTTTATATTCAAGCAATTTTGTATCGGAAAACGAAAAATTTTTTTTTGCAAAAAAAAATGCCCCGCCGCCCGAAACGTGTGTCTTATATACCGCCTTAATAGTGTTGACACGGGGGGCGGATTGGAAAAAATCCGACGGAATGACTTTTTCTATAATCAAAAATCGGAAGAATATGAATATTGTAAAATTTGCGGCGGCAATCGCCGCGGCTTCGATTATAACGTGCGGCTGCCAGAAACAGGCCGAAAAAAAGACTTCCTTTCCCCCGACCCCCGCAGTTCTCGTCAAAGCGGAGGGCAAGAGCGTGCGAAAGTACATCGACACGCTCGGTACGATTTCCTCGCACCACAGCGTAAACATCGCGCCGCAGGTTTCGGGGCAGATTGTCAAAATCAACTTCGTGCAGGGGCAGAACGTCAAGGCGGGCGACGTCTTGGCGGAAATCGACTCCCGCCCGTACGAAGCCGCCGTTTTGCAGGCAAAGGGCAATCTGCGTCAGGCAAAGGCGCAGCTTGAAATCGATTCGCTCGACGTTCAGCGCAACAAGAAGCTCGCAAAAGACAACTATATCGACAAGCAGACGTTCGACGCCTTGACCGCGAAAGTGGAAGTCGACAAGGGCGTCGTCGAAACCTGCGAGGCGGCTTTGCAAAACGCCCAGATAAACCTCGACTGGTGCAAAATAAAAGCCCCGATTTCGGGCAAAGTCGGGCTCTACAACATCAACGCGGGCAACGTCGTCGCGGCGGGCACTTCGATTATCACGACAATCGAGCAGGTCGACGACCTCTACGTCGATTTCGTCGTCCCCTCCCAAAAACTCTACGACGTTAAGAGCTTTATGCAGTCCAACGGCGGCAAGGCGGCAATCGACGTTTCGTACATCGAAACCAATATGGCGGACAGAAAAGTCTCCGCGCAGGTCGATATTATCCTCAACAAAATCCGCTACGAGTCGGGCACTGCCATTCTGCGCGGCACGCTCGACAACAAGTCGGGGCTTTTCTGGCCGAACCAGCCCGTCAAGGTTCGCGTCAATCTCGAGGAGCAAAAGGATACGGTTTTGATTCCCGACATCTGCATTCAAATCGGGCCCAAGAACTTTTTCGTATACGTCGCAACCCCCTACCGCGACGGCGTCTATATCGTAGACCAGCGCAACGTTTCCGAGGGCCAGCTCTTCGGCGATATGCGCGCGGTCGCGGGCATCAAGAGCGGTGAATTTGTCGTGCGCGATGTCAGCCAGCTGCGCCTGCAGGCGGGGCCATTTATCTACGCCGCAACGCCGCAGGGCGTACCGTTCGACGCGAATATGAAGCCCATTGTCGAGCCCAAGAAAATCGGCGAATTTATGGCGGCTTCGACGCAAATCGCCGACGAGCTCCGCGCCCAATTCGCAAAGAAGGCAGCCGAGGCGAAATCTCCCGCGCAGCCCCAGAAAGCCGCTTCCGAAAAATAGGAGACGTTCCGTATGGCTTCCGAATCCTCAAAATCAGCCGCCGAAGTGCAGACAGCCGCGCTCTCGGCGAAGTCCTCGATTTCCGACATTTTCATAAAACGCCCCGTGATGACGGTTCTGCTATCCGTCGCGGCGATGTTCTTCGGAATCTTCGGGTATATGCAAATGCCCGTAAACGACCTCCCGGGGGTGGACTACCCCGTCATTCAGGTTAGCGTCAGCTACCCCGGCGCAGACCCGAGCATTATGGCCTCCAACGTGGCGTCCCCGCTCGAGCAGCAGTTTATGCAAATCCCGGGTATCGAGATGATTACCAGCCGAAACAGCTTCGGTTCAAGCTCGATAGTCCTCCAGTTTTCGCTCAAAAAGAACATATCCGCCGCCGCGACCGACGTGCAGAGCGCAATCCAGCGCGCAATGGGCAATCTGCCCGCCGACTTGCCCTCTCCGCCGTCGTTCACGCAGGACAACCCCAACGATATGCCCGTCTACATTCTCTCGGTGACGAGCGACGCAATGCCCGTTCGGGACTTGTACGACTACGCCTTCTCCGAAATCGCCCAGCGAATCAAGATGATTTCGGGCGTGTCGAATGTCGATATTTACGCGTCGCCGCGCGCGGTGCGCATCGAAGTTGATATGCAAAAGCTCTTCAACTTGGGCTATACGGCAACCGACCTTAAAAACGCCCTCGCGGTATCGACGAATATGATAGGCGCGGGCAATCTCGACGGGCCCACGACCCAGTTCGTCCTGCTGCCCGACACCCAGCTTGCTTCGGCGAAGGATTACGACAACTTGGTTGTCGGCTTCAAAAACGGCTCGCCGATTTTCTTCCGCGACATCGCAAAGGCGGTCGATTCCCTTCAGGCGGACACCCTCAATATTTCGTTCTCGCTCGGCAACGTCAAGCCCGACCCGAACAAGCCCGTTTCGTCGATTGCAATGGGTATCAGAAAGCGCGCGGACAGCAACGCAATCACGACCGTCGAAAACATCAAAAAGCTCGTCGAAGACTTCCGCGAAATCCTCCCCGCGAGCGTCGTGGTCTCCGAATTTTACGACCGCTCGACGGTCATCATCGACAACATCGAGGACGTCAAGGAAACGCTGGTTATCGCGTTCCTGCTCGTCGTCTTCGTGATATTTATGTTCCTGGGCAGATTCCGCGACACGATGATTCCGACCGTCGCGCTGCCGTTCTCGATTTTGCTGACGTTCATATTTATGTATATGTTCGGCTTTTCGATAAACAACCTGTCTTTGATGGGGCTTACGATGGCAATCGGCTTCTTGGTCGACGACGCCATCGTGTTTCTCGAAAACACCGTAAGGCGAATGGAGGACTATGGCGAATCGCCGATGACCGCAACGTTCCACTCCGCCCGCGAAATTTCCTTCACGATTTTGAGTATGACCCTATCGCTCGCGGCGGTTTTCATTCCGCTCGTCTTTATGAGCGGGATTACGGGGCGCGTGTTTATGGAATTTTCGGTGACGATTATCGCGGCGGTTTTGATGTCGGGGCTGGTCAGCCTTTCGCTCACGCCGATGATGTGCGCGCGAATCCTTAAATCGCGCACGAAAAACACGTCCGATATGACGGCAATCGAGCGTATGTCCCACGCGCTCGAGGGCGCGTTCCTGCGCTTCTATTCGCCGACCCTGCGCTGGATGCTCAGGCAGAATCTGCTTACTGTGGCACTTGTAGCCCTCTGCGGTTGGGGCGTTTGGTTCTTCTTTACGTCGCTTTCGCAGATTATGTTCCCCGTGGGCGACAGCGGATTTATGCAGGGGGTTTTCATCTCCAACACCAAAACCTCGACCTCCGAAATCGGCGAGCTCCAAAAGCACGTCGAGGACGTTATGTACCAGACTCCCGATGTCAAAAACTTCGTCTTGGTCTCGGGCGTTTCGTCCTTCATCAACCCGAATATGGGCTTCGGCTTCGTAACGCTCAAGCCGCGCGACCAACGCCGCCCCATCGAAGTCGTCGCCGCCGAAATCAACGGGCGCGTCGCGATGATTCCAGGGCTTATCGCCAACTTCCAGCCCCAGCCGACCCTCGAAATCTCGACGGGCGCGACCAACACCCAGCAGGGCAAATATTCGTTTGCGCTTACTTCGATGAATCAGGACTTGCTCTATTCGGCAGCTCAGCAGCTGATGGGCAAGCTTTCGGCGCGTCGGGGCGATATGTTCTCGAGTATCCAAAGCGATATGTATCTCGACAACCCGCAGGTCGTTCTCAAGCCCTTCAGGGAAAAGGCGGCGATGCTCGGGCTTTCGCCCAACAACTACTCGAGCGTTTTCAAGGACGCCTACGCAAAACTCTTCTATTATCTAATCAAGACGCCCTTCCAGCAGTACTGGAGCATTATGGAAGCCGCCCCCAAGTTCCGCTCGTTTGAAAGCGACTTGCAGACGCTCAACTTCCAGCCCGACGCGGTGCTCACGGGCGGCTCGCCTGTCAAGACACTCACCGGCGGCGGCAGCGAGCCCAACCCGCCGTTCAGCGTCTCGAGCATGATTCCCTTCGGCGCGATTTCCGATACCCAGACGGTTCTCGCGCCCGTAACCGTCAACCATATCGACAACTTCCCGTCGGTGACGATATTCTTCGACTTGCAGCCCGACGTTGCAATCGGCGACGTCGTAGAGTGGATTTCGCAAATCGCGGACGAAACGCTTCCGCAGGGGGTCTCGGGGCAGTTCATCGGCGAGGCTGTGACATTCCGCGAAACGATGATGAGCCTCGTCTACCTAATCGGCGTGGCGGTCTTCGTGATGTACGTCATATTGGGCATTTTGTACGAAAGCTATATCCACCCGATAACCGTGCTTTCGTCGCTGCCGATTGCGGTCGTGGGCGGCTTGGGCAGCCTGTGGCTCTTCGATATGGAGCTTTCGATTTACGCGATGATAGGCTTGTTTATGCTGATGGGTATCGTCAAGAAAAACGGCATTATGATGATCGACTTCGCGATTATGCGCGAGGGCGCGGGACTCTCGCCGCACGACGCTATCCACGAAGCCTGTATGGAACGTTTCCGCCCCATTATTATGACCACGTTCGCGGCGTTGATGGGTATGCTGCCAATCGCGCTGGGCTGGGGCAAGGCGGACGCCGAAAGCCGCATTCCGCTGGGCGTCGTTGTCGTCGGCGGGCTTGTTTTCTCGCAGATTGTAACCCTCTACATAACGCCCGTAATCTACCTGTGGCTCGACGGATTCCAGCGCAAGGTGCTCGACAAGATTCCGTTCTTCGCCAGAGGCGACGTTTACAACCAATAGGGATTTTTTGACCATGAAAGAACGCTTTTTCACCGTAATTTGCGCCGCCGCGGCATGCGCCGCTTGCGGTTGCGTAGACGTCGACAAGTCGGTTGCGCCGACCCCGTCGCGCTACTGGAAAGCCCCGTCCGACGCTCTCCCCGAGACGTTCGTCCAGCCCGAGCAAATCCGCACGGACAAAATCGAATCGGACGAATCCTCAGAGCAGGGCGATTCGCCCGCCGCCGCCGATTCCGCCGACAAAAAAACTTCGGACGGCGTCGAAAAGTCGCTTACAGCCGCGGAAAAGCTGCGCGCGGGGCGGACTCTCGCGCTCGACGAGCTGATTGACCTCGCGCTCGAAAACAACACGCAAACGCGCGTTTATTGGTTTCAGGCAAAGAGCTACGCCGCGAAAGTCGGCGGCGCGCAGTCCGCGTATTATCCGCAGGTTTCGGTAGGCGCGCAGGTCTACCGCAGCAAAATCCACCCGTCGAATTCTGGGCTTGGCGTTCCCGTCGGCAAGTATTACGAAACAGGCTACGGGCCCAGTGCGGAAATCAACTGGCTGCTGTGCGACTTCGGAAAGCGCGGCGCGCAGGTCGAATCCGCCAAAAACGCGTGGAGAGCCGCGAATTTCGACTACAACCAGTCGTTGCAGGACGAAGTGCTCGCCGTAATGGTCGCCTATTACGATTTCTATTCGGCGTACGCAAATGTAGAAAGCGCAAAGCTGAGTCTCGACGAAGCCCGCACGGCGTACGACTCCGCAAACGCCCGCTATTCGCAGGGGGTCGGCAACAAGCAGGATATGCTCAACGCGCTCGCAAATGCAAAGAACGGCGAATTTCTTCTCGAAAAGGCGAAGTCGGCGGTCGAAACCGCCCGCGCGGCATTGGCGCAGGCTATCGGCGTTCGCGTGGACGAAAACTTCCAAGTTTCCGCCGAAGCGGTAATCCCGACGGGCGAGGCGGCGACGCAGAAAATCGACGAGCTTGTCGCAAAGGCGTTGCGCTCGCGCCAGTCGCTCTTGGCGGCGTATGCGCAGTTGGCGAAAACCGCCGCCGACAAAAAGGTAGCCGAGCGTGCATTTCTCCCGCAAATAGGCGCGTTCGGGCAGTATTCCTACACCGACTACACCGAGCATTCGCGCGGGCATCAGGACACCTACACGGGCGGTTTGAGTCTTTCGTGGAGTGTCTTCGAGGGGTTTGCGCGCAAGTACGATTTAATCGCGGCGAAGGCGGCGGAAAGGGCGCAGGCGCAGACGCTGAAAGCCGAGCAAATCCGCATAATTTCCGACATTTGGAATTACTACCACCAGTATTCGAGTGCCGAAAAGCAGGTTGCGAGTGCGCAATCGGTTTTGGAGGCGAGCGAAGAGGCGTTCAAGGCGACGAAGACGGCGTACGAGAATGGGGTAAGCAACATAACGGAATTTTTGACGGCGCAGAGCAGGTTGGCGACTGCAAGGCAGCAGAAGGTTTCAGCGCAGGCGGCGTTGGCGACTTCCATAGCGCGCTTAGCCCACGCGACAGGTGCGCTGAGTGTGGAATAGTCAGCAAAATTGCAAAGCAATTTTGCGCGGTGATTTTAGAAAGGGGGTCTTGCCCCCTACGGAAAAATTGGCGATGCCAATTTTTCCTACCCCCGCT
>DJPO01000079.1 GCA_002437405.1 Opitutia bacterium UBA6410 | reverse complement strand
TGATTTCACGCGCCCAAAAAACCGTGGGAAAATCTCAACCCCCCACTCAATTTTGGCTTGAGTGGGGGAGGCGCGGTTGTAATTATTTTGCCTATGATAAATTCTACTCGGGAAAAATCCGGATATTGGTTTTGGGATTTGGCAATGATTTTTGCCGTTTCGTGCATCGTCTATATGTCGCTTTCGTTTATGCGGCCGCTTGCCAGCCCCGACGAGGGGCGTTATACGGAAATCCCGCGGGAAATGCTCGCGTACTCCGATATGGTGACCCCGCGCCTTAACGATATGCCCTATTTCTACAAACCGCCCATGTTTTATTGGCTTCAGGCGGCGACCTTTAAAACTATCGGTATCGGGCAATTTTCGGCTCGCTTTGCAAACTCTTTGATGGCGGTGCTGGGCGTCTGCGGCGTCTACTGCGCGGCTCGGGCGTTCTTCGGACGGCGGGCGGGACTGCTCTCTGCGGCGTTTTCGGCGACATTCCTTTTGTATTACGCACTCGGGCAGATTGTCACGCTCGATATGACGGTTTCGGTCTTCATCGCCCTTGCTCTGTTCTCGTTTATGGCGGCTTTGAAGTCTGACGGCGGGCGGCGCGGAGCTTTGATTGTCGCGCTGTTTGTTTTTTGCGCGCTCGCCGTTTTGACAAAGGGGCTTATCGGGATTTTGATTCCCGCGGCGGTTGCGTTTTTGTACGCTTTGTGCGTGGGACCGATTTCGTTTTTGCGCTCGCTTCGCAAGTCGGATTTCCTCTGGGGGATTTTGGGGCTTGCGGTGTTTGCGGCTATCGCAGTGCCGTGGCACGTTCTGGCGGCTGTCGCCAATCCGCCTTATCCCGAAGCCGAGGGCGTCTTTTCTAAAAAGTGGGACGGTCAGGGCTTCTTTTGGTATTATATAATACACGAACACATTTTGAGGTATGTCGACGCCGAAACTTCGAAGCGTGCCCAGCCGTTTTGGTTTTTCTTTGTGCTCGCGCCCGTCGGGCTTGTGCCGTGGGTCGTGTTCCTGCCAGCGGTCTTGAAAAATTCGTTCGGGGGCGGATTGAAGTCGCTACGCCGCGACAAGCCGCAAGTGCTTTTTCTGTGGCTTTGGATTGCGTTTGTGATACTCTTTTTCTCGATTTCGCGCTCCAAACTCGCGCCCTACATTATTTCGATTTACCCCGCATTCGCGGTTTTGTTCGGATTGTGGCTCTCGGAAAATTGGGGTAGGAAAATTGTCGGGGCTTCGAAATACGTCTTTGCGTCGCTGGGGATTGTCGGGGCGATTGCCGCGCCCGTCGCCTGCTACATTCTCGTCCGCAAGGGGAAAATCGCCGACCCGAGCGCGGCTTGGCCCTTCTTTGCCGCATTGTCGGCGGTGCTGGTTCTTTCGTCGGTTTGGGTATTCCGAGCCGCCCGCTGCGGCGACGACCGCAAGTTTTTCGCGCGGGCATTCGTATCGACCGTCGTATTTTTGATGTTTTTCAATCCGCTCGGGCAGTTTGTCCAGCGTCCGAGCGCGAAGCCGCTTGCGGAGAAAATACTCGCCGACGCTCCCGCCGCGAACGTTGTCGTGGCGTACGACTACAATTATTTTCAGGATTTGCCCGTGTGGCTCGGGCATACCGTCTATATGATCGACCTGCCGCCCGAAGAGCAGAAATTCGGCTTTATGCGCGGGCGCGGTGCGTACGACGGCAAGTTCTTTGCATCGGATTCGGCGTTTGCCGATTTCGTCCGCAAGTCGGATAAACCCGTGTACGTCGCACTGCACAGGGAGGATCTGTCGCGCTTGGAAAAGTCGGGGGTTGCCTTTGAAAAGCAGGCGGAAAACTTGGATATGATTCTTTTGAAAGTCGTGAAATAATGGAACGCGAAAACCGCAAGGAAAATCCGTGGCTTAATATCGGGTTCAACATAGTCGTCCCGAGCCTGCTTTTGATAAAGGGACGGAGGCTGTTCGAGCTTGCGGGCGTCGCGCCGTCGTATACCGATGCGGCGGTTTTGGCGGTCGCGCTGGCGTTCCCGATTGTCTACGGAATTTGGGATTTGGCGCGGCGGCGCAAGTTCAACATATTTTCGATAATCGGGGTGCTGAGCGTCGTCCTGACGGGCGGAATCGGACTTTTGAAGATGTCGCGCGAATGGATTATCCTCAAGGAGGGGCTTGTTCCGCTCGTCTTGGGGGCTGCCGTTTTGGCGACCGCCGCGACCCGCCGCCCGCTCGCGCGGATTATAATGCTAAACGGCGATATCGTCGATTTGCCGAAAATCGAATCCGCGCTCGACTCGCGCGGCACTCGCGGGCGTTTCGACGCGGCTTTGCGGCGCGCGACGTTTTGGGTGGCGGGGTCGTTTTTGCTCAGCTCTGTTTTGAATTTTGCGCTGGCTTCGTACATATTTACGGCGGGCGCGAGCGCGGAGGAATTCAACGCGCAGGTCGGGCGAATGACGGCGTTGTCGTTTCCAGTGATTGCCCTGCCGACAATGGTTGTCCTTTTTTACGCTATGTACCGTTTATTCTCCGAGATGGGCGAATGTACCGGCTTGAGCCTCGAGGAGTCGCTCAGGGGCAAGGCGGAGAAGAAGTGATATGCGGTTTTGCGTGGATATTGCGCGCTTTGCCGTTGCCGCCGCGCTTTTGATTTCGCCAGTTTGGGGGCAAGCCCGCCAGATCTCGGACGCGCGCAAAAACGTTTTCGATTTTCCGAAAACTCCGCGCGCAATCACCCTTGTGCCGAGCATTACGCAGAACATTTACGCAATCGGCGCGGAAGATTTTTTATTGGGCAATTCGGTCTTCTGCAAATATCCGAAAGGGGCGGAAGCTAAGCCGAAACTCGGCGGATTTTTGAATCCCGACTACGCGAAAATCGCGTCGCTCAAGCCCGATGTCGCGGTTCTTCCGAACGGGCGGGGCGGGGCGGCGATAGCGCGCAAGCTGGAGTCGCTGGGGATTCCGACGTTTTTTACGAACGCGGAGGGAATCGAAAATATTTCCGCCGACATACGCCTGCTCGGGCTGCTTCTCGACCGCGAAGCGCAGGCGGAGGAAATCGCCGCAAACTTCGACAAAAAACTCGCCGAAGCGCGGAAAGCCGCAGAGGGGCGGGGGCGGCGCGCGCTTTTTATGTTCGGGGAAATGGCTGCGGGGCGCGGGTCGTTTGCGGGCGGACTCTTGGAGGCGTGCGGGCTTGCGAATTGCGCGGACGTGGCGAAGTCGCCGTGGCCGATTCTCTCGCGCGAATATATTTTGAAGTCCGCGCCCGAGGTTTTGTTTGTCGAAGTCGCCGACTTGTCGCAGTCCGAAAAAATCGCGGAAAAATTGCGGCGCGACCCGATATGGGCTGCGACTCCCGCAGTGCGCAACGGCAAAATCTGCCCGATTTTGCGCGACGACATTTCGTATCCGTCGGTGCGGCTTCTGGGCGCGCTCGAAGAAATGCGCTCGTTTTTGCGCGAAAATTAGGTGCGCGGGTGTGCGGCGTTAGCTTGCGAACGGGCGCGCGGGCGGGCACGCAGCGCGTAGGCGGCGGGTATTTTGGCTCGAGCGTTGGCGCGGGCGGTGGTGTGGGGACTGGACGCGCGGGCGGGCGCGGGGAATGGGATTCTCGTAAGTGTGCGGAAAATTTGCGGCTTGCCTCTGCGGTTGTTTTTCCGAAAATCGGATTATGAAACGAATTTTTTCTATATTCGCGCTGGTATTTTTCTTTGCCGCAGCGCGGGCTGAAATCAATCCCGAAAAAGTCTACGTCGTCGCAAATTCCGACGACTCCGACTCGGTGGCTCTCGCCGAATTCTATTGCTCGGCGCGCTCCGTCCCCCTAAAAAACATTATTTTATTGCCGATGCCCAAAAAGGGGGAAGTCTCGAAAGCCGACTATTTCGCGAAAATCGAAAATCCGCTGACGGCGCGGCTTGTCGAACTCGGGGCGGTGAAGGCGTTTAAACTCGGGTCGAAAGATTCCTACGGGCGCGAGATTTATTCATACGTTTCGCACGATATTTCGTTTGTCGTCTTTTGCCGCGGCGTGCCGTGGGGCGTGCAGATTACGCCCAAATCGCCAAAGCCCAAGCCGCCGAAATCCTTTCAGGACGGCGCGAGCGTCGACTCCGAATTTTCCGCAAGATTTCTTCCGTCCAAGTCCCTCGCGGGGTTCGTCGCCAACCCGCTTTTCGGCAAATCTAAGTGGGGAAGCCTGCCGTCGATTACAGGCGTTATTCCGACTGCGCGCCTTGACGGCATCACGCGCGCCGATGCCGAAAACCTTGTAAAGAACGCAATCGCGGCGGAAACGAAGGGCGTCGCGGGCAGGGCGTATATCGACAAATCGAAATATACGAAGGAAGGCGACGAGTGGCTCGAGCAGACTAAGCGGCTTTTGGACGCGGAGGGTTTTGATGTTTCGGAAAGCCCGTCGCGCGCGCTTTTCGGATACGGCGAAAGAATGGATGCGCCCGCGTTTTATTTCGGCTGGTATTCGAAAGAGCCGAAGGGGTATTTCGCCGATCGCGGTTTCCGCTTTCCGCGCGGCGCGGGTGCGCTGCACATCTATTCTTTTAGCGCAAAAAATATGCGCAGCGAAAAATCGTGGACGCCGTCGTTTGTCGCGCAGGGAGTGTGCTCGACTTTCGGGAATGTCTACGAGCCGTATTTGGGCGGCACGCACCGCCCGCAGGTTTACATGGCGGGATTGCTTGCTTCGATGTCGGCGGGCGAGGCGGCGTTTGCCGCAAACCCGCTTTTGAGCTGGCAGACCGTGTTTGTCGGCGACCCCATGTTCAAGCCGTTCAAAGTGGGGCTCGACGCGCAGATTGCGGCAATCGATTCGGGCGAAACGGACGAATATTCCCAATATTCGGTAATCCGCAAAATGAACCTAATTGCCCGAACTTCGGGCGACGAAGCCGCCGCCGATTTCGGAAAAAAATACGTCGGCAAAATGCCCGACGCCGCGCTTCTTTTAAAGCTTTCGCAGCTTGCGAAAAAGCTGAAAAACAACGCGCAGGCGGCGGAATTTGCCAGAACCGCGATTTCGCGCGACATTTATTCGAAAATTTCCGATTGCTCTCTGGTTTTCGAGCTTTGCCGAATCCTTACGCCACTTTCTGCGGACGACCGCAAGCTCGCCCGTAGTGCGCTCGAGCGCATCGTGCCGCTTTCGCAGTCAAAAGAATTTCGATATGCGTTGTGCGACGTCGCAAAGCCGCTTGACCGTCGCGAAAAACTTGACGGCGTTTTGTCGGACATCATTTCCGATGTCGAGCGCGAGAGAGCCGCCGAAAAAGCCGCGCGCGAGGCAAAGGCGGCGGCAGTAAAGGCGAAATCCGCCAAGAAGCCCGAATCCGACGCCCGAAAAAAGTAGGGCGCAACGCGTGGGCGGAAAATTTTTCCCAGTTCCCGCTTAGACCCCAAAAAAAAGAGCCTCTCGAATCGGAGGCTCTCCTTTTGTCTGCGGTTTTCGCCGCGTGGATTACGCGAATATGCTGCCCAAGAACGAGGGTTTTTGCGGCAGGAATTCGGGGTTGTAATTGTACAGGCTCTTGAGGTGCTTGTCGGCTTCCTTGCAGTTTTTGAAGCTCATAGTCTTCGGGTCGTACTCGAGCTTTGTTTCGGGGAAGCTGATGGAGATCATCGAGAGCAGGCACATTTCGGTGAACGGCGCGGCGTAGTCGAAGTTCGCGGGCGGGAGAGTGCCTGCGATGCAGTTCTTCGCCCATTCCAAATGCGGGTTGCCGGGGGCAATCGAGCGCGCGATTTTCTTTTCGGGCAATGCCTTCGATTTCGCCAAATCCCTCATTCTTTCGCGGGGATAAATCATCGAGTTCATTCCGTATTCGTTGGTGAGGACTGTTTCCTTCGTGCCTACGATGAATGTCGCGTTGCTGTTGTGCCACGGATTCTTGGGGTCGGAGACGAGGAAGCTCGGGTCGACTCTTTCGATTGCCTTCGGGCGTTTGTCGGAGTCCGACCAGTGGACGTTGATTTTACCGCCCAAGCCGCGCTTGTTCTTGAATACCATTTCGACCTTGGAAGTCGCGGGCCAGTTGTAGCCGTCGAACGGAGTCGAAGAGCCTTGGATAGTCTCGGGGCAGCCGAGTTCGAAGGCGGAGTAGGGGACGTCGAAGAAGTGGCACGCCATATCGCCAGCCGCGCCCGTGCCGAAGTTGCGCAGACCTCTCCAGTTAAACGGAACAATCTGTTCGGAGTACGGAACGTAGGGGGCGACGCCCAGCCAGAGCTTGTAGTCGAGCTCGGCGGGGATTTTTTCCTTGCCCGAGGGCGGGGTGAGTCCGCCCTGAGGCCATATCGGGCGGTTCGTCCACATATAGATGTCCTTGATTTCGCCGAGCAAACCTGCGTCGTACCATTCGCGGATTACGCGCCAGCCTTCGTTGGTGTGGCCTTGGTTGCCCATTTGGGTGATGACGCCCGCTTCCTTGGCGAGTCTTTTAAGTTCGTTGGCTTCCCAGATTGTGCGGGTGAGGGGCTTTTCGCAGTAGACGTGCTTGCCCTTGGCAATCGCCCACGAGGCAATCGGGTAGTGCATGTGGTCGGGAGTGGCGACGACAACGGCGTCGATGTCCTTGTCCATTTTGTCGAGCATAACGCGGAAGTCGCGGAATCTCGGGACGTTGGGGTGCTTTTTGTACGAGTGCGCCGCGCTGAGGTAGCCCGACCACGGCTTGATTTTCGTGTCGTCCATTACGTCGCAGAACGCGACTATGTTCACGATGTCGGGGTGCTTTTCGAGGCTTGCAACCGCGCTTTCGCCGCGGCCGCCGACGCCGACGAACGCCACGTTGAGTTTGCCGTTGGCGTTTCTGACTTTCGATGTTTGGCACGAGGGAAGGAACATCAACGCGCTTGCCGCCATCGAGCCCTTCAGGAAACTTCTACGATTCAACATTTTTTTCCTTTGATTTTGTTAATAAGTAAATTCGATACCCGAAGAAACCCCCGTCAAAAAACGAACCTCCCCCCGAGTATGCCGCGCGGATTTTTGTCCGCGCGATACGAAAATATTCCTCCGAAAATCGGAAATTTGCAAGCAAATTTGCAAATTTTTGAAGTATATTGTCCTATTTTTTAAAGCGGGAGGGTAGATTGGCGTGGGAGGGTGGATTGCCCGCCCTCGGGGAATCTGTCCAAAAGCACGTTGCAGCCGTAGGCTGGAATGTAGTCGCTGAATTCGCCCGTGCGCGGATTGCGGTTGCGTTCGCAGGCGGCTACCATTCCGAGGAACGCGTCAGCCATGTCTGCGGAGTGGACAATCATCGCCTCGGGAGTTTGCGGGAGCACGACCGCTCCGTATTCGAGCTTTCCGTGGTGGCTGAGAATGATGTGTTCGATTTCCTGCCGCAACTTTTCGGGCATCCCGAGCTTCAGCGCGGCGTCGTGAACAAGTGTGTACCCGAGCACCATGTGGGTCTGCAAATTGCCCTCGCGCGTTTTGTCGATTTCAAGACCCGTCGCGTATTCTTTGATTTTGCCGATGTCGTGCAAAACCGCGCCAGCCGTTGCGAGCGACAGGTTTACGTTGGGGTAGTTTTTCGCCATTGCTACGGCGTTCTTTGCGACGTGCAATGTGTGCTCCAAAAGCCCGTACTTGTAGCTGTGGTGGACTTTCAGCGCGGCGGTGCTTTCGCGGAACTCGGCGGCGTTTTCCTCCAGAATTTTTTCGACGAGCGCGAGCAGGTGGCGGTCTTTTATATTTTCGGAAATCAGCGATTTTAGCTCGGCGGACATTTCGTCGGGATTGTACGGCGAGACGGGCACGAGCGGCTTGCCCATTCTCTCGGCGAAGTCGGCGTCCTTTTTATAGATTTCGTAGATGTCGGGGCGGAAGTTATTGTTAAAGTATCCCGCAGTTCCCGAAATACTTACGATGTCGCCCGCCGCGATGTTCGTAATTTCGGGAAATATCGGATTGCGCGAGAACACCGCGCTCCCGCAGCTGCCCGTAGCGTCGCCCATTTCGAGAATATTGTAGGGCGAGTTGTTTTTGTCCAATTTCTGCTGGTTTGCGATGATTCTGACTACCGCCGTAAATTTAGTTCCCGCCGACAGTTGGGAGATTTCGCGAATGGTTTTGTAGGCGGAGGGGATTTCCAACGCGCCTTTTAACGATGAAAAATCTTTCAGTTCCATAGGAGAATTTCGTATAAATTGCGAAATAAAATATAACATTGCGATTGCGGGCAAAGTCAACCAAAACCGCCGCGGGATTTTTTTTCTTGCGGTGTATTGGCGCGTCGTACGAAGTCTGTGGCGGTTTGTTAGTATACGGCTTGTCGCAGTCGGCGGGTTATCGGCGGCACGATTTTGAGTTGACCCGCCTTTGCAAGCTTGCATTGTAAACATAAAAAGGAATTTTCTATGAAGCATTTTGTCTATTTTTTCTTGGGGACAGTTTTGCCGTTTTGCGGCACGCTTTCCGCGGCTGACGGCGACTTCTCCGCAATCGTGAAAATCGAAACCGTCGCCTGCCGCCCCGATTTCATTTCCCCGTGGGCAAACAAGCCGCAAACGCAGTCGAGCGGAACGGGCGTTGTCATCGCCGACAATAAAATCCTCACCAACGCCCACAATGTGGCGGACGCAACCTATATTTCGGTCTCGAAAAACAACGACGGCTTCCCCGTATCCGCCAAAGTCGCCGCCGTGAACCATGAGTGCGACTTGGCTTTGCTCGAGGTTGCCGACAAGTCGTTTTTCGACGGAATCGAGCCAATGCAGCTCGGCGACACCCCGCCGATTCAGAGTGTCGTGCTCGCCGTCGGGTATCCAATGGGCGGCGCGGAAATCTCCGCAACTCAGGGGATTGTCTCGCGAATAGAGTGCGTGCGCTACGCCCATTCGCTTTACGGATATTATCTCGCAGCCCAGCTCGACGCCGCGATTAACCCCGGCAACAGCGGCGGGCCGATTATTTACGACGGCAAGGTTGTGGGTATCGCCTTTCAGGTGAATTCCGAGGGCGACGGAATCGGCTACATGATTCATTCCGATGTCATAAAGCACTTTTTGCGCGACGCCGAGGACGGGAAAATCGACGGATTCGGCGTCTTGGGCTTGCAGATTATGTGTCTGACCAACCCCGACGCCCGCGCGAGTTTGCATATGGGCGGACGCGAAAGCGGGGTGCTTGTTTGCGAGCTTAGCCCGTTCATAAAAGCTGAGCCCGCGCTGCGCGTCAACGACGTAATCACGGCGATAGACGGTTTCAAGATTATGAACAACGCCAACATACGCAACGAGCGCGGCGAAAATGCCGATTTCGGGACAATCGCCGACCGCAAGCAAATGGGCGAAACCATAAACGTGTCCGTCCTGCGCGACGGTAAAACATTTGACTGCAAAATAAAACTCGTTCCCCAGCAAAGAATGATAACTCCGCACCTTTACGACAAGCGTCCGCGCTATGTGATTGTCGGCGGATTCGTATTCACCGAACTTTCCTTGGACTACATGGAAGACTGCGGCGACGACGTTCCGCCCGAGTTTATGAGTATGTTAGACAAGGACAGGCAGTCCGCCGATTCCGAAGTTATAGTACTATCGCAGGTTTTGGGCGACGATGTGAATGTAGGGTATCAAGGCATGCACAGTATTATCTTGGAGACCTTCAACGGCAAAAAAATCAAAAACCTCGCCGAGCTGGCGGCTACGGCAGACGCCGTGAATGACGGGTATATAGTAATGCAATTTGAGGGCAAAGAAAAAGTGATATTGGACGCCAAGCGGATAAAGGCTGCTGAGCCAGACATGTTAAAACGCTACAACGTCCCGCGGTCGCGGAAGTAGACAGCAAAATTGCTCCGCAATTTTGCGCGCTGACTATAAAGAGGGGGTCTTGCCCCCTACGGAAAA
>DJPO01000042.1:8628-8907 GCA_002437405.1 Opitutia bacterium UBA6410 | reverse complement strand
CCGCGCGCGGTGTTTTTAAACTTGGTTTCGGTAAACCGAAAATATTACAGCAAAACGCGCTTCGCTAGTTTTGCACTATAATAAAAAAACAAAGGATTCGGAAAAAATAATCCGAATCCTTTATTTTTTGGGGATAGGCGCAATTTGCGTAGCAAATCGACGTAAGGGGAACGCCCCTTCTCTAAAACGAATAACGCAAGACCCCGTTTAGAACGCGTCGCCTCAGAAAGGGGGCTTAACTGTCGCCCCCTTTGGCATTTCTGCAAGCAGAAATCGCCA
>DJPO01000042.1:6427-8555 GCA_002437405.1 Opitutia bacterium UBA6410 | reverse complement strand
CTTTGGGGAAAAACTGCGATGGCGTGCGTACTAAACAGAGCCAATACTTCCATTCCGCAGGGATAGAAGTATTGGCGAAGCCAATCTTCGTAAGGGGGCTTCGCCCCCTTCAATGGGAGGCGCACCTTGCGCCCGCGTTCTAAAGACGGACGCCGATTTTGGGGGCTACTTCGTTGAACGCGGCGATTAGCTTCTTGGTGATTTCGCCGGGCTTGCCGTTTCCAATCGTGCGCGCGTCGAGCTCCACAAGCGGAATCAACTTCGCAGCCGTGCCCGTTAGGAAGCATTCGTCCGCAGTCCAGATGTCGAAACGCGTGAGCGGCTTTTCGAGCATTTCGAAGCCGAGCTTCTTCGCCAATTCGATGACCGTTCCGCGCGTCATGCCGCCGAGCGAACCCGCGCTAATCGGAGGCGTAATCACCTTGCCGTCGAAAACGATAAATACGTTGTCGCCGCTGCATTCCGCAACATAGCCTTCGTTGTTGAGCAGCAGACATTCTTCGTAACCGCAGCCGTGGGCTTCGATTTTCGCGAGAATGTTGTTGAGGTAGTTGAGGCTCTTGACCATCGGGGGAAGCGCCGCCTGCGAATTTCTGCGGGTCGGAACTGTGATCGCCTTGAGTCCGTTTTCGTAAAGTTCGTTGGGATAGAGCTGGATTTGGTCGGCGATGATAATCAGCTGAGGATCGACGCAGGAGAACGGGGAAAGCCCGAGCTTGCCCTTGCCGCGCGAGACGACCAGGCGAATGTATGCGTCGTTAAGTCCGTTTGTGCGGCATGCGTCGCAAACGGCGTCGATTACCTGCTGCTTTGTCCACGGCATATCGAGGGCGATAGCCTTGGCGGAGCGGAAAAGTCTGTCGATGTGTTTGTCGAGCTTGAATACGTTCCCGTTGTAGAGGCGGATACCTTCAAAGATACCGTCGCCGTAGAGAAAACCGTGGTCGAACACCGACACTTTTGCGTCGTCCTTGTCGTAATATTTTCCGTTTATATATACTTTCATTGTGTATCCTTTTATAAAAAAATTTTTCGATTGCGGGGGTTTGCCAACCCCGAATTTATGAATGTATTTTCACCCGAGCGGGCGAATCGTCAAACGAATTATTTGTCCGAAATGACGAATTTTCCGTTTTCGTATTTGAAGTCGCAGATAGTCAGGGTCTCGGTTTTGGAATTCGGCGCGTGGTAGGAAATTTTCGTTTTCCCGTCGAATGATTTGAAAACCATTGCGTGCCCGCCGTCGTCTTCGTTCAGCGGCTTGTCGTCGTGAATCCATTTGCCGTCGATTTTCCCCGAGGGCGAGCGCGCGACGCCTATGCGGTATTTGCCGTTCGCAAAGGACGACCACGTCATATACAGCGAGCCGTCCGCGAGCCTGTTGACTACGGGGGCGTCGGTGACATAGGTGTCGCGCTTTTCCTTAATCCAGTTTGCGTCGGAGGCTTTGAAAAGCACAATCGGGTCGGAGAGAGTTTTTTTCAAGTCCCGCGAAATTTTCTGGGCTATCATCTGCCCGTCGGCAATTTGCACCCATTCGTGGCAATAGAGAAGCCAGAAAGTTCCGTCCGCGTCCTCGAAGACCGTCGCGTCAAGCGCCATGTAATCCTTCGGGGTTATCGGGGCGTTGACGAGGGGCTTGAAATCCCTGTCGGGCCTGTCGGAAACGAGAACGCTCGAGCCGCGCATCGGCACGGTTTCGCCGTAGATGTTTTTTATCGAGGGATTTTGCGCGCTGAACGTGGCAACAACAAAATATTTGCCGTCGATGAAAAACATATCTGGCGCCCAGAAGTCGGACTTGCCCCAGAAATCGGGGGTCGGGACAAACGACGCGCCGACCAACCGCCAGTTTTTCAAGTCCGCGCTTTCAAAAGCGTAGAGCGCATTGCGCCCATGCCCGAACTTGCGGATTTGTTCGTCTGTAAGCTTCGAGCCGTTAGCGTGGATATAGTACTTGCCGCTTTTTTTGTCGGCAAAGACAAACGGGTCGCGGATACGGAGCTTTTCGGCGGGAATGTCGTAGACAACCGCCGAGTTTTCCGCCGACGATTCGCCCACCGACGCCTGCGCCGATTTCCCCGCGCCGCAGCATGCGGACAGAACGAGCGCAAAGCAGGCGGCAACG
>DJPO01000042.1:0-6347 GCA_002437405.1 Opitutia bacterium UBA6410 | reverse complement strand
ACGGTGCGGTTGAAGACGGGCGCATCGGGAGTCGAGAGCTTTGAGTCGGGCGTGAAATAGGCGTTGCGCTCGAACTGAATGTGCTCGCCGACTTTCGCCTCCGCGAGTGCGGGTTCTACGAGAACGTCCTTTTCGACGACCGATGTCGGATTCAGGAAATCCTTGAAGTCCGCGCCTTCGGGGAGAATCGACATATCCTCGCGCGTAAAAAGGTTTTCGTACAGACGCGCCTTTGCCTTTTTGGCGGAGGACGCCTCGACCCAGTGGATTGTGGATTTCACCTTTCTGCCATCGGGCGAGTTGCCGCCGCGGGAGGCGGGGTCGATTGTGCAGACGAGCTTTACGATGTTGCCGTCCGCGTCCTTTACGACCTCGTTGCAGGTCATAAAATACGCGTAGCGCAGGCGCACTTCCCTGCCGACGGAGAGTCGGAAGAACTTCTTGGGCGGGTTTTCCATAAAGTCTTCGCGCTCGATGAAAATGTGTTTGCCGAACGGGATTTTCCTGCTGCCCGCCGATTCGTCCTCGGGGTTGTTGACGGCGTCGAGCCAGTCGGTTTTACCCTCCTCCCAGTTGGAGATTTCGACCTCGAGCGGGTCGAAAACCGCCATTCTGCGCAGGGAGATTTTGTTCAAATCCTGACGCACGCAGTGTTCCAAAAGGGCGATGTCGGTGAGGCTGTTGAATTTGGTCACGCCGATTTTCTCGCAGAATTCGCGGATTGCGGCGGGCGTGTAGCCCCTGCGGCGCATGCCCGAGAGCGTCGGCATACGCGGGTCGTCCCAACCCTCGACTACCTTCTCGGCGACGAGCTGCTGGAGCTTGCGCTTGCTCATCATCGTGTACGAAAGGTTCAGGCGCGCAAATTCGTACTGGCGCGGGTGGACTTTCAGAGTCGCGCCGATGCTCGTGTTGTCGATGAACCAGTCGTAGAGCGGGCGGTGGACTTCAAACTCGAGCGTGCAGAGAGAGTGCGTGATGCCCTCGATTGCGTCGCTGAGGCAGTGGGCGAAGTCGTACATCGGGTAGATGCACCATTTTGTGCCGGTTCTGTGGTGCGCCTCCTTTTTGATTCTGTAAATGGCGGGGTCGCGCATATGCAGATTGGGGGAAGACATGTCGATTTTCGCGCGAAGAACATACTGCCCTTCCTCGAATTCGCCCGCCCTCATTCTGCGGAAGAGGTCGAGACTTTCCTCAATCGGCCTGTCGCGGTGCGGGCTGGGCTTGCCCGCCTGTCCGGGGACGCCGCGGTATTCCTTGAACTCCTCGGGCGAGAGCGTGCAGACGTACGCCTTGCCGTTTTTGATGAGCTCTTCGGCGAGCGAATAGAGTTTTTCGAAATAGTCGGAGGCGTAAAATTCCCTGTCGCCCCAATCGAAGCCAAGCCAGTGGACGTCTTCGCGAATGGCGTCGACAAAGCGCGTGTCCTCCTTGTCGGGATTGGTGTCGTCGAAGCGCAGGTTGCAGAGACCGCCGTTTTCGAGAGCCATTCCGAAGTCGAGGCAGAACGCCTTTGCGTGCCCGATATGCAGGCAACCGTTGGGTTCGGGGGGAAAGCGCGTGTGGACGGCGGACGGTGGGAGTCCGTTTTTTATGTCCTCGGCAATGATTTGCCGAATGAAATGCATCGGTTTGTTTTCAGATTCTTCAATCATATTATTAAAAATTCGCTACTCAAAAAGTAGTACAACAACGCAAGTCGTCAATTAAAAATCCCGACGTTTGCAGGCGCTAAAATTTGCGCCCAACTCGGCGGGAACAAAAGCGGGAACGATAACAAAAACATTCGCGCGAATGATAGCGGCGCAGGCGTAATTTTGAGCACACGGCGGCAAACCGATGGCAACGCGAAATAAAAAACGGCGCGGGACTGTACAAACTACGGCCAACCGAAACGCGCCGCAGAAATCGGCGCGGGACGCGGCGGAGGTGCAACAAGGGACGCGCCAGAAGCCAACAAGGGAGGCAGCAAAAGCGCAACAAAGGAAGCAAAGAAAGAAATTCGGCGGGCGTTATATTCCCTTGCAGTCGTCCGCGTCCTTCTTGACGTAGCCCGAGTCCTGACGGTTGTGGTTGATGTGGTTTTTCTTCGCGTAGACTTGATAGAAATCGTCGGCGGTCATACCGAGCACCTGCGCTATCGAAACCAAAAAGTGGAGCATATCCACGACTTCCACGCGCGCATTTTGCGGGTCGAAGTTCTGGTATTTCGCCCACCATTTCCACGGCACGGAATCGACCAGCTCGGCGTTTTCCTGCCCGAGGGCGCGGCTGTAGTTGAGCACCCACTTTATGCGCTCGGCGTCGTCCATATTCGCGGTATCGACGCCTATGCGCTTGTTGAGCTCATACTGCATTTTGAAAATCTCTTCGAGCCTGTCCATATCCGCTCCTATTTGCCGTCGGGTTTGCCGCGCGTTTGCCCGCTGCCGCGCACTTTGTATTTATACGAGCAAAGCTCGCGCAAGCCCATCGGCCCGCGCGCGTGGAGCTTGTCGGTCGAAATGCCTATCTCCGCGCCGAGCCCGAATTCGAAGCCATCGGTAAAGCGCGTGGAGGCGTTCCAGTAAACGGTTGCGGAATCGACGAGATTCAGGAATTTTTCGGCGTTCTGTTCGCTTTGCGTAATTATTAAATCCGAGTGCCCCGAGCCGTATTTGTTGATGAATTCCGCCGCAGCCTCGACCGAATCGACCAAGTCGATTGAAATTATAAGGTCGATGTATTCGGTCGAAAAATCCTCTTCCGTTGCGGGGACAAAGGGAATCGACGCCTTTTCGAGAACCGCGCCCGCGCGCTCGGAGGCGCGCAGCTGCACGCCAAGTTCCGCGAGCCGCTTTGCCACGGGCGGGAGCAGCCTTTCCGCCGCCGCGCTGTGGACAATCAGATTCTCCGCGGCGTTGCAGACGCTCGGGCGTTGGCACTTGGCGTCTACCGTCAGAATCCGCGCCGTTTCGGGGTCGGCGGACTCGTCGACGAAGACGGTGCAAACGCCCTTGTAGTGCTTGATGACGGGGATTGTCGAGTTTTGCACGACGTACCGAATCAGCCCCTCGCCGCCTCTGGGGATTATGCAATGCACATATTTGTCGAGCTTGAGAAGCTCGCCGAGCGCGGCGCGGTCGCTTGTGGGAATGATTTGCACGCAGTCGGGGTTCAGCCCCGTGTCGGCGAGTGCCCGCGAAATCAGCTTCGCAAGCGCCATATTCGTGCCGAACGCCTCGCTGCCGCCGCGCAGGATTGCCGCGTTGCCGCTTTTAAGGCACAGCGCGGCGCAGTCGATTGTCACATTCGGGCGGCTTTCGTAGATGATTCCGATGACGCCGATTGGGGTGCGGACTTTCGAAATTTCGATGCCGTTCGGGCGGGTCGTCGATTCGATTACCTCGCCCACGGGGTCGGGGAGTTTGCAGACTTGGCGGACGCCCTCGGCTATCCCCGCGATTTTCTTCGGGTCGAGCGAAAGGCGTTCGAGCATGGGCTTTGAAAGCCCCGCTTTTGCGGCGGTCTCTACGTCGCGCACGTTCGCCGCGACGATTTCGTCCGCGGACTGCTCGAGAAGCTGCGCGAGCCGTTCGAGTGCCGCGTTTTTGCGCTCGGTCGATACCGTAGCCAATTCCAGCGACGCCGCGCGGGCGCGTTGTGCGATTTCGAGAACCGTTGTCATATTTATTCAATCTCCGCTATGTTTTTGATGTATTCGCGGCGTCTGTTGATTTCCTCCAGACCCGCCTCCTCGAGCTTGTCGCACGAGAACGACTCGACGGTAAGCGACGCAGCCGCCGCGCCCGCGAGCATCGCGCTTTTGATTGCGCGGAAGTCGGTTTTGCCCGAGCCCGCCAGATGCCCCGTAAGCGCACCCGCAAAGGTGTCGCCCGCGCCCGTGGGGTCGCGCAATTCGCGTATCGGGTAGGCGGGGATTACGAAGAATCCGTCCTTGTGGAAGAGCATTGCGCCGTATTCGCCTGTCTTGACGATTACCGACTTCGCGCCCATTCTAAGAAGCTCTTCGCCCGCGCGGATTATGTTGCGCTCGCCCGAAAGCAGCTTTGCTTCGGAGTCGTTTACAATGAAGATGTCCGCGCGTGCAACGAGCGCGCGCAGGGGCGCGTTCGCGATGTTTATCCACAAATCCATCGTATCGAGAACCACGAAGGGCTTTTTCGTCATCGAGTCCAAAACCTTCGTCTGGACATCGGGGCCGATATTGCCCAAAAGCAGAAATTCCGACGACTTTGCGGTGTCGTTGAGCTTGGGCTCGTAGTTTTCGTAGACGTTCACGCGGACTTCGAGGGTCTCGCGGCTGCTGAAATTGTCGTGGTAGCTTCCGCTCCAGAAGAACGTTTCGCCGCTGGGGTCGCACTCGACGTTCGATGTGTCGATACCCCTGCGCGAAAGGCGCTGCATGTCTTCGGGCTTGAAATCCTTTCCGACAATCCCGCAAAGGCGCGTGGGTGCGTAGAACGACGACGACAGCGCGGCGTACGCCGCCGAGCCCCCGAGAATCCAGTCCCGCGAGGCTTCGGGCGTGCGTATGTTGTCGTAGGCTATCGAGCCGACTACAAGAAGGTTGTTCGCCATAATATTACATATTTGCGACGATTGCCGTCGCGAATTCCGAGCACTTTACCTCTTTCGCGCCCGCGATGAGACGCGCCAAGTCGTACGTGACCGTCTTTGCCTTTATCGCGTTTTCGAGACCCGAGATAATCAAGTCCGCGGCTTCGTTCCAGCCGAGGTAGCGGAACATCATTTCGCCCGAAAGGATAATCGAACCGGGGTTGACCTTGTCGAGGTTCGCGTACTTGGGTGCAGTGCCGTGGGTGGCTTCGAAAATCGCGTGTCCGGTGGTGTAGTTGATGTTCCCGCCGGGGGCGATGCCGATTCCGCCGACTTGCGCCGCGAGCGCGTCGGAGATGTAGTCGCCGTTGAGGTTGAGGGTTGCGACGACGTCGTATTCGGCGGGGCGCGTCAGAATCTGCTGGAGGAATGCGTCGGCGATTACGTCCTTTACGACGATGCCGTTGGGCAGTTTGCACCACGGGCCGCCGTCGATTTCGACCGCGCCGAACTGTTCCTTGGCGACTTTGTAGCCCCAGTCGCGGAACGCGCCCTCGGTGAACTTCATAATGTTGCCCTTGTGGACGAGCGTCACGCTCTTGCGGTTCTGCGCGATTGCGTATTCGATTGCCGACTTAACCAGACGCGCCGTACCCTCCTGCGATACGGGCTTAATGCCGATTCCGCAGGTTTCGGGGAAGCGGATTTTCGCAAACTTCTTGGGGAATTGAGCCTTGAGGAAAGCCTTGAGCTTTTCGACGTCGTCCGAGCCGCGTTCGAATTCGATACCCGCATAGATGTCCTCGGTATTTTCGCGGAAGATTACCATATCCACGAGGTCGGGACGCTTAACGGGGCTGTCGACTCCGCTGAAATAGCGGACGGGGCGTTGGCAGACGTAGAGGTCGAGCTCCTGACGCAGCGCGACGTTGAGCGAGCGGATACCGCCGCCGATGGGGGTAGTGAGCGGGCCCTTGATACCGACGAGGTATTCCTTAAAAGTGTCGAGGGTTTCCTGCGGGAGCCAGCTGCCCGTTTTGTTGAAAGCTTTTTCGCCCGCGAGGACTTCGAGCCATTGGATTTTGCGCGAACCTTTGTACGCCTTTTCGACCGCCGCGTCGAAGACGCGAACGGCTGCCTTCCAGATGTCGGGGCCGATTCCGTCGCCTTCGATGAAGGGAAGGACGGGGTTTGAGGGCACATTAAGTTTGCCGTTGGAGATAGTAATTTTTTCGCCGGAGATACTCATAGTAATAAATGCAAAGACTCAAAAGCATTTCAAAAAAAAAGTCAAGAGGACTATCATGAAGGGGCGTTGCCCCTTACGGCGATTGGCTCTGCCAATTTCGCCTATCCCCGCTTGGCGCGTGAAATCAGGCTTGATACGGCGGGCGCAAGGTGCGCCAGCCATAGGAAGGGGCAAGCCCCTTCCGAAGATTGGCTACGCCAATACTTCTGATGTGTGCCCCAAAAATAATACAGACTTGCAAGGGATAAAATGATTGGCTAAAGAGAAAGGCAAATCAAATGGGAAAACAACGCAAAAAATACACGGAAGAGCAAATCACGCAAATACTCAAGGCGGCGGAGGTATCGAACAACGTTTCGGATACGCTGCGCAAGTACGGGGTCAACGATTCATCGTTTTATCGATGGAAGGCTAAGTACGGCGGCATGGAGTCTAAGAGCATACTAAGGCTTCGCGAGTTGGAGCGTGAGAACGCGCGGTTAAAACGCATAGTCGCCGACCAGATGCTGGATATCACAATGCTCAAGGACATCAA
>DJPO01000046.1:4425-22827 GCA_002437405.1 Opitutia bacterium UBA6410 | reverse complement strand
TCACGCGCCCAAGCGGGGGTAGGAAAAATTGGTAAAACCAATTTTTCCGTAGGGGGCAAGACCCCCTGTCTAAAAAACACCGCGCAAAATTGCTTCGCAATTTTGCTGACTATTCCACACACAAAAAACTTGCGCACTCGAACGCCTTTCCCATTATTGGCTCTATGAATAGTCATAAAAGGATTTTGATTTTGGGAGTCAATGGCTTCATCGGCTCGTCACTGGCTTGGAAAATTCTGAAGAAAACCAACTGGACCGTTGTCGGCGCGGACTTGGCGTCGAATAAAATCCCCCACTGCCTCGGGCACGAACGCTTTGTTTTCGAAAAGAAAGACATCGTCAAAGACGCCGACTGGGTCGAAGAACAAATCAAAGCATGCGATACCGTCGTGCCGCTCGTCGCAATCGCAACCCCCGCCCTTTACGTTAAAGACCCGCTTCGCGTCTACAATCTCGACTACGAAGCCAACGTCGACATCGTCAAAAAGTGCGCCAAATACGGCAAGCGCATCGTCTTCCCCTCGACCTCCGAAGTCTACGGAATGTGCCCCGACACACAGTTCGACGAATACACCTCACCCCTCGTGCTCGGCCCGATTGCAAAGGAACGCTGGATTTACTCGTGCATCAAGCAAATGCTCGACCGCGTAATCTGGGCGTACGGCAACCACGAAGGGCTGAAATTCACACTCTTCCGCCCGTTCAACTTCATCGGCCCGAAGCTCGACGACATCACCGCCCCCAAGGAGGGCTCGTCGCGCGTGCTCACGCAGTTTGCGCACAACATCATTCACGGCAAGCCGATTATGCTCGTGGACGGCGGCGAACAAAAGCGCAGCTTCACGTTCATCGACGACGGCATCGAGTGCCTGCTCAAAATCCTCGAAAACAAGGACGGCTGCGCCGACGGCAAGATTTTCAATATCGGCAATCCCGATATGGAATTCTCGATTAAGCAGCTCGCGGAAATGCTCATAGAGCTGTTCGGCGAATACCCCGAATACGCGCAGGCGGCAAAGAACGCCGTGATAAAAACGGTCTCGGCTAAGGAATACTACGGCGAGGGCTATGCGGACGTTTCGCGCCGCGTGCCGTCCGTAAAGCAGGCGGAAAAGGTGCTCGGCTGGAAGCCGACGACCGACCTGCGCACCGCGCTGAAACTCACGCTCGACTACCACCTCTTGAAAAAGGATTACGAGCTTTCGGACAAATAAGCCCGAAAGTTCATTCAGATGAAACTCGCGATAAAAATCGACATCGACACCTACCGCGGCACGCGCGAAGGCGTGCCAGCGCTGGCAAAACTCCTGAAAAAACGCGGAATTCCCGCAACATTTTTGTTTTCGCTCGGGCCCGACAACACGGGCAAGGCGCTGCGCAGAATCTTCCGCAGGGGATTTCTGAAAAAGTGCCTGCGCTCGAATGTCGCGGGGAACTACGGGATAAAAACGCTGCTGTACGGCACGCTTTTGCCCGCTCCGAAAATCGCGAAACTCTGCGCTGCGCAGATGAAGGCGGTCGCGGCGGACGGCTTCGAGTGCGGCATACACTGCTGGGATCACTTCCGCTGGCAGGATTTCCTTTTTACGATGCGCGACTCGCAGGTCGAGACCTTGTTTTCTAACGCGCGCGCGGAATTCGAAAAAATCTTCGGGCGCGAGGCGCTGTGCTGCGGCGCGCCGGGGTGGCAGATTTCGCCGACCGCGCTCGCACTCGAGGACGCCGCAAACCTGCTGTACGCCTCCGACACGCGCGGGAAATTCCCGTTCCTGCCCGAAATGGGCGGACGCGTTTTCAAGACTATCCAAATCCCCTCGACCCTCCCGACGCTCGACGAAGTTCTCGGGACTGTGAAAATCGGGCAGGTCGCCGATATGCACTTCGCGGAAATGGGAAAAACGGAATATTCGGTAATCACGGCACACGCGGAGCTCGAGGGAATGGCGTATTTGAAATGGTTCGACGAATTCCTCGAAGCCGCTCAAAAGCGGGGCGTCGAATTTTATTCGCTCGAAGACCGCGCCCGCGAGCTCGACGCCAAGCGCAATACACTACCCGTCTGCAAAATCGAAATGTCGCCCTTTGCGGGCAGAAGCGGACTGCTGGCGGTTCAGCAGGCATAACGACATTTTTACAAATATGAAACTCCCGAAATTCGCAATCGCCCTCGTACTGTCCGCAACCGCGCTGTTTGCGGCAAACGCGGAATTGGACAACCTCAAAAAGAAAGCCGACGCGGGCGACCCTACCGCCCAGCTCGCACTCGGAGTTTTGTACACGAAAGGCGGAAACGGCGCGGAGAAAAACCCCGCGCTCGCGCTCGAATACATCAAGGCGGCGGCGGAGCAGAATTTCGCGCCCGCGCAAACGCTGCTTGGTTGCGCGTACGCCGAAGGACAAATTCTGCCGCGCGACATCGACTCGGCAATCCGCTGGCGCGAGGCCGGCGCGAAGAACGGAACGCCCATTGACAAGTGGGCACTCGGGAACGCATATATGTTCGGGTATTTGATGCCGAAAAACCCGCAGCGTGGAATGTACTGGATTACCCAAGCGGCGGAAGCTGGACACCCCGAGGCGGTTATGAAGCTCGCGCAAATCTACAAAACGCAGGGAGACGCCGAACAGTCAAAATATTGGGAAAGAAAATTTTCGCAACTCGAACTCGAAGCCGCCAAGAAAGGCGACATTGGGGCGATGACGTCGGTCGCAAAACAGTATATGTCGGGCAAAGGGGGACTCGAGCAGAACAAACTACAGGGGGTCTTCTGGTACAAAAAAGCGGCGGAACTCGGCGACAAGGACGCGATGGACAAGGTCGCGAAAATGTACGCGAAGGGAAAATTTCTGCCGAAAAATCCGAAAAAGGCGCAGGAGTATTTCGAAAAGCTCGCGGACGCCGACAACGGATACTGCTTCAAAATTTCGTCGTTTTATGCGGACGGCTCGAACGGCTTTCCGCAGGATTTTGCTATGGCGACAAAGTGGCTCGAGCGCGGGGCGCAGAGGGCGGACGACTCGACAAAGCTGTATGTCGCATGGCGTTATTGGCGCGGCTTCGAGACAAATAAAGACCTAACAAAAGCCGTGTACTGGTGCGCAAAAGTTTCGGAAAACGCGCCGCAGGGCAAAGAGAAAACTCCTTTCTTCGGTGTCTACAAAACCGCCGAAAGAATGATGAAAGACATCTCCGACGGCTGCCCAGCTCCCGAAAATTTCGGGCAGTACTACAACAATCCGCCCCGCCCCGCTCAATAAATTTTTATGTGTTCCCCAAAGGGAATTTGGGCGCAATAAGTTCTCTACCCCAACCCTCCGAAAAAACAACTTCGGGAACGGGGAAAAGTTAATGCTTCCTGAAGAAAACGCCGCCACTTGGGGCACAAGAACTGGCGTACTGGTCTACAAAAGCCGCCGCCGTTCGGGCATAAAAAAAAAGGGACTTGCATTCGGGAATCTGCCCGCGCCAAGCCCCTTTTTTTGTGCGTTAGCCGCTCTTAGTTGGTCGAGAGCGTCGCCTGCTTGTCTTCGGCGGAGAGTTTGTACGCTTTCAAGCCCTCTTTGTACAGGGGGATAATTTTTTCGTACTTTTTGCCGTCCAAAGTGTAGGTGATTTTGTATTTTCCGTAGAAGCCGCGGAACGCCAGTTTATCCGTGTCGGACTGCGCCGCAACCTTGGTCGTCCATTCCTCCTTGATAAGCTTTTGGAGAACGTCGTAGACTTTCTTCTTGGAGAAATCGAACCTCAAAATGCCCGACTTCCACTTGCCCTCCGCCTTAGAAGTGCCGTCAACCGTGTGCCACCAAGTGATGGACTTCACGTTCGGGTGGCTGAACCAGAGCCTGTAAAAATTCTCGGCAATAAACGCCTGATTCGCCTCGCCAACTTCGCCCTCGGGGAGTCCGGGGATTGTGATTTCGGTTATCTGCAGCGGAATGTTCAAGCCCGCGTAGACGTCGAGAGCGGTAAACAGAACTTGGGGCGATAGGGTTTTGCCCTGCAATGTATCCGCCCACTGGCGTTCGGAGAAAATATGCAGCTGCATACCAAGTTCGTCGACTTTGCAGCCGCGCAAAAGCAGGTTCTGAATAATCAGATAAGTCGGCGCGTATTCGCGGTTGTAGAAGGCGTCGTACCAGCATTCGGAGAGTTCGTTGTATGTGAAAACCGCGCTTTCGGGCAGATGCTTGCGGGCTTCGACGAACGCCTTGTAGACGGGGTCGCGGTGCATGTACTTTCTGGTGTTTTCATCGTAAAAACGGCAGTACTCGTTGGCGATATTCCAGTAGCGGACTTCGTCGCCGAAGCGTTCGCAGACTTTTTTGAAATAGCGGTCGGACGCCGCCGCGCTCGCCTCCGACGTCTTTTCAACCCAGTCGGGGAAGCACCATTGGGAGAAGAACCACGAAAGGCAGTGCATTCTGGGAGTGAGGTCGAGCTCGCGACACATTTCGAGCATTTTTGCGGGCGCGGGGCGGTACAGCATAAAGGGCGCGTCCTTTTCAAAGCGGTATTGGCCGGGCTGCGGTTCGTAGAATTTCCAGAGTGTGGATATCGTCGCGCCGTTGAAGAGGTCTTCCCACACGAGCTTCCGCATTTTTGCGAATCTGTCGGCGTCCTCGTGCCCGTCCTTGCCCTGCACTGCGGCAAGAGCCATTGTCGGCGCGCCGAAAACGAATTCGTGGCGCACGAGTTCCGCTTTCAAATCGGAGACTTTTTTGTCGAATTTTATCGAGAAATCCCCCTTGCGGTTTTCCTCGATACCGCGGGCGATTCTCGACTTCACCGCGGGGTCGTTCCACTTTTCGCGCAGCGCGTCGGAAATTTTCATTTCGTCGACGAGTGCCCCGAAGGAAAACATCGGCGTAAGGCACGCCGCCAATACAAATAGTTTCGTTAATTTCATGGAAAAAATTCTTAATTTTAAACGGCGGTTTATCAATCCTAAAACACAAAAAAAGGAGACCTATTGCGGTCTCCCATTTTTGCCGAACGCCCGAAAACTACTTCTGCGCGCCGTCGGGCGCGGGTTCGGACGCCGACTCTGCGGCTTCAACCGCTCCGCCCTTCAGATAGTTGTCTATCGACTCCGAAACCTGCTTTGCCTGCACCATCGCCGCGACAATCGTAAGCGGCCCCGTCACGACGTCGCCGCACGCGAACACGCCCTCCATCGAAGTCTGGAGCGTCTGCGGGTTGACGGCAATCGTGCCGTTGGGGTTGAGCTTCAGGTGCATGCAGTTTCTCGCGAGTCTGTCGCGCGGCTTGCTACCAGTCGAAAGAATTACGGTATCGCACCCCAAGATGAATTCCGAGCCGGGGATTTCCACGGGGACGCGCCGCCCCGAAGCGTCGGGCTCGCCCATCTGGGTTTTGATGCACTCGATTCCGTAGACGCTGCCCGCTTCGTTGTACAAAATTTTCTTCTGCAGGGTGTTTTCGAGCATCTCGACGCCCTCGCTTCTGGCGAGTTCGATTTCGTCGGCGCGCGCGGGCATATCCTTGATTGTGCGGCGGTAGACGAGCGTCGATTTCGCCCCGCACCTGAGAGCCACGCGCGAAGTGTCGATTGCGACATTCCCGCCGCCGATTGTAATAACGTTCTTGGCGCGAATGGGCGATACCATCATTCTGTCGCCCGCCATCGTGCTGAGGTTGAATCTGCCGAGAAATTCGTTTGCGGTGTAGACGCCCTTGGCATATTCGCCCGCGATGTACATCGTAATGGGCTTCCACGCGCCCGTTGCCACCAATACGGCGTCGTAGCGTTCGCGCAGTTCGTCGAGGCTGTACGGGGGCTCGCCGATACCGATTCCGTAGTGGATGCCGACGCCCATTTTTTCGAGCCTCGAGACCCTTTCAAAGACGATTTCGCGGGGGAGGCGGAATTCGGGAATGCCGTACATCATCACGCCTCCTGGGAGGTCGCGCCCTTCGAAGACTTCGACCGCGTGCCCCATTTCGGCGAGCTTTTCGGCAGCCGTTATGCCCGCTGGGCCGAGACCGATTATCGCGATGTATTTTCCCGTCGGCGGCTTGCACGCGGGGACGGAAGTATAGCCGTTAATGCGGACGAAATCGGCGGCGAAACGCTCGAGCGCGCCGATTGCCACGGGCTTGCCGCGTATGCCGAGCACGCACGAGCCCTCGCACTGCTTGTTTTGGTTGCAGAGGCGTCCGCAAACCGCGGACATCGTGGACTGGAGCGCGAGCTTTTTCGCCGCCTCGGCGATATTGCCGTTGGCGATTTCGAAGACGAATTCGGGAATGTTTATGTGGTTGGGACACCCGATTTGGCATCTTGGCTTGGGGCAGTGCAGACAGCGCGAGGCCTCGGCAATCGCCGCCTTTTTGGTTATTCCGTAGTATGCTTCGCCGTCGTCTGTGATGCGGATTTTGTCCGTGCATTCATGGACTTCCATTCGCGGGAGTCCCGACGCGGTTGTTTTTTTGGGTTCCAAATTCATATCGTTTAAAATATTTTATTTAGAGGGGGGCAAATCAACAATATTCGTATTTTTAATCGGAATTTTTTTGTTTTAATGTCGGCGGAAAATTCGGACGCCGAAAGTTTTTCGAGCCGCCGCCCGCCCGCGCCGACCCGAAATTGCGGCTAAAGCGAGTTGCGTATCTTTTCGAGCACGCGCTTTTCGCCCTGCAGTATGTTTATGGGCTTGACCTCCATGCCGATTTTCGGGTCGGAAATCTTTCCGTCGAGCGTGACCTCGATTGCGTTTGCGAGCGGATTTACGAGCAGCGAAATTCCGCTTGCTATCAGATTCGTAAGCCCGCCGAACGGATAGATTGCCATGCCCGCGTCCAAATCGTCGTTCAGGAAGTCGTACGTCGCCGCGCCTTTAATGCGCATAACCGCCCCGCCCATTTCGAGCTTCGGGAACGACACGCGCCCGCCCGAAATTTCGACGGGACTGTTGGCGTAGTTTATGTCGAACGAACCGAGCGGAAGGTGCAATGCCGAAAATGCGCGGGAAATCGCGCCGAAAAGGTGAAGGCGGATTAGGTCGGGATTTGTGAGACTCGCGAATCCCGCGCCCTTCGAGTGCGCAAAGTCGGCGACATCGCCCCTGAGCGCGAGCGACAAATCCACGCTCCCGTTTTCGCCGCCGTCGAGGAAGCCCGAACCGCCCGAATCGGGTTTTGCGGCGGGCTTGCCGTCCCCATTTTGTCCGACGCCCGCGGGCTCGGCGGCGTTTTCTTTCGGGGCGTCGGCGGTTGCGGTTTTCGGGGAATCGGCGGAGGGGTCGAGCGACATCAGAAATTCGGTGAACTTCGCCTGATTCATCTTCTGCGCGCGCGCGTAGGCGTTGAACAACATTTTCTTGCCACTTCTTACGAGCGTTATGTTGCCGTCCGCCGTGCCGCCGCAGAAGTCGAATGAGGCGTTTTCGACGCGGGTGGTTGTCTTGTCGCTTTTGGCTTCGAAGCGGAGGTTTTCCAATTTTGCGGTTTCGATTTCGGTAATCGACGGCGCGAAACCCGCGACGTTGAAAATGTCGGGAATGTTGTCGGGGTTGTTGTGCGGATTGCGCATCAGCGCGTTTACGGTAATCTGCGGCGGGCGCGAAAATTTCACGACATCCGTGATTTCGGCGACGTCCTCGCCGCCCAGCGCGACAAGCTCGGCGGACGACAGCCCCGAGACCAAAAAGAGCGTCTGGCGGTCGAATGTCGTGAGTTTTCCGCCGTCGTAGAGCCACTGCATATTGCCGTGGGCGGTACGGTCGGACGACTTTATGCGTATGTCGTAAAGCGAAATGCGCTCGGGCGCGACCCACACGTTGAGAGAAAAGTCGTCGAACGCAACCCCGTTGTAGGCGGCGTCCGAACCGCCCGCCCTGCCGAAACACCAGATGTATTCGGGCTCGCCCCACTTGCCCTCGACGAAAAAGTCGGCTTTCGGGAAATTTCTCTCTTTCGTCCATTCGAAGGACTTGAAGACGCGCGTCCACCAATCCTCCATAAAATGCGCAATCGCCATCGGGCGGATTGTCCCGTCCACGAAAATGTAATATCGGTTGTCGCCAAGATTTTGCACGAACCGCCCGTTGACCGCCCAGTCCTCGCGCGTCTGGACGTTCAGGTCGTAGGCGTCGAGCAGTTGCGTGGCGGAGTCGAACGCCACCCTGCCAGACACCCTCCGCACGGGGATATTCATAATTATGCAGTCGGAGGACTCGAACGACGCGCCGACTTTGACGGCGGCGGAATCGATTTTCCCCTCGGCGAATCCGTTGACGGAAAGACCCCGCGGGAAGGAAAGCTGTTTGAGTTCGTCGATGTCGGCGAGCGACTCGTGCCGCGTGATGATTTGCGGGTCGAACGCGCCCTCGAAATCCGCCCCGAAGCGCAGCGACTTGTCGACCCCGAAGCTTCCGCCGATTCTGTACGGATTCATCGCCGCGAAGAACCGCCAGTCTTCGCCGTAGTTTTCGGAATCCAAGACGCGTTTTTGCAGCTGGACGTTGTCGATTTTAACGCCCGCGTATTCGATATTTTCGACGGATATGTCGATGTCCGAAAGCTCCGCCGCCGCCCCGTCGAACGAGAGTCGGGCGAACCCCGAAATCCCGCCGCTTTTCGGCAGGTCTTTGCACGAAAAACTTTCAGCCGACGCCGTGAGAGCGAGCTTTTCGTAGATTTTCCCGCCGTCGTAGCGAATCCCGAGGCGCATATTTTCCACCCGCGCGTCCTTCGAACCGACGGGGAAAACCGCCCTGTTGGAGTAGAAGACGAGCCCACCCCTGCTCGACTCCGCCCCCGAAAGGAAGAGCCGCGCCGAGCATACGGGCGATGAAAACATATCGAGATTTTTCGAATATTTTTTGCACGCGCCGACGAACGTGTCGATTTTCTCCGCGACGGCGTTCAAGCCGCCCGAGCGCGCGGCGCCGCGCGCTTCGGGCTTCGATTCCGATTTGTCGGGCAGCCCGTTTGCCCGCAAAAATTCGTCGACGGAAAAATCCTCCGAAATGTTCGCCGAAAGATACGCGGTTAGCGTCTTTATCTTAAAATAGGCGGAATCGACGCGCCACCATTTGCCCGACTTTGTAATGCCCAAAAACAGGTGCGAAATCGCGGGCGAATTTGCGACGCCGTTTACGGTGTCGCCGAGCGCGCCGCCGTATATCCGCAAACCGCGCAGCCGCACTTCGCCCGCCGCCAGCGGCGCAATCCAAAACGAGGCGTCGATTCGCTCGGCGGAGAAAAACGGCGACGGCGTACCCTCGATTCGCACGGACGCGTCGTTGATTATTATGTGCCCGCGCGCCGATATGCTCGCCGACGAAAAATCCAAATCCACGCCGTTTTCGAGTAGCACGCTTTTTATGCCGCCCGCCGCAAATTCGGGGAGCGGGAAAACGTCGCGCCAAAGGACGAAAAACACCGCAGCCAGAAATACGAGCAGCCCGCCGAGCATGGCGTTCAGCGGGTACAACGCCCGCCAAAACGCGTTGCGCGGGCGCGCGGCGGAATCGGTCGGCGTTGTGTTGGCTGGCTTCAAAGCTATTTGGTCGGCGGGGTCGGCGGCGTTTTTTGGAGTTCCTGCGGAACGTCCCTATTCGAGACAATCTCGAAGACCGCGTTTATAAATTCGCGGGAGGGGACGAACACGCTGCCCGTCATCTTCGAGCCGCCGTATTGCAGGCTTCCGCCCAGCCGCGCGGTAAGATAGATTTCGCGCGAGACCGCCGCCGCCGAACCCGCTCCGGGAAGGTCGGCAGTCGCCGATACCGCGTAGACCCACGGGTATTTTTTCCCGTCCGCCGCCACTGCGTCTTCCGAGAATTTCTGCGGCAAGTACTGAGCTACCGCGAACACCTTTGCGGCTTTCTCGAGAACACCGACTGCGGCGGATTCGCGAACGGGCAGCTTTTTCAGGGCTTGGTCGAACCCCTCCGCCCCCGAGGCTTTTACCTCGAACAAGGTTGCGGAATCCGCCAGCCGCACGATTTTCACGGAGGTGATGACCGCCTTTTCGGGCATGACCTCGAGAACCTTCGAACGGTATTTCAAAAAGTCGGTCGAGACCGCCTGCGCAAGCTCCTTCGATATTCCGTATATCGCGTTGCCAGAGCCCGTTTTGGCGTACATCAGCGGCTCGCCCGCATCGTCGTATTCCGCGCCGATTCGTATGGATTCGCTCGTGCCGTCGTCGCGCGTAATCGTAATGCGCAGGGAGTCGGCGTTGATTCCGTATTTGGAAGTGTCTACGGCGGAGTCGGAAACAAACCTGCGCGCGCGCACTTTTGAAAGCTTGTTGAGAATGTCGCCGACAACCGCCAAGTCCGCGTCCGCCGAAATCCGCTTGCCGTCCGACACGCCCGAAACGTCCCAGTGCCCGCCCGCGAGCTTGTGCAGCGAAACCGACTGCCCGCCCTTTGCAATCTCGAGCGCAGTGGCGCGCGCGGCGTCGAAGCGGAAGAAGGATTTGTCGCGCAAAGTCGTCTGGAGGTTGTCGAGGCTCTTGAGCAAAACGGCGTCGATTGTGAAAATCGTCGGGTTGTCGTCGAGCCGCGCGTACACCTGCGAGCCGCTCTTGATTCTCGCGCCGATTTGCAGAACCTGACGGCGGTTCGTGCCCTGAATCGTTATGCTCGCGGGAAGCGTTCCGCCGTCGAAGCCCGCCTCCGAAAGCGACACGTCGCGCGGGAAGCCCAGCGCGCACACGCGGCAGATTTCGTCGAGGAACGCGTCGACTTCGCGCGCGTCCGCGGCGGCGGCGACGGGGGTTTCCATTCGCCATTTGCCCGCGTCGCGCACGAGCCCCACGCGGGTGAAATTCGTCTTCGGGTCGGCGGGCGAAATCGCTATCGGCAGACGCACCGAGAACGACGAAACCTCGAAGCGCGGTATCGAAAACACCGTCTGGTTGCGCAGCCGCTCGATGTCGACAATCAACCCGTCCACGAATTCCTTGTCCACGACGACAATCCTGTCCGAGAGCGAATCGAGCAGATAAATGCGGTTGCCGACGGGCGCACCCTTACCGATTTTAAGCGAATACATCTTCTCGCCGTTGCCGTACTTGAAGACGTACGCGGGCTCGGCAAGCCCGTATTCCGCGAGTCCGTGCCCGCGCTTCTGCGCCTCCGCGACGGGGAAGCCCGTCTCCTTTTCGAGAAATTCGAGCTGGCTGATTATGCGGTTGACCGCAAAGAGATTCGCAGGCCAGTCGATTGGCGAAGTTATGCGCCAACGGTTGTTTTCAAGCTTCAGCACGCGCGGACGCTCAATCGTCCTGCCCTCGATTTCGAGAACCGTCACGGGCGCCATATCGCGGCGGTCGGAAGCCCCCGCGGGCTTTTCGCGCTCCAGCCCCCAGATGGCGGCGAAAAGCGCGATGTTGGCAATCAGCAAAAAAATCGTAAATCTGAATCTCATATTAGTTCCTTCTGGCGAGCCACACGAACAGGCAGATTAACAGAACCGCCGCGGGGAGAATCATAAACCGCCACGCCAAGCCCGTTATTTCGTTGAGCGACAGCGTGAGCGAATACGATTCCAGCTGCCGCGCGGGTATGTTGAGCATCGAGTTTTCGTCGAAGAGCCAGTTGACGGTATTGACCGCAAGCTTCGAGTTCCCGAGCCTGTTGAACCAACGGTTCGCCGCAAAATTTTCGTCGCCGTACACGACGAGCCGCCCGCCGGGGATTGTCAGCCCGAGCGCGTCGCCGCCGACCCTCGACGCCGCCATTCCCAGCGGCAGGGGCCCCGCCAAATCGACGCTTTCGTCGTATTTCTGGACTCCGCCGCGCGCGTAAGAGGTCTCCGCCCAGCTGGTGGGGCTGCTCAAAATTATTTCGTCGACTTTCAGCGAGTCGTCTATGGGCGATCCCATGTCGGGGCGCACGGGGCGCGCCGAGCCGAACTGGACGGGCATCGAAATATCGACAAGATACTTTGCAATCGGGTGCGGATTTTTCGGGAAGCTTCGGGCGATGAGGTCGCCCGCGCTGCTTTCGTAGTCGCCGCCCGTGTCGAGAACGAGCTTGTCGTCGCTCATAATTCCCCATTCGTAGAGAATGTCCTCGAGCCCCCCGAGCGAGCCGAGAGACAGGAGCATCAGAACCTTCCCGTTGTCGTTCATCAGATACTTGCGGAGCGCGTCGATTTCGCGCGGCAAAAACGCCGCCTGCGCCCCCGCGATTACAACGAGCCCCGCGTCCTGCGGAACGCGCTTTGCCTCGTTGAGGTCGAGCTCCGCCAGAACGTAGTTGCGCGACTTCAGCGCGGCGGCGAATTCGGAGAGTCCGTGTATCGACGACGAATTCTTTATACTCATCTCTCCGTGCCCCTTTAAAAAGTATATCTTGCGCTCTCCGCCGCTGGAGACGTTCAAGATTGCGGAGGTTATGAGCTGCTCGCCCCTGAACTTGTCGGGCTTGCCCTCCTCGCGCGCATAGAATTCAGAGACGGGGATTTTCTTGTAGTTGTTCGCGCACGCGACAATCACCATGTCCTCGATGTCGTTGCCGAACCTGCGCGCGAGCTCCTCGGCGCGCGAGCTTTCGATATGCGCCTGCACGAACTGCGCCTTCACGGGAGCTTTCCGCCCCGACGCGTATTCGTAGCGCGAAAACAGCGAGCGCAAATCCCTGCGCGCCTGCCGCAAATCGGCGTCGTCAGCCTTCGAGCCGAACACCGCGTATATCTCGACGGGCGATTTCAGGTTTTCGACGTACGCGACGCTCTCGGGCGAAAGCGAATTCGCCCCGTTTTCGGAAAAGTCGAAATTCAGATAGTGCCGCGCCGCCAGAAAATTCAGCCCCGCGAAAAACGCAATTCCCATGATAATCTGCGCCCAAAGATTGAGGGTGCGGATTCGAGTGGCGTATTTGAAGTCGTCGAATCTGCCGTTCATACGCTCTTTGCCTCCGTTATCAGCGATGTCAGCCACACGAGAGCCGCCGCCGCGCTAAAATAGAAGAAGAACGGACGCGTGTCCAAAAGCGCACCCGTAAAGTCCTCGAGGTGCTTGAACGTGTCCACATACGCAAACGCGGGGGTCGCCCACGCAAAGATTCCGTTTGCGTCTATCGGGAATTTCGAGAGCAGCCCCGCCCCGATTATCGAAAGAAAGAGCATTCCGAAAGACAGCATTCCCGCGACAAACGTCGTGCGGGTAAGGGAGCTTGCGAATATGCCGACTGCGATGTACATCGCGCCGCTTACGAGCACGAAAACGTACCCCGTAATCGCCTTTGACGAAAGCAGCAGGCGCGCGTCCGTCGAAGCCTCGGGCAGATAGAGCCACACGGCGAGCGGAAAGACGAGCGTAAGAAGCCACAAAAGCGCGTAGAAAAAATACGCCGCCAGAAACTTGGAAAAAACAATCTCGAACGCCGACACGGGGGTTGTCATCAGCGTGCCGAGCGTGCCCATTCTGCGCTCCTCCGAAAGGCTGCGCATCGTAAGCAACGGCACCATGAAGAGGACGGGAATCCAGAACGCCGACAGGAAAATTTCGGTCGGCGAGCGTTCGCCAGCGTATCTGCTGACTTCGACGAGAGAATAAAGGTATATTACCGCCATGAACGCCAAAAACAGGAACGCCGCGATGTACGTCGAGGGCGATATGAGCATTTGGCTGAACTGTTGGTTTAAAAGATAGCCGAATTTTCGCATATTCAACTCCTTTGTTGTTCGGCGGGCTCGCGCGGTTCCTCCACGCGCTCCCAGCTGCGGCGGGTCGCCGCCATGAAAATTTCCTCGAGACTCGGCTTTTTGAAGGAAACTTCGCGCAAGCCGTAGCGGGAATCCTTCGAAAATTCGCGAATGAGCGTCTGCCCCAAATCGGAATTTTCGTCGGTCTTTAAAATGTAGTCGTAATAGCCGTCGGAATCGGGCTCGGAGACGGAGTCGATTTCGGCGTCGGGGCAGACCGTCGAGAGCACCGCCCGCATTTTCTCGGGCTCAAGCCTCAGCGACACGCCGTATTTGTCCCACGCGATGAACTCCTTGCGCAGGCTCTTGGACGAGCCGCTCGCGACAATCGTCCCCTGATTTATAATCATGACCCTGTCGCACATAAGCTCGATTTCGGGCAGAATGTGGCTGCTGATAATCACGCTCATTTTGCCCCTGAGCGAATTTATCAGCGCTCGGATTGCGAGAATCTGGTGCGGGTCGAGCCCGATTGTGGGCTCGTCCATAATCACGACATCGGGGCGCGAGAGAATCGCGTCGGCAATTCCGACCCGCTGGCGGAAGCCCTTGGAAAGATTTCCGATGATTTTGCGCGCAGCCTTGCGCTGGAGCTGGCAGGTCTGCATTGCCTCCTCGACTCTGTCGGCGATTTCGGAGCGCGGGACGCCCTTTATGCCCGCGCGGAAAGTCAGATACTCGCGAACGCGCAGGTCTTCGGGGAGGGGATTGTTTTCGGGCATAAAGCCGATGTGTGCACGCGCGGCGTCGGGGTCGAGCGCGACGCTCTCGCCGCAAATATCGACGCTGCCCGAAGTTGCGGGCATAAGCCCCGCGATTATGCGCATAGTCGTGCTCTTTCCCGCGCCGTTTGGCCCGAGAAATCCCACGACCTCCCCGCGCCCTATGCGGAAGGATACGTTGTCGATTGCCTTCACCCCTCCGTACGACTTACAAAGGCGGCGGACAACGACCGAATTGGGCATATCCGAATCGTCCATATTACGGTAGACAAAAATTTTCTGAAAATGCGTACGAAAAAATACGCCCCCGTGCCCCGATGGTCGGACAAAAGCCCGAGCCTTGCTGCAGACCCGCGGGCGGAGGAACGCCGCCCGCCCGTACGAGCGCGGGACGGCGGTAAATTCGGCAACTACGCGAGCTTCGCGCTGATGTACGCCTTGATGTCGCCGAGAGTGTGAATCTTCTGCACGTCTTCCTGATCGATGCTCATACCTGTGGCGTCTTCGACGGCGAGGACGATTTCGACCATTGTGAGGGAGTCGAGCCCGAGGTCTTCAATCATTTTGAGCGAGTCCTGCGGGTTTTTGAGCAGTTCGCGTTTTTCGGGTTCGAGGAAGCGTTCGATGATGCCGATTACGACATCTCCCGCGAGGGCGGGGTTGCCTGTTTTTCTGAGTTCGACCGCCTTTTCGATTGTTTCGGCGGAGCAGCGTTTAAGGGAGTCGCGCAGGGCGGCTTCGTCTTCGGGAGTAAAATTTTGTGGATTCATAATTGCAATGACAACATATCCGCGCGCAGATTTCAACAATAAACGCGCGCGCAGCCCGCCGCTATTTTTCGACTGTCCAACGTTCTGGCGGCGGCTTTCCCCTGCAGCCCAACTCTTCGCACGGCGTTTTTTGCCGCCCCAGCCGCCCGCTCCCGACGCTTTTTTGTTGCCTTGCGCCCCGCCCGATTCCTATTCTCTCGGACGATGAACTGCGTACTTTTGCCAGAAAACTCCCCGCTCTCGCTCCCGCCCGATTCCCCGAAGCTCGCCCACATCAGGGGCGTTTTGGGAACTTGCGACGGCGGGGAAATCTTCGTCGGCAACATAAACGGCGGGCTGCGCGTCTGTAAAATATTATACCGACCCGACGGCGGCGCGGAATTTTCGCCCGTGCGCGAGCTCCCCGTCCCCGAGCCACTTGAGGCGGCAATCGCGGTGGCTTTCCCGCGCCCGCAAATCGCCCAGCGGATTTTGTTCGAAGCCGCGTGCGCGGGGATAAGAAAGCTCATCTTCTACCCCGCGACAAAAGGGGAGGCGGCGTACGCGCAAAGCTCTCTATATAAAAGCGGGGAATATTCAAAATGGCTCGAAAAGGGCGCGGAACAGGCTTGCGCTACGTTCGTGCCGACTTTCCGCGCGTGCCTTTCGCCCGAAGAGGCCGCCGACGAATGCGCCGCGACTTTCGCCGACCCCGTAAAGCTCGCCCCCGACCCCTACGAAGCAACCGACACGCTTGTCGGGCAGCTCGCAAAAAACGCGCGCGCGGCAAACGCCGAAAGGGGCGTCTCGGCAATGCTCGGCGGCGAAAGGGGCTTTGCGGATTCCGACAGAAAAATGCTGCGCGGGCGCGGCTGGACGCTCGTTTCGCTCGGTCGGCGGATACTGCGAACCGACACGGCGTTCATAACCGTCTGCGCCCTCGTCGCGGGAATAAAATAAACGCATTCCCCGTCCGCAAAAGAAAGCCGCGAAACGCCCGAATGCGTCAACGCTTTTCCCTTACGATGTAAATCGGGCGGTGTTTGGACTCGAGGTAGAGCTTGGACATATAGTGCCCCAAGACCCCCAGACAAAACAGCTGCATTCCGCTCAGGAAGAATATCACGCAAATCATAGAAGTCCAGCCGTACGCCGAATTGTGGTAAAGCAGCTGGCGTATCGAAAGCGCGATTATCGCCACGCTCGAAAACAAACAAAAAAATATCCCGATCCCCGCCGCCAAAACGAGCGGAATCGTCGAAAAGGAAGTCAACGCGTCGAGCGAATACATCGCAAGCCCCAAAAACGACCACTTCGTGCGCCCCGCGCACCGCCCGACGTTTTCGTACTCAATCCACGCAGTTTTGAACCCGACCCACTCGTACATTCCCTTGACGAAGCGGTTGTACTCGGGCAACTCCAATACGGCGTCAACGACGCGCCTTTTCATCAGGCGGAAGTCCCTCGCGCCCTCCGTGAATTTCAGCGGCGAAAGCGCGTTCAGAAATTTGTAGAAAAGGCGTGCGCACACCGAGCGCGCGGCGGACTCGCCCGTGCGCGTCCTGCGCCGAGCCGCGACGCTGTCGAAGCCCCCGTCGCGCATTTTTTCGAACATCTGCGGAAGAAGCGACGGCGGATCCTGCAAATCGGCGTCCATAATCGCCACATAGTCGCCCCGAGCCTCGCGCAGCCCCGCGTACATCGCAGCCTCCTTGCCGAAGTTGCGCGAAAGCGATATGTACCTTACGCGGGAATCGGAATCGGCGAGCTCCCGCAGGTAGTCGAGCGTCCCGTCCGTCGAGCCGTCGTCCACGAAGATTATTTCGAAGTCCCCGCCGAGCGAGTCCATCGCGCGCAGAAATTCGGCGCGGAAAATCGGCAGAGCCTCGCGCTCGTCGCGGCAGGGGACTATCGCGGAGAAAAGGCCTTCGTAGGCGCGCGCGCAAACGGCGCGGGAGTTTTTCGGGTCGTCGGTCATTTTCAAATTTTTTGCATTATCGCCGATACTCCGATTTTTTTCAAACCAAATTTTTCGCGCCCGCTTTTGCGTTTTTAATTGAAACCCGCGCAACTTCGCGAAATTATCCCGTTATGTTTTCGAGATTGGCAAAAGTCGCGCTTGCGTTGTCCGCGCTGTCCGTGTGTTCGGGCGCGACCTCGACTTTCGTGCTCGAAACCGGCGAAATAATCAAGGGGGAAGTCCTGACCAAGACCGCCGAAGTCGTCGAAGTCAAAACCGCGTACGGCGACATCAAAATCCCCTACATGGCGATAAAATCCGAGACTCTCGACGAAATCCCCGCCGCCGCCGCGTCTTCCTCCGACTCCGAAATACCCGAGGGCGCGACGCTCGCCGCCGACGAGGAGGACGACGGCCAGCCGCCGACCGACACCGCCCTTGCGATGTTTCCCGACGCGGGCTCGACAAACGACGCCAAGGAATCGCTCGAAGCCCGAATCATATCGTGGCAAAAGCAGTACCGCACATTCCTCCAGACGTGGGTGCCCGAGGGGTGGTCGTTCAAACTGCGCGGCGGGTTCACGCTCGAGCAGACGACTGTCACGAAAAACATAATCTCGCTGGGTGCGAGCGCGAAACGCCAGTGGGACGAGGCGAGCTTTTCGTTCGACTCCTTCTACAACTACGAGACCCAAAAGAACGCGGCGGGCGTCGAGACCACGACGACCGACAAATACGGCGCGAGTACGGACATAAAATGGAATTTTTTGGGGAGCGAGTCGCACTGGTTCGTCTCCGACTTGATGTCGTACAGGCACGACGGAATCAAGAAAATCTACACGCAGATAGACCACGGCGTCGGTTTGGGGTATTCGTTCACCCTGCCCGAGTGGGGAATCCAGTGGGACATTTCGGTGGGCCCCGCCGTGCGATACCTCGACGCGTACAACTACGATACCCACTGGGTACCGATGGCGATTTTGAACGAACAGCTCAAGTGGGACATCACCGACATTCTGCGCCTCGAGCACAAGGGCTACATGGGCATGGGACTGACGACGGGCAACGAGGGCACGATTTACATAATGGTCGGCTTGGTATTTTGGCCGAAGGAAATCGTCTCGCTCGCACTGCGCTATACGAACGACTACGACTCAATAAACTCTCCGAACGCGATTAAAAACGAACAAAAACTGATACTTTCGCTCGAAATCCCCATCTCGCGGTAGCCGCGCGCAGTTGCCGCGTTGTTGTAAAAAATTGCGCCCGTTTTTTTCGGATACC
>DJPO01000046.1:0-4345 GCA_002437405.1 Opitutia bacterium UBA6410 | reverse complement strand
CCCCGCTATTTTTTCTCCTTGGGGATTTTCAGCTTGGCGATTTTGTAGTTCAAAATGCGTCTGGACACCGAAAGCTGGCGCGCCGACGCCGACGCGTTGCCGCCGTTTGCCGCGAGAACCTCGACGATTATCTCGCGCTCGAAAGCCTCCACCATTTTTCGGAAGTCGATATTTTCCTCGGTCTTCAATTTCGACGTGTTGGTCGACTGCGGAGTCTGCAGCGACGGCGGCAAATCCGACTCCGCTATCTCCGAGCCCGCAGATATTATGACCGCCCGCTCGATACAGTTTTCAAGCTCCCGAACGTTGCTCGGCCAGTGGTAGGCGCACAGCATATTCATCGCCGCGGGGGTTATCGAGTCTATCTTTTTGCCGCGCAGGGCGGCGTGCTTTTGGAGGAAGAAATTCGCAAGTTGCGGAATGTCGCGCCGCCGCTGCCGAAGCGGTGGAATGTTTATGGTAAATACGCTCAAATGGTAGTAGAAATCGGGGCGGATTATGCCGTCGCGCAGGCGCGTTTCCAAGTCTCCCGAAGTCGAGGCTATTATCCTCGCGCCCGAGCGGCGGATTTTCGTCTCGCCGCAGCGCGAGTATGTGCCGTCGGTCAAAAATTTCAGAAGTTTTATCTGAAGCGGCTGGCCTATCAGCCCCATCGAGTCCAGATAGACTATCCCGCCGTCCGCCTTCTCGACAAGCCCGATGCTCGTGCGGTGCGTCGGCGACTGCGACCCGAAGAGAGCGGCCTCGATGAGCGAGTCGCGCATTGTCGAGCAGTCGAGAATTTCGAGCGGCTTGTTGCGCCACATCTTGGCGTTTGCAATCGCCCGCATTGCAAAGTCTTTGCCCGCGCCGACCTCCCCGCGTATCAGAATGTGCGCGGAGCTCTCGCCCGCAGCGGCGATTAGCTCGTACGCCTTGAGCATTGCGGGGCTCGAGCCTATCGCGTTCTCGGGGCGCAATTCCTGCTCGATTCTGTCGCGCAGCTCGCGGTTTTCGGAGTTGAGCTTTTCGTTCTCCTCCATGTCCAAAAACAGTACGGATACGGCGTAGGCGATTATGTTGGCGATTGTCTCCAAGAGCTTGAGGTCGCGCTTGAGCTCGTATTCCGTCGGGTTTTCGCGGTCTATGCTCAGCGTGCCGATTACGCTGTTTTTCGAGACAATCGGAACGCACAAAAAGGCGGTCTTCACGTCCATATGGCGGCTGCCCGTGCGGTTGAGGAAGTCGGGGCTCTTCGAAATGTCCTCCACTATGCGCGAAACCCCGCGCGCGGCGACGTCGCCCGTCACGCCCTCTCCGACGCGGTAGACCCCCCTGCGTCGCTCCTGATCGCTGAGCCCGTGCGAGGCGCGGATTACGAGCACGTCGCCGTTCCTGAGCGTAACAGTCCCGCGCGTAAGATTCATCTGTGCGTGGAGAATGTCGAGCACCTCCTTTAGCAGCGCGGAAACGTCTTTGACGCGCACCGCGACCCTGCTGATTTCGTGCAAAACCGAGACCACCAGCCCCCTTTTTCGCGGGACTTGCGGGAATTCCTGTTGGTTCTGTTCGCGCGCCATTTTCTTTTTCGGAAATTTTTATCGGACAAATCCGCGCCGCGGGCAAATCTAAAATTTCCGCCGCCCTCTAATATAACTTGCAAAAAACGTGCAATGTGGGAGACTCTGCCCCGATGAGTTCCGAAACAGACAATTCAATACGACGCAAGCACGTTATCGCGTGCCTTTGGGATTTCGACAAAACCCTAATCGACGGATATATGCAGGCGCCGATTTTCGAGGAATACGGCGTCGACGAAAAACTTTTCTGGAAGGAAGTCAATATGCTTCCGCAACTCTACGCCCAGCGCGGAGTGCGCGTCGCGCCCGAGAGCGTCTATCTCAACCACCTGCTGACATTCGTGCGCGCGGGAATCATGGGCGGACTGAACAACGCAAAGCTGCGCGAGCTCGGCGGCAGGCTCAAATTCCGCGCGGGGCTGCCCGAGTTCTTCGACACCCTCCGCAACGCCGTGGCCGAGCGCGCCGCGCGCGAGAATCTCGACATTTCGCTCGAGCACTACATAATCAGCACGGGGCTTGCCGAAATGATACGCGGCAGCGCAATCGCCCCGCATGTAGACGGAATCTTCGGCTGCGAATTCGTCGAAGAGCCCTTCCCGCCCTACTTTTCAAGACAGAGCGAATTTACGCTCGCGGACTTGTCAAAGCGCATCACGCAAATCGGAATGATTGTCGACAACACAATCAAAACTCGCTTCGTATTCGAAATAAACAAGGGGACCAACAAAAATCCGCAAATCGACGTAAACGCCAATATCGCCGCCTCCGACAGGCGCGTGCCAGTGCGCAATATGATTTACGTAGCCGACGGCCCGAGCGACGTTCCCGTCTTCTCGGTCGTGCGCAAGGGCGGCGGCAAAACATTCGCGGTCTACACTGCGGGCAGCGAGGCGGAATTCGCCCAAAACGACATGCTCCTCGAAAGCGGGAGAATCGACGCATACAACGTCGCCGACTTCTCCCCGACAAGCCCCACCGCCCTATGGCTTAAAATGCACGTTCTGAAAATGTGCGACAGAATCGCCAAGGAGGTCGACGAAGCCGTGCGCGAGCGTCTCGTAAGCCCCCCTCACCATATCCACCCGACCGTCCCAACGCCCGAGGAAATCCGCCCCGACTCCCCGCGCCGCGAGCCCACCCTATTTTAACGCTTGAAGCCCGCGCAGCAAATCGGCAAAATCGCTCTAAATTTTTTTATTATATGGCACAGGAAAAACGAACCGCAATCCAACCCACGAGGGAACAGGACTATCCCGAATGGTATCAGCAGGTAATCAAGGCAGCCGACTTGGCGGAAAACAGCCCCGTCCGCGGTTGCATGGTAATCAAACCGTGGGGCTATTCGCTCTGGGAAAACATGCAGTCGTGTCTCGACAAAATGTTCAAGGACACGGGGCACACAAACGCCTACTTCCCCCTCTTTATCCCCGTCAGCTATCTCGAAAAGGAAGCCGAACACGTCGAGGGATTCGCAAAGGAATGCGCCGTCGTGACGCACTCGCGCCTTCAGGCGGACGAAAACGGCAAACTCGTGCCCGCCTCGCCGCTCGACGAACCCCTGATTGTCCGCCCGACCTCCGAAACAATCATCGGCGAAATGTACTCGCGCTGGGTGCAGTCGTACCGCGACCTGCCGATTCTAATCAACCAGTGGGCGAACGTTGTGCGCTGGGAAATGCGCACGCGCCTGTTCCTCAGAACCGCCGAATTCCTCTGGCAGGAAGGCCACACCGCCCACGCGACGCGCGAAGAGGCGGAAATCGAAACCCAAAAAATGCTGCGAGTCTACGAAGACTTCGCCCAAAACTATATGGCAATGCCCGTAATCTGCGGCAGAAAAACAGAGGGCGAAAAATTCCCGGGGGCGGTCGACACCTATTGCATCGAGGCTATGATGCAGGATAGAAAGGCGCTGCAGGCGGGGACATCGCACTTCCTCGGACAGAATTTCGCAAAGGCAAGCAACATAAAATTCCTCTCCGAAAACGGCTCGCAGCAATACGCTTGGACGACGAGCTGGGGCGTCTCGACGCGCCTAATCGGCGGCATGGTAATGACCCATTCCGACGACGACGGACTCATTCTGCCCCCGAAGCTCGCGCCGACGCAAGTCGTGATTCTGCCCGTCCTCCACAAGGAGGAGGAACGCGCGCGCGTTCTCGAATATTGCGACAAACTGAAAGCCGAAATCTCCGCCCAAACCTACGCGGGACGCCCCGTAAGAGTGGAAATCGACAAGCGCGACCTGCGCGGCGGCGAAAAGATGTGGAGCTGGGTGAAGAAGGGCGTGCCCGTGAGAATCGAAGTCGGCCCGAGGGACGTTGCGCAGGACGCAGTGTTTATGGCGCGCCGCGACGACGGCTCGAAGAAGTCGGTTGCAAGCTCCGAATTTGTGGCGACGATAGCCGATACGCTCGAAAATATTCAAACGGGGCTCTTCGAAAAGGCGAAAAAGTACCGCGACGACAACACGGTGGAAATCAAAAGCAAAGAGGATTTCTACGAATTTTTCACGCCGAAGAACGCCAAGAAGCCCGAAATCCACGGAGGTTTCGCAGTGGCGTACTACGACGGAACAAGGGAAGTGGAAGAGATGTTGAAGAACGACCTAAAGGTAACGGTAAGGTGTATCCCCTTGGAAGGTTCGGACAACAACGGCACGTGCATCTTCACGAACAAACCGAACGCCACCAAAGCCATCTTCGCAAAGTCTTATTAATAGGAAGAGGGGGCTGCCGCCCCCTTCGGAAAAATTGACGTTGTCAATTTTTCCTACCCCCGCT
>DJPO01000099.1:20025-40317 GCA_002437405.1 Opitutia bacterium UBA6410 | reverse complement strand
TCTTCCCCGAAACGCCGTATCAACGGTAGTTTCACGAGCCCGACGAGCCGATTAGTGTTTCCAGTGGTTAATTAATGTTTCACCAATAGCAGAGGGAGTCGGGGAAACTGCGATTCCTGCGTCCAACAATGCCTTGATCTTGTCTTCCGCCGAACCCGAGTTGCCCGAGACTATCGCACCCGCGTGCCCCATTCTTCTGCCCTTCGGAGCTGTACGACCAGCGATGAACGCCGCAACGGGCTTCTTGCAGTTTTCCTTCAACCACGCCGCCGCTTTCTGTTCGCCGTCGCCGCCGATTTCGCCAATCATGATGATTGCTTCGGTGTTCGGGTCTTCGTTGAACATTTTTACGGTGTCAAGGTGGCTCGTGCCGTTAATGGGGTCGCCGCCAATGCCGACTACCGTGCTCTGGCCGTAGCCGAGGCTGGTTGTCTGCCAAACGGCTTCGTAGGTCAAAGTACCCGAGCGGCTGACTATACCGATTGTGCCAGGCTTGTGGATATAGCCGGGCATAATGCCGATTTTGCATTCGCCAGGGGTGATTACGCCGGGGCAGTTCGGGCCGATGAGGCGCGACTTGCAGCCCTTTTGCATCAGGCGCGACTTGACAATCGCCATATCCTTGACCGGAATGCCTTCGGTAATCGTAATGATAAGCGGAATTTCCGCGTCGATTGCTTCGAGAATCGAGTCCGCCGCGAACGCCGGAGGAACGAAAATCGCGCAGGCGTTTGCGCCTTCCTTTTCAACGGATTCCCTGATTGTGTTGAAGACGGGGACCTTGTCGTCGAACATCTGGCCGCCCTTGCCTGGGGTGACGCCCGCGACGATTTTGCTGCCGTATTCAATGCACTGGCGGGTGTGGAACGAACCAGTATTGCCCGTAATGCCGCTGATTACTACTCTCGTATCTTTGTTTATGAGTATGCTCATTTTTCTGTGAAATTTCGAGGTTTACTTTTCTTCGGCTACGATTTTTACAATCTTTTCCGCCGCGTCCGCGAGGGAGTCGGCCGTAGTCAGTTTGATTCCGCTTTCGGAGAGCATCTTGCGCCCGAGCTCTACGTTCGTGCCTTCGAGTCTCACAACGAGCGGGAGCTTGAGTCCGACATTCTTGACAGCCGCAATTACGCCCGCCGCGATAACGTCGCAGCGCATAATTCCGCCGAAGATGTTGACCAAGATACCCTTGACGTGCGGGTCTTTGAGGAGAATGTTGAACGCTTGGGTAATGGATTCTTCGGTCGCGCCGCCGCCCACGTCGAGGAAGTTTGCGGGGTTGCCGCCGAAGTGCTTGATGATGTCCATAGTCGCCATAGCGAGCCCCGCGCCGTTGACCATGCACGCGATGTTGCCGTCGAGGGCGATGTAGTTGAGACCGTACTTGCCCGCTTCGATTTCCTTGGGGTCTTCTTCGTGCGGGTCGCGCAGAGCCTGAAGTTCGGGGTGGCGGAAGAGTCCGTTGTCGTCGAACGCAACCTTTGCGTCGAGGCAGACGATTTTCTTGTCCTTGGTGAGGACGAGCGGGTTGACTTCGACCATCGAGCAGTCCTTCTGCCAGAAGAGTCTGTAGAGACCGCCGAGAACCGCCTTAAACTGTTTCTGCATTTCCTTTTCGCCGAAGCCGAAGAAGAACGCGAGTCTTCTGATTTGGAAGGGCTGCAGACCGATGTCGGGGTCGACGAGGGTTTTCATAATCTGGTCGGGAGTTTCCTCCGCGACTTTTTCGATGTCCATACCGCCTGCTACGGACGCGACAATCGCGACTTTGCCCGAGGCTCTGTCCATCAAAATCGAGAGATAAAATTCCTTTTCAATATCCATTGCTTCGGCGAAGAAGAGCGTGCCGACGACCCTGCCCTGCGGGCCAGTCTGCTTGGTGACGATGGTGTTGCCGAGCATTTTCTTTGCCGTTTCGGCGGCTTCGGACTTGGCGACAAACTTTACGCCGCCCTTGAAACCGTCGACGAAGACGCCCTTACCGCGTCCGCCTGCGTGGATTTGCGACTTTACGACGATGTGGTCGCCGGGGATAGCCGCAATAGCCGCGTCGAATTCTTCGGGAGATTTTACTGCTACGCCGTCCTGAACGGGAACGCCGAATTCTTTGAATAGTGCTTTTGCTTGATATTCGTGAATGTTCATTTTTTATCGCTTTCGGGTTGGGAAAGCATTTGGAGTTAACAAAATGATAACAAGCCGATTGCGGGACGAAATACGTTTGTCCGAATTGCCCGTAGCCGAATTATTATGGTTTTTGCAAACTACCATTATGCGCCGCGCTTGCAAGTTTTTTTTTGCGTTTTTTTGCGCTACGGCAAACCGCTGGGGGCGCGGGAGAAAGGCGCGACGCCCCGTTGGCTTTGCGGATTTTTTTATTTTTCGCCGCGCACCGTTTCGGAAGACTTTTTTGCATTGTATAGTATGCTTAGGGACTCGGCAAAACGCGGCGCGGGCAACCTCCGTTTTCGGGGTAGATTTTTAAAAAAAATTTTTCGAAAAACGCTTGACAAACCAAACGATTAAACCATTTGGTTGAACCTAAAAATTTTTCAGATGCCCGAAAAAAACTACATAAAAGAGCTCGTAAACGGCGAGTGCAACGACCCGAAGGCGCGGATAATCAAGGCCGCCCTCGAGGAGTTCGGGCTGCGCTCGTTCGCGGGAGCGCGCACGCGCGAGATTGCCGCGAAGGCGAACCTCAACCACGCCGCGATAAGCTACTATTTCGGCGGAAAAAACGAACTCTATATGGAGCTTGCCAGACAGATACGCGACTTCATCAAAGAGTTCAGCATACCCTATTTCGAAAAATTCGCCCAGCTGCAAACTGCCGCCGACCCCGTCGCCGCCAGAAATCTCGCGCTCGAATTTCTCGGCAATAGGCTCGATTCGGAGCACATTCCCGACTACCTGCTCCGCTCTATAATATTAATCATCACGCGCGAAGAGCTGTACCAAACGCAGATTTTCGGGGTATTCGAAGGGCTGTTCCGCGCCGAACTTGAGATGCTCGCGGGGCTGATTTCGATTGCCTCGCGCGGGGCGGTCTCGGGCGACAGGGCGAGAATCGCGGCACAGATGATGGTCGGGCAGATACATATGTTCAACCTTTCGCGCTCGTGGCTCTGGCGCGTCGCCGACTTGAACGACCCCCACGCCGACCTGAACGCCGAAGTCAAAAAAATCGTCGGGGAACTTTTCGACAAATTTGTAAAATAAAAACGAAGTATATGAAAAAGATAGACACAACCGTATTGGTAAAACTGCCGGCAGTCGCAATGGCGTCCGCCGCAATGTTCGCGCTTGCGGGCTGCGGGCAAAAAGCTCCGCAGGCAATGCGCGCCGCGCCCGAAGTGCAGGTCGCAAAGCCGCAGAAAAAGACTTTCGAAATTTGGGACGAATACACGGCGAGAATCGAGCCGCTCGAGTACGTCGAGCTCCGCTCGCGCGTGACGGGGTATTTGGGTAAAATACTCTTTAAGGAGGGCGATTTCGTCAAGAAGGGCGACCTGCTCTTCATCATCGACCCGCGCCCCTACGAAGCCGCCCTCGCCGCCGCGCAGGCGTCGGTCAAGGAGGTCGAAGCCCGCAACCTTTTGGCGAAGACGAACCTCGAGCGCGCCAAGGATTTGCTTAAGGCAAACGCAATCTCCAAGGAAATCTACGACACCCGCAACGCCGAAGTTCTGAGCGCGCAGGCTGCACTGCTCAACGCCCGCGCAAAGCTCACCGAAGCCGAGCTGAATCTGGAATACACGCACATACGCGCGCCGATTTCGGGGAAAGTCTCGCAGAGAATGGTAGACCCCGGGAACTTGATTACCGCAAACTCCACGCTCCTTACGACAATCGTAAACAGCGACATCGTTCAGGCGTACTTCGAAATCAGCGAACGCGATATGCTCCGCTACAAGAAGACGGGACTGCTTTCGGAAATCGACTCCGCAAAGAGAAAGGGTCCGCCCGTCGAGCTGCATCTTTGGGACGATGCGGGCGACGTCTTCAAGGGCGAGCTTACATACGCGGACAATAAAATCGGCACGCAGACCTCGAGCCTCACGCTCCGCGCCGACATTCCGAACCCCGACCACATTCTCACCGCGGGAATGTTCGGCAAGCTGAAGCTGCGCAACGGCAAGGCGAAGGAATACCTCGTCCTGCCCGAAGACATCATCGGAACCGACCTCATCGACCGCTACGTTTTGGTCGTGAACAAGGACGGGGTCGTGGAATACCGCGCGGTAAAAATCGGCAAGCTCTTCGGCAAGTACCGCGCGATTGAAGGCGGGCTCAAGGACGACGACAACGTCGTGTACGTCGGGCTGCAGCGCGCCGTCCCTGGAATCAAGGTGGACGCAAAGCCCGCGAAAATCCAATAACAAACTTTCCGCACGAAAATGAAATTCTCGCACTTTTTTATAGACAGGCCGATTTTCGCGGCGGTGATTTCGATTGTAATCACCCTCGTGGGGATAGTCGGCTACGTCAGGCTGCCCGTGACGCAGTACCCCGACGTCGTTCCGCCGTCGATTAACGTGTCGCTCAACTACCCTGGCGCGTCCCCCGAAATCCTGATGGACACGGCTATCGCGCCGCTCGAGCAGGAAATCAACGGCGTCGAAAACATGATCTACATGTCCAGCCAGTGCAACGCGGACGGCTCGGCGTCGATTACCGTAACCTTCGAGGTCGGCACGAACATTGATACCGCGCAGGTTCTCGTCCAGAACCGCGTGGAAGTCGCAAAACCGCGCCTGCCCGAAGACGTCCGCAACATCGGCGTTTCGGTCAAAAAGCGTTCGCCCGACATGCTGGTTGTCGCCAATCTCTATTCGCCCGACAACTCGCGCGACAAGCTCTATCTGACAAACTACGCCATCACGCAGATGAAGGACAGACTCGCCCGCGTCTACGGCGTCAGCGACATCAACATCTTCGGCGCGCGCGAATACAGTATGCGCGTTTGGCTCAACCCCGACAGACTCTCGCACTTCAATATGACCGCCGCCCAAGTCGTGGCGTCGTTGCGCGAGCAGAACAAGCAGGTCGCGGCGGGCAAGCTCAACCAGCCCCCGTTCACGAACCCCAACGCGGCGTACGAGCTTATGATAAACACGCAGGGGCGTCTGAAAAACCCCGAAGAGTTCGAAAACATCATCGTAAAATATACCGACGACGGCAAAATCGTACAGCTAAAGGACGTTGCGCGCGTGGAAATCGGCGCGTACACATACGCGGACGAATCGTACCTCAACGGCAGCCCCGCGGTCTCGATTGCAATGTACCAGCTCCCGGGCTCGAACGCGCTCGACACCGCTAAGCGAATCCACTCGACTCTGCGCGAAATGCGCAAAAACTTCCCCCCAGGGGTCGACTACCACGTCGCGCTCGACAACACAACCTACATCGAGGACTCCGTAAACGCCGTCTACCACACGATTTTCGAGGCAATCGTACTCGTCGTTTTGGTTATGATGGTCTTCCTCCAAAACTGGAGGGCGGCGGTTATCCCGCTGTTCGCGATTCCCGTTTCGCTCGTCGGAACGTTCGCGCTGATGGAGGTCTTCGGATTTTCGATTAACAACCTTTCGCTCTTCGGCTTGGTGCTGGCAATCGGTATCGTAGTCGACGACGCAATCGTCGTCGTCGAAAACGTCGAACGCAATATGCGCGACGGCCTCGACGCAAAGGAGGCGACGAAAAAGGCTATGACGCAGGTTCAGGGCGCGCTTATCGCAATCGTGCTCGTGCTCTCGAGCGTGTTCATTCCGACAGCTTTCATAGAGGGTATTTCGGGACAGTTCTACCGCCAGTTCGCGCTGACAATCGCGGTCTCGACAGTACTTTCGGGTATCGTTTCGCTGACGCTCTCGCCCGCTCTCTGCGCCATTATGCTGCGCCACCACGACAACCCCGACCTCTTCACCCGCTGCTGGAACTTCCTGTTCGGCTGGTTCTTCAAGGGCTTCAACGCCTCCTTTAAATGGGTATCGGACAAATACGGCGCATTCGTAAAGCACATAGTAAAAGTGTCCGCGCTGGTTATGGTTCTCTATGTGGGGCTGTTGCTGCTTACGGCGTATCTGTTTAAAATCACGCCCACGGGCTTCATTCCCAAGCAGGACACAGGCTACATCTTCGTCCCCGTGCAGCTCCCCGACGGTCTGACATTTGCGCATACCGACGCGGTTCAGAAAAAAGTCCAGAAAATTCTCGCAAAAATCGACGGAATCGAAGACGTAATGTCGGTCGTCGGGCTAAACGGCGCGACGATGGGCAAGACCTCAAACGCGGGCGCAAACTTCCTCAAACTAAAGCCGAAGGCGGAACGCGAAAAGAAGGGAATCACCCTCGACAGGCTGCTCGGGCAAATCTATGTGGCGATGCAGCAGCAAGTGCCCGAAGCCTCGTGCTTCGTGCTCACCCCGCCCGCAGTCAACGGTATCGGTATGGGCGGCGACTTCAAGGCTCTCGTTCAGGACAGAACCTCGCACGGCATCAAGGCGGTCGAAAAATATACAAAGCTCATTGCGGCAAAGGCTATGCAGGCACCCGAAACGTCGCTCGCGTTCACGACCTACCGCATTTCCTCCCCGCAACTGTATGTGGACATCGACCGCGAAAGGGCGCAGAAACTCAGCGTGCCCATTAGCTCGATTTTCGAGACAATGCAGTACAACCTCGGCTCAGTCTACGTCAACGACTTCAACATTCTAAACCGCGTATACCGCGTAGTCGCACAGGCGGAGGACTCCCAACGCTCGGACATTTCCGACATCTACAATCTGAAAATTCCGAACGTCCACGGCGTCAACGTGCCGCTCGGTTCGGTCGCCAACATCAAGCGCACAATCGGCCCCGAAACCGTAGCCCGCTACAACCTCTACCCCGCGGCGGAAGTAATGGGCAACCTCGCCCCCGGATACAGTACGGGTCAGGCGATGGCGGCTATCGAAAAAATCGCAGCCGAAGTGCTCCCCGACGGCATGGGCATTGAATGGACGGACTTGGCTTTTCAGGAAAAGCGCGCGGGCAACACCGCAACCGTGATTTTCGCGATGTGCGTGCTGTTCGTATACCTCGTGCTCGCGGCTCTCTACGAAAGCTGGAGACTGCCGATGTCGGTAATCCTCGTAGTGCCGCTCGTGCTTCTCTTCGCGGTTGCAGGGGTCTACTGGAGAGGCATGGACAACAATATTATGACGCAAATCGGATTCGTCGTGCTAATTGGGCTTGCGTGTAAGAACGCAATCCTTATCGTGGAATTCGCAAAACAAAGACAGGAAAAGGGAGAGGAAATCGTCTCGAGCGTAAGCAACGCGTCCAAAAACCGTCTGCGCCCGATTTTGATGACTTCGTTCGCATTCATCTTGGGCGTCGTTCCGCTCGCATTCGGGACGGGTTCGGCGTCGGAGTTGCGGCAGGCGTTGGGTACGTCGGTGTTCTTCGGAATGATAGGCGTTACCTTCCTCGGGCTGATTTTCACGCCCGTATTCTTCTACCTTATCCGCAAAAACTACAAACTACAATAATTTGACATACATATGAAAAACGGATTAATCAATGCGGCGATAGCCGCTTCCGCGCTCGGACTCGCGGGCTGCATGGTCGGCCCCGACTACGTCGAGCCCTCGTTCAAAGTCGCGGAGGACGAACTGATGAAGGAGCACTTTTCGCGCGACGGCGACCTCTGGAAGACCGCCCTTCCCGCCGACTCGCTCCCCAAGGGCGACTGGTGGAAAGTCTTCGGCGACGAAAAGCTCGACGAGCTTCTCAAAATGTGCCGCGAAAACAGCCCGAGCCTCAAGGCGGCGTTCTATCGGGTCGAACAGGCTCGCGAAACCGCGCTGATGGACCAGAGCGACCTGTATCCGCAACTGAACGGGCACGCGTCCTACGCGCGCACGGGCACTTCCAAAAACGCCCGCAGCTACTCGGGCACGTTCGACAAGTGGACGACGGGCTTCGGAATCACTTGGGACTTGGACTTGTTCGGAAGGGTTCAAAGCATAATCGAATCGGACGTCGCCGAAGCGCAGGCATCGCTCGACGCCTACGAAAATCTGATGCTGCTTATGCAAGCGCAGGTAGCTTCGCTGTACTTCACAATCCGCCAGTACTCCTCGGAGCTCGAACTGCTCGACCGCACCGTCGAAGTCCGCAAGGAGCAGACGCAGTATGTCTCGCGCCGCCTGAAATACGGCGAGGCTAACGACGTGGACATGCAAAGAGCCTTTCAGGAGGAATACGAAGCGTCCGCGCAAAAGGCGGCAGTCGAACGCCAGATGGCAATCGCCCGCAACAATATCGCAATCCTCGTGGGCGTCGTGCCCTCGCAGCTCGACCTCAAACCCGCGCCGCTCCCAGAAAAGCTCCCGCGCCTGCCCGCCGCGATTCCCTCGCAGCTGCTCGAACGCCGCCCCGACATCGCGCAGGCGGAACGCAAAGTCTACGCGGCAAACGCGAGAATCGGCGCGGCACACGCGGCATACTTCCCGACGGTTTCGTTCTCGGCAAACACCGACTTGTCCGCCGAGAAAATCGAAAAACTCGTGAACGCCTCGAGCTTCGCATGGGGCATCAGCCCGCAGATTTATATCCCGATTTTTCAGGCGGGCAGAATCTACGCGCAAAAGCAGGTCGCATTGGCGGCGCACAAGGAAACGCTCGAAAACTACAAGAACACGGTTCTCACGGCAATAGGCGAAGTTGAAAACGCGTTGGCTTCGATAAACTACCTCGAGCGCGAATACGAAAAGCGCACGAACGTCGTGAACGCGTCGCTGAAAGTGCAGGACTTGACCCAAAAGCAATACGACTTGGGCTACATCGACTACTTCTCTGTAAGCGACGCCCAGCGCCTGGCCTTGGCGAACGAACGCGCGCAAATATCGCTGCGCGGCGACAGATTCAAGGCATACGTCAACCTGATTTCGGCACTCGGCGGCGGCTGGGAGGCGGACACGCAAAAGCAGAAGGAGCAGCTCGCCCCCGACCTTTTGGATCCGTACGAACTCAACAAATAATTAAAAATTGCCCCAACAATAAAACTTGACACATAGTGCCGAATCGGCACTATGTATCGAATAAAAGCTCAAGTGGTGAAATTGGTAGACACGTACGATTCAGGTTCGTATGGCGCGAGCCATAAGGGTTCGAGTCCCTTCTTGAGCACTTTTTTAAAGCCCGTTAAAGCAACCGCTTAGCGGGCTTTTTTATCGATAAATAAAGGGATTACGGGCGAAGCAGTGGGACGGAGCGTTTGGGGCGGCGGGTGCCGATAAAGCACCGTTTTTACTCAAAACTCCTCACAAAATTCGCGACTAATTTGCGATAAAATTCCTCCGAATTATGGAGGGCAAAATCGCGTTTAAGATCGCAACTATAGAAACGCGTTGGAGATATTCGGGGCAGAACCGTTTTTTGTAGCGTTCTTTTTTATGAAGGAGACAAAAAATCAGGCGCGCTGCGGACGGATTTTTCGTAAGCCGACTTTACGCTTTGGCAGGAAAAATTTGTTATTTTTTTTTGAATTTGTTGTTTTTTTCTTTACAATACCCCCAAAACCGTCAAATTTCCAATTATGCATATGAATACGATAACATCAAAGGCAATCAAAATATTTGCCGCGCTTTCTTTGACAACCGCTTTCGGGGGCGAAATCGAATCCGACTTCAAAAACCCGCCTGCGGACAACAGAGCCGAAACGTGGTGGCACTTCACGACAAACTGCGTGACAAAAGAGGGCATTACCCGCGACTTGGAGGCGATGAAGCAAATCGGCTATTCCGCCGCGCACATTTTTTACGTCAACATTTACGCGACAATCCCGAACGCCGAGCCGTACGAAGTCTTCTCGCCGCGCTGGCACGAGCTTATGCAGCACGCTGGCAAGGAGGCGGGCAGGCTCGGGCTTTCGCTCGGCGTCCACAACTGCCCTGGGTGGTCGAGTTCGGGGGGCCCGTGGATTAGACCCGAAGACTCGATGAAGTGCCTCGTCTTCTCGAGCACCCGCGCCGACGCAGGCGCGAAAGGGATAAAACTGCCAAAGCCGCCCGCAAACGAGGGATTTTATCGGGACATAGCCGTCGTCGCAATCCCCGCGCCGACTCCCCTGCCCCTGCCGAAAATTTCATCTTCGGACAATCTCGAAAACGCCGCCGAAATCGCAAAGTCGGGCAACACAAAACCCTGCCTGCTGCCGATTCACAAAGAGGGCAAAACGTCCCTGCTGCTCGAGTACCCCGAAGTCGTCGGGGCGAAGACGCTCGAGCTTCTCTTCGACACCCCGAGAGTCCAATTCAAGCTGGAAATTTCCGCGTCGGAGGACGGGAAGAATTTCAAAAAGGTCGGGAGCCTCGACTACCACAACCGCCGCCACAAGGCGTCGCCCATTTTCGCGCAAATCAACGGCGGGCGCGGAGCCAAGGCAAAATTCTTCAGGCTGGATTTCGAGAACAAGCTGGTTCCGAGCTGGGAGAGGTCGTGGAGACCGTTTGCCCTGTGCTCTTTGAGATTTACGAACGATTCGGTCATCGACAACATCGCGGCGAAAAATTCCGCGGGAATGTCGTTCGCCTACCGCCCTGCCCACTCAACCGAAATCTGCCCGAAATCGGAAGACGTGCTCGACTTGTCCGATAAAATGTCGCCCGACGGAAGCCTCGACTGGCGTCCCGAAAGCGGGAACTGGAATATCCTGCGCATAGGCTATACCGCAACGGGCAACCATAATGCCCCCGCGCGCGGGCTTGAGACGGGCTTGGAGTGCGACAAGCTCTCAAAGCGCGGGCTGGACGCGCATTGGCCCAAATATATGGCGGCAATGCAAAAGAATCTCGGCTCTTCGCTAAAATACGCGACAATCGACTCCTACGAAGTCGGCGGGCAGAACTGGACGGAGGGCTTCGCCGACGAGTTCAAAAAACGCCGCGGCTACGACGTAAAAAAATGGCTGCCCGCCGCGCTCGGATACACGCTCGAAAGCCCCGCGAAATCGGCGCGCTTTCTCTACGACTTCCAGCACACAGTCTCCGACTTGTTCGCCGAAAACTACTACGACTATTTCACCGAGCTATGCCACAAAAACGGGCTGCTCGCGATAACCGAAGCCTACGGCGGCCCGTACGACAGCGTCCGCTGCGCGCGCGCCGCCGACCTGCCCGCAAGCGAATTCTGGCTCAACGGCAGCAACGCGGGCAAACACGCGTATTCGGTAAACAACTTTTTCGGGAGGAAATCGGCGGGAGCGGAATCGTTCACCGCGGTGCGCGGCCCCGACGACTGCTGGCGGCAATACCCGCGCAAGCTCAAAGCAAGGGGCGACAAAATGTGGGCGGACGGCACGAACGCGTTTATCGTGCACAGCTATGTCCACCAGCCGCTTACAAATATCGCCCCAGGAATGACCCTCGGGCCGTTCGGCTCGCACATAAACGTAAATACGACGTGGTGGAAGGACGGCGCGGCGTGGGTTGCGTACATCAACCGCGCCCAGACGCTCCTGCAGCGCGGGCGCACCCCGAGCGACGTGCTCGTGCTCGCGGGAGAGGGAAACCCGAACGCCCACACGCGCAGGAACAACGACGATATGCCGCTGCAAAACGCGGGATATTTTTACGACTATTGCAGCGCGGAAGACCTCGCGGACTTGGTGAAAATCTCGGACGGGAAAATCGTCGCACCCTCGGGTGTAAAATATTCGGTGTTCTCGCTGGGCGGCGAAAAGCACCTTTCTATGCGCACGCTCAAATTCGCGGAAAAATTGCTCGAGGCGGGCATTCCCGTCGTGGGAACGCGCCCGCAAGGCTCGCCGTCGCTCTCGGACGACGACGCGCAATACGCAAAGCTCGTCGAAAAAATCTGGGGCGGCGATAAAAATTCTACATCCGTTCGGAACGTCGGAAAGGGCAAACTGTATCCCCAAAACTCCGCGCTCAAGGCGGTCGAAGACTTGGGAGTAATCCCGCCGATTCGCGCTGATAAAAAGGAATTTTCGGCAATCCCGCGCACCGACGGGCAGACCGACATCTTCTTTATCCAAAACTCCGAACCGCGCGAAATATCGGGCGAATTCGCCCTGCGCGCCGACGCGGGCAAAACTCCCGAAATTTGGGACGCAAACACTGGGGAAATCGCACCGCTCGCCCAGTGGCAATACGCGGACGGCGCGTACAAAATGCACCTCGACTTCCCGCCCGAAGGCTCGAAGTTCATAGTCGTCAGAGAAAAAACTCCCGCCGCAAAGCATATCGCCGAATTCAAGTCCGAAGCCAAGTCCGCAAGCGGCGGGCAAAATAAAAAAGTCGAGATAATCGAGGCAGTCTACAAGCTGCGCGGCACGAGCTTCCTCGTCCACAAGGGCGGGAAAGACGTGCGCGAAGTTCTCGCGAAAAAATATCCGAACTTCTTCCAAGTCCGCTCCGACGAGCTCGGCGGCGACCCGTACCCCAACAAAGGCAAGGAGCTGAACGTCAAATACAGCGTAAACGGACAAATTTTCGTCGAGAAAAAATATGACGGCGACACCTTCTTTTGGAAGGGCAGCGAATGGGACGAACTTTCCGCCATCTCCCCCGCTGTGTCAGACGGAAAGCCCGCCGTAAAATTCGGCGTGGCGGGCAAGGCGGAGGGGAAACTCTCCGACGGAACGCCGTTTAGCGTCGAACTCGGCGACCTCCCCGCCCCGCTCGACATCTCTAAAGACTGGGTTGTGGAATTCCAAAAAGAGCGCGGAGCTCCCGAGGGCAAAATAAAATTCCCCGAGCTCGTCTCTTGGACGAAAAGCTCGGAATTCGGGATAAGGTATTTTTCGGGAACGGCGACGTACGAAAAAACCGTCAAAATCCCGCCGCAGTTCTTCGGCAAGAACCGCAGGATTATCCTTTCGCTCGGGCAGGTTCGGGAAATCGCGTCGGTGAAAATAAACGGCAGGGACGCGGGCACTGCGTGGAAGATTCCGTATAGCCTCGACATAACAGGCCTCTGCAAGCGCGGCGAAAACAAAATCGAAGTCTCCGTGACCAACCTCTGGCGCAACAGAATCCTCGGCGACGAAATCTCCAACCCGCTCAAGCAATGGTTTATCCCCAAGTGGGTCTTCGAAGGCAAAAAGCATTCGGACGACAACAAACGCTTCACATTCACGTTCGACAAAACGTGGGATAAGGACGACGAACCCGAAGTCTCGGGACTGCTCGGCCCGACAAGCATAAAAGTTGAAGAAACTATAGAAATTAAATAGTCCAAACGAAACCGCGCACATTTCCCAAAGCCCCGCGGCGTTCTCCGTAGCGCGCTTGCGGGGTTTTTTGTATATAAATTCGGCGCGAAAAAAAGGCGCGGATTGCCGACCAATCAACACTCGAAAAGTTTGTTATTTTTTTTGAATTTATTGTTTTTTCTTTACAATGTCCCCCAAACCGTCAAATTTCCAAGTATGCATATGAATACGATAACATCAAAGGCAATCAAAATATTTGCCGCGCTTTCTCTGACAACCGCCTTCGGGGGCGAAATCGAATCCGACTTCAAAAACCCGCCTGCGGACAACAGCGCCGAAACGTGGTGGCACTTCACGACAAACTGCGTCACAAAAGAGGGCATTACCCGCGACTTGGAAGCGATGAAGCAAATCGGCTATTCCACTGCGCATATCTTTTATGTAAATACGTTCGGGACAATCCCGAATTCCGAGCCCTACCAAGTTTTCACGCCGCGCTGGTACGAGCTTATGCAGCACGCGGGCAAAGAAGCGGGCAGGCTCGGGCTTTCGCTCGGCGTCCACAACTGCCCCGGTTGGTCGAGCTCGGGGGGCCCGTGGATTAAGCCCGAAGACTCGATGAAGTGCCTCGTGTTATCGAGCACGCGCGCCGACCCGAACTCAAAAGGAATAAAACTGCCCAAGCCCCACGAAAACAAGGGATTTTATCGGGACATAGCGGTTCTCGCAATCCCCGCGCAGACTCCCCTGCCCCTTCCGAAAATTCTATCTTCTGACAACCTCGAAAACGCCGCCGAAACCGCAAAAACAGGCAACAAAAAACCCTGCCTTTTGGCAATTCAGGAAAAAGGCAAAACATCTTTGGTCGTCGAATATCCCGAAGCGGTGGACGCAAAAACGCTCGAGCTTCTCTTCGACAACGAGAGAGTCCAGTTCAAGCTGGAAATTTCCGCTTCGGACGACGGGAAAATCTTCAAAAAAGTCGGGGAACTCGACTACCACAACTACCGCTACAATGCGTTGCCGGTCTTCGCGCAGATAAACGACGGCAACGGAGCGCGCGCAAAGTTTTTCAGGCTGGACTTTGCAAACAAAAAAGTCGCGCCGTGGCGCAGGTCGGGAACCCCGTATGCCCTCCTCTATTTGAAATTTACGAACGACTCAACCATCGATAAAATCGATGCAAAAAACTCCACGGGAATGCCGTTCGAATATTGTCCGACCAATCTAAAATCCGCGGATTGCCCGAAATCGGAAAACGTGCTCGATTTGTCCGAGAAAATGTCGCCCGACGGGAGTCTCGACTGGCGACCCGAAAGCGGGAACTGGAACATTCTGCGCATAGGCTACACTTCGACGGGTAGCGAAAACGCCCCCGCTGGCTGGCACGAGAGAGGCTTGGAATGCGACAAGCTTTCTAAGCGCGGGCTGGACGCGCACTGGCCGAAGTATATGGCGGCGATGCAAAAAAATCTCGGCTCTTCCTTGAAATACGCAATAATCGACTCCTACGAAGTCGGCGGACAAAACTGGACGGAAGACTTTGCGGGCGAATTCAAAAAACGCCGCGGCTACGACATAAAAAAATGGCTGCCCGCCGCGCTCGGATATACAATCGAAAGCCCCGCGAAATCGGCGCGCTTCCTCTACGACTTCCAGCACACGGTCTCCGACTTGTTCGCCGAAAACTACTACGACTATTTTTCCGAGCTATGCCACAAAAACGGACTGCTCGCGATAACCGAAACCTACGGCGGGCCCTACGACACTATTCGCTGCGCTCGCTCCGCCGATGTGCCCACAAGCGAATTCTGGATTGACCACAGCGATGCGGGAAAGCATGCGTATTCGGTAAACAACTTTTTCGGAAGGAGATCGGCGGCGACGGAATCCTTTACCTCGGGCACAGGCCCCAACGACTGCTGGCGGCAATATCCGCGCAATTTGAAGGCGAGGGGCGACAAAATATGGGCGGAAGGCACAAACGCGTTCGTCATACATAGTTATGTCCACCAGCCGCTTACAAATATCCTCCCGGGGCTGACGCTCGGCCCGCACGGTTCGCACATAAACGTCAACACGACGTGGTGGAAGGACGGGGCGGCGTGGGTAGCGTACATCAACCGCGCCCAGACGCTCCTGCAGCGCGGACGTACCCCGAGCGACGTGCTCGTACTCGCGGGAGAGGGAAGCCCGAACGCCCACACGCGCGGCGGCTGCGACGACTACCGCCTCCTAAACGCGGGCTATTTCTACGATTATTGCAGCGCGGAAGACCTCGCCGATTTGGTGAAAATCTCGGGCGGGAAAATCGTCGCGCCCTCGGGCGTAAAGTATTCGGTATTCTCGCTCGGCGACGAAAAATACATTTCCATTCGCACGCTCAAGTTTGTTAAAAAACTGCTCGACAGAGGCATTCCCGTCGTCGGGAAACGCCCGCAAGGCTCGCCGTCGCTCTCTGACGACGACGCGCAATACGCAAGGCTCGTCGATAAAATCTGGGGCAGCGATAAAAACTCGACAGCCGTTCGGAACGTCGGCAAGGGCAAACTCTATCCCCAAGATTCCGCGCTCAAGGCGGTCGAAGACTTGGGGATAATTCCGTCGATTCGCGCGGACAAAAAGGGCTTTTCGGCAATCTCGCGCACCGACGGGAAGTCCGACATTTTCTTTATTCAAAACTCCGAGCCCCGCGAAAATTCGGGCGAATTCTCCCTGCGCGCCGATGCGGGCAAAACTCCCGAAGTTTGGGACGCAAGCACGGGGGAAATCACTCCGCTCGCCCAGTGGCAATACGCGGACGGCGCGTACAAAATGCGCCTCGATTTCCGACTCGAAGAATCGAAGTTCATTGTGATAAGAGAGAAAACTCCCGCGGCAAAGCATATCGCCGAATTCAAGTCCGAAGCGAAATCCGCAGACGACGGACAAAAGAAAAACGTCGAGATAATCGAGGCGACATACAGGCTGCGCGACACGGACAATGGCGGGAAAGACGTGCGCGAAGTTCTCGCGAAAAAATATCCGAATCCGTTCCAAATCCTTCCGCAATACCTCGGCGGCGACCCGTATCCGAACAAAGTAAAGGAACTCAACGTCAAATACAGCGTAAACGGGCAAACATTCGTCGAAAAAAAATACGACGGCAGCATCTTCCATTGGAAGGGCAGCGAATGGGACGAAATTCCGTCAATCGAACCCGCCGTATCCGACGGCAAGCCCGCCGTAAAATTCGGCGTGGCGGGCAAGGCGGAGGGAAAACTCTCCGACGGAACGCCGTTTAGCGTCGAGCTCGGCGACCTCCCCGCCCCGCTCGACATCTCAAAAGACTGGGTTGTGGAATTCCAAAAAGAGCGCGGAGCTCCCGAGGGCAAAATAAAATTCCCCGAGCTCGTCTCCTGGACGAAAAACTCGGAATTCGGGATAAGGTATTTCTCGGGAACGGCGACGTACGAAAAAACCGTCAAAATCCCGCCGCAGTTCTTCGGCAAGAACCGCAGGATTATCCTTTCACTCGGTCAGGTTCGGGAAATCGCGTCGGTGAAAGTCAACGGCAAAGACGCGGGCACGGCGTGGAAGATTCCGTTCAGCCTCGACATAACCGATTTCTGCAAGCGCGGCGAAAACAAAATAGAAGTCTCCGTGACAAACCTCTGGCGCAACAGAATCCTCGGCGACGAAATCTCCGATCCGCTCAAGCAATCTTTTATCCCGAAGTGGGTCTTCGAGGGAAAAAAGCATTCGGACGATAACAAACGCTTCACGTTCACCTTCGACAAAACGTGGAGCAAAAACGACGAGCCCGAAGTCTCGGGGCTTCTCGGCCCGACAAGCATAAAAGTTGAAGAGACCGTCGAAATCAAATAGTCCGTTCGAACAAAATCAACCGCCAAAAGCCCGCCGCAATCGCGCGGGCTTTTTACGTATTAGTTATTTTTTTTATTGTCCGATTGCCGATTATACCATTTAATTTCAAAAATTTGTCATTTAAGTATAAAAAGCTATGTGCGGCATTACAGGATACGTCGGTAAGAAAAACGCAGTTCCGATCCTCCTCGAGGGGCTTCTGAAGCTCGAATACAGGGGGTACGACTCCGCGGGCATCGCCCTGCTCAACAACGGCATATTGCGCGTCTGCAAGAAAAAGGGGCGCGTGGGAGTGCTCGCGGCGGAAGTCGAAAAGATGAATTTCTACGCCAACACGGGCATCAGCCACACCCGCTGGGCGACCCACGGGGGCGTCACCGACGCCAACGCGCACCCGCACGTTTCCTCCGACGGGAATTTCGCGCTCGTTCACAACGGGATTATCGAAAATTTCGAAAGTATCAAAAACTTTCTGAAAACCAAAGGCTACACGTTTTCGAGCCAGACCGACACCGAGGCTCTCGTAAACCTGATAGCATACCACTACGAATACAGAACCGACGAAAGCACTGAAAACCGCTTCTTGGAAGCCGTCCGCAAGGCGTTGATGCACGTTGAGGGCACTTATGGAATCGCCGTGCTCTGCCGCTTCTGCGAGGGCGAAATTATCGCCGCGCGCAAGGGCTCGCCGCTTCTGATAGGCGTCGGGAAGAACGAGCGGCTCGTGTCCAGTGACGTGCTCGGGTTTGCGGGGCGTGCGGCGAACGTCATATATCTTGAGGACAACCAAATAGCCTCCGTTACCGCCGACAACTGCGACATCGTATCTATTTCCAACAAGCCAATCAACTACACCGTCAGCGAAATCGACTGGAATCTCGAGTCCGCCGACCTCGGCGAGTGCAAGCACTATATGCAAAAGGAAATCGCCGAACAGCCCGCCGTGCTCGAAAACGCGATACGCGGGAGAATCTCCGACGACAACTCCACGGCGGTTCTGAACGGGCTGAATATGTCGCCCGAGCAGATGCGGCAAATCGACAGGATTTTGTTTTGCGCCTGCGGGACTGCGTGGCACGCGTGCCTCGTCGCCGAGTATCTCATCGAAAAGTACGCGCGCATTCCCGTGGAGGTCGAGTACGCCAGCGAATTCCGCTACCGCAACGCGCCCATCGACAAAAATACGTTAGTTTTCGTAATCAGCCAAAGCGGCGAGACCATCGACACGCTCGAAGCCCTGCGCGAATCGCGCCGCAAGGGCTTCAGGACGCTCGCAATCACAAACTCCGTAGGCTCGACGATTTCCCGCGAGTCCGACGGCGGGCTCTACCAATACGCGGGCAAGGAAGTGGGCGTCGCCTCGACAAAGGCGTTTACCTCGCAAATCGTAATCTGCCTGCTAATCGCCCTCTACATCGGCAGAATGCGCGACCTCTCCTTCTCCGACGGCCGCCACATCGTAGACGCCATAAAAGCCCTGCCGTCCGTCGTTCGGGAAGTTCTGAAGCTCGCGCCGCAGATTGAGAAAATCGCGAAAAAGTACGCAAAATTCTCCGATTTTCTCTTTGTCGGCAGACTCAGTGAATTCCCCGTCGCGCTCGAGGGCGCGCTGAAGCTCAAAGAGATTTCCTACATTCACGCCGAGGGCTACCCCGCCGCCGAAATGAAGCACGGGCCGATTGCCCTCGTCTCGCCCGAATGCCCGTCGGTCGTGTTCGCGACCTCCGACGAAATCCTCTCGAAAGTCGTATCCAACGCGCAGGAAATCAAGGCGCGCAAGGGCCCGATTATCGCAATCACCGACCACCCCGAAGCTTTCGACGGAATCGCCGACGACATCATCGCCGTCCCCGAAGTCCACGACTGCGTGAAAACCGTTGTCGCGACAATCCCGATTCAAATGCTCGCCTATTACGTCGCGCTCGAAAGGGGCTGCGACGTGGACAAGCCGAGAAATCTGGCGAAGGCGGTAACGGTCGAATAGCGGCTCGAAGCCGATTTCCCAAACGCGCCCACCAATTCGGGGGCGCGTCTTTTTTGGATATCCGAAGAGCGTTTTTTTTGAAACCTCGGGCGCGTTTTTTTTGCATTTCCCTTCAAAGATAATCCAAAATGGCTTGACCCAGAAATCGGGCGGTATAAAAATTTTTCCCCTATGAAGAAATTTGCATTATACATATTGACGGCGGCAATGGCGATTTCCAGCTATGCGCAGAAAGACCCGTTTGTCGGTTTCTATCAGGGCGAAATTATCGGGGCGAAGGGCTATCCGCTCGGCAACTTCCCCGACGTTTTCGTTGAAATGTACAAAGGGCCGAACGGCTACCGCTTCAAACTGCTCTCGCAGATTATGGCGCGCTCCGAAGCCCACACGATTATCGACAATCTAAAGGCTGAAAACAACGAAATCGCCCTCGCCGACGCGGGCAATTTCAAGATTAACGGCAAAATCACACCCGAAAAAATCGAAGCCGATTTGACCTACAACGGCAAGCCCGCAAAGCTGAGCCTAAAGCGTATGAACATAGTCCCGCCGACTCTCGGCAAAAAGCCCCCGATGGGCGCAATCGTACTCTTCGACGGCAAGGATTTGTCGGCGTTCGAACGTGCGCAGGACGGCGGCAAGCCCACTTGGGAGCTCAAGGACGGCACGATGATTGTAGCGGGCGGCGGCAAGGACAAGGACGGCAAATGGATTAACGGCACGCTGCGCACAAAGCAGACTTTCGACGCGGTTCGACTGCACCTCGAATTCAAAATCCCCGCCGAATACGACAGGAGCGGACAGGGACGCGGCAATTCGGGCGTGATTTTCGGACCCTACGAAGTTCAGGTTCTCGACTCGTTCGGAACTGCGGGCGACTGGAACGAATGCGGTTCGATATACAGAATGCACCCGCCGTATGTAAATGCGTCGCTCGAGCCCGAAGCGTGGCAGACGTACGACATCGAGTACCACCCCGCGGTATTCGACGGCAACGATTTGGTAAAGTACCCCACGTTCACGGTATATTTGAACGGGGTATTGGTGCAAAAGGAAACGCCCGCGTATTCGTGCACGAGCATAGGGCCGCGCCAATTCAAGTGGTTCAAGCACCCGCGCAAGGGAATCCAGTTGAACCTCCAAGATCACGGCAACAAGGTAGCCTACCGCAACATCTGGCTTCAGACACTGTGAAACTACCGTTGATACGGCGTTT
>DJPO01000099.1:0-19961 GCA_002437405.1 Opitutia bacterium UBA6410 | reverse complement strand
CCCAAAGCCACCGTCTGAACGGCAGTTTGACAGGTCTTCGCGAAGGGCTCTCGCCCCTCGCGCTCCCTCGACAAAAAAGGCTTGGGTGATATACTTGCAGAAATGCAAAAGGGAGCGACAGTCCCTTTCCCGAAGAGACAAGCTTTTGCGAAGGGCTTTCGCCCCTCGCGCTCCCTCGATAAGAGAAGATTGGAGATTTCTGCTTGCGGAAATGCAAAAGGGGAGCGTCAGTTAAATACCCCTTTCTTAGGCGGCGGGTCTTCGCGCTCCCTCGAGTAGGAAACGGCAGGTTTCGCATTTTTGGGCTTCAATTCTTGCCGTTTTCTGCGCAAAAAAAAGCAGTTTATAAAAAAAGCGTCGGGGGAACTCGACGCTTTTGGGTTGCAAAGTTTGGATACAAAAAAATCGCCCTTTTCGGAGGGCGATTTTCTGTTTTTCAAAATTAGTGTTTGCGGATTTTCTTCGTGAACTCGAACGATATCCCGCCCTTTTGGTCGAGCGCGAGTGCCGCCGAAAACTTTTTCTTTGTGCGCTTCGAGACGAAGTCGTCGATTACGGGCGTTTTGCCCAATGTCGCCAAGCTTTCCAGCTCCGCTATTGTTATCACGTGCGAAAGCATATTTTTGCCGAGGCGGAACGAGCATTTTTTGTCGGGCGAAGAATCGCTGCGGCAGACGTATGCCGTGTCGGTTGCAACGAGCACGCCGTCTTTGCAGCTGCAAAGACCCATCGCCGAGCGCGGGCATTTTGCCACAACGGGCGCTTCCGCCAGATTTTCGGGCTTGCGGTCGCCAGAGTCGGGGTTGTCGCCGAAGTGGAATTTGAGCGCGAAATTTTCGTCGAGTTTCAGGGTTGCCGAGAACGGCTTGCCGAGTTTGCTGCGGAATCCGTCGAGCGGCCCGACTGAGCCTTTTGTGACGAGCTCGCGGATTTCCTCCTCGCTCATTTTGCGGTTGCCGATTGTCTTGTAAATCGTGAACTTGCCGTCTTTGGATTTGTATGCGCGGAAGGTCTCGACAAGGTTGCTGCCGTCTATCGGATTGGGAATGTCGGTTTCCTTGTTTTCAATGTCGTCTTCTGTAAAGCTGCGGGCTTTTTCGACGATGTCGGTTGTCATCGCGTCGATTCCCTTCATAAAATCTTTGCGCGACAGTTCATTGCGTTCGATAAGTCTTAGCTTCTGTTCCCATTCGCCCGTCATTGCGGGGCTTGTGAGCGAGTCTATCGAAAGGACGTTGAGGAATTTGATTAGGCTTTCCGCTCGCGGTGTCGGGACGAGATCGCGGCGGTCGCGCTCGATGAACTTGTGGGCGATGAGCGTTTCGATTATCTGCGCGCGGGTTGCGGGCGTTCCGAGCCCTTTTTCCTTCATCGCCAGCGCGAGCTCTTCGTCGTCGAGCAGTTTGCCCGCGCCTTCCATTGCGGACAAAAGCGTCGCTTCGGTATAGCGGGCGGGAGTTTTGGTTTTTTCCTCCTTCAGGCGGGCTTCCAGCAGTTTGCCCTGCTCTTTGTCGTGCGCGAGCGCGGGGAGAATTTCGTCGTCGGACGCCTCTTTATTATAGACGTTCATCCAGCCCGCGACTCTCAGCACTTTGCCCTCGGTTTTGAAAACGTGCGAGCCTACCGCCGACATTCTGACGGTTACGTCGAACTGCGCCTCTGGGTAGAATGCGGCGATGAAGCGGCGGACAATCATATCGTAGATTCTGCGCTCGTCGTCGGTGAGCTTCTTGGGCGGCATATCGGTGGGAATAAGCGCGAAGTGGTCGCTAACCTGTTTGTTGTCGAAAATCCTCTTGCCTGCCTTTTTGATGTACCCCTCGTCGAGAGCCTTTTTGGCGAACTCGTTGTACGGGAAGTCGAGAACCGCCATTGTTTTTGCGACGACATCGCGGTAGTCCTCGGGCAGCGCGCGCGAGTCCGTGCGCGGGTAGGTAATCATCTTGTGCTTTTCGTAGAGCGACTGGGCGATGCTCAAAGTCCTGTTGGCGGGCAGCGAATATTTATTGTTCGCCTCGCGCTGGAGGGACGTGAGGTCGTAGAGCCGCGGGGCTGACTGTTTGGCGACGGTTTTCTTTTCGCTGATTTTTGCGACGCCTATCGAGCGGACTTCGTTGAGAACCTTTTCGGCGTCCTCGTGTTTCCAAATTCTGTCGGCCTTATCGTTGGGGTTGCGGTCGTTTTGCTTGAAGTCGGGGCGTTGGTAGACGCCCTCGTATTCGCCGTTTTCGATGCCGAATTTGCCGACAATCTTCCAGTAGGGATACGGCTTGAAATTCTGGATTTCGCGCTCGCGGTCGACAATCATCGCAAGCGTGGGGGTCTGGACTCTGCCGACACTCGCCAGACTCTTCCCGCGCGAGCCGAACATACGGCTTGTAATCGCCCTCGTGCCGTTTATGCCGACCAGCCAGTCGGATTCGCTGCGGCAGCGCGCCGCGTCCTGCAGCGACTCCATTTCCGACTGCTCCTTAAGATGTTCGAAAGCCTCGCGAATCGAAGCGGGCGTCATCGACGATACCCACAGGCGTTGGCGCGGAAGTTTGCTTTTTAAAATTTCGTAGATGTATGTGAAAATGAGTTCGCCCTCGCGGCCGGCATCGCACGCGTTTATCACGCCGTCGATGTCGTCTCTGGCGAGCAGTTTTTTCAGCCCCGCGAGTTTCGCCTTTGTCTTTTCAATCGGCTTGAGCTTGAATTTTTCTGGGATAATCGGGAGGTTCGAGAGCGACCAGCGGGCGTATTTTTTGTCAATGTCCGCGGGCATATTCAGCTCCACGAGGTGTCCGAGCGCGGAGGCGACTACGTATTCGTCGTTTTCGTAGTAGTCGTCCACTTTTTTTGCCTTGCCGAGCACCTTTGCTATGTCGGCGGCGACAGACGGTTTTTCCGCGATTATAAGCTTTTTCATATCCGATTGGTAAAAATTTGCGAATTTTTCATTGCGAAGATTGCGTGCGCGAAGCCATCGCGCACGCAATCGTTTGGGACAAAATCCCGCCCCCTATTTGAGGAATTCGGGGAGAATCGTGTCGAGGTTGCGGAGCAGTTCGCGCATTGTTTCGGGCGTTTCGTCGCCCATGTTGGAGATGCGGAACGTCGTGCCCTTGATTTTACCGTAGCCGCAGTTGAACATCATATTGTAGCGCTTTTTCAGCTCTTCGTTGACGGCGACGATGTCGACGTTTCTGGTGTTCTTGAAGCAGTTGAGGGTAATCGAGCCGAATTTTTCCTCGGGGAAAAGTTCGAAGCCGTAGCCCTTGCCCCAGTCGCGGACAATCTTGTTGTTTTCCAAGTGGCGCGCGTAGCGGTGTTCGAGACCTTCGGCGAAGATGTCGTCGAGCTTGCTCTGGAGCGCGAAAATCATCGAGATAATCGGGGTCGAGGGCGTCTGCGACTTGTCGAAGAATTTCTTGAATTCGAGGAAGTCGAAATAGTATCCCCTGCCCTCGACTTCGGCGGCGCGCTTCATCGCCTTTTCGGAAACGGAGCAGAAGGAGAGTCCCGGGGGAATTGCGAGAGCCTTTTGGCAGCCCGTGACCATTACGTCGATTCCCAATTCGTCCTTTTTAATCGGCATTGCCGAGAAGGAGCTGACCGTGTCGACAATCGAAACTACGTCGGGGAATTTTTTAAGGACTTCGCTGAGAGCCTTGATGTCGCTCATCGTGCCCGTCGAGGTTTCGTTGTGGATAATGGTTACGGCGTCGTATTTGCCCGTGGAGAGTTCCTTTTCGAGGGCTTCGGGGCATACGGGTTTGCCCCAGTCGAACTTGAGTTCGCCCGCGTTTTTGCCGCAGCGCTTCGAAACGTCATACCACTTGTCGGAGAACGCGCCGTTGCAGCAGTTGAGAACGCCCTTCTTGACGACGTTGCGGACTGCGCCTTCCATCACGCCCCAAGACGAGCTTGTGCTGAGGAATACGGGGTCGTTCGTATAGAACAACTGTTGGAGACGCGGCATGATGTTGTCCACGAGCTTCACGAAGTCCTTGCTTCTGTGTCCCATAATGGGAGTGGCCATTGCCTTGTACGTTTTTTCGGAGACCTCTACGGGGCCGGGAATGAACAGTTTGTATGACATATGTTTTTTTGTTGGTGAAGTTTTTTGTTGCGAGTAAAAATTCAAAAGTTCCGCGGCTTGCGGCGCGCGGAACGTCGGGGTTAGTCTACGTTCAGGCTCTTTATGATTTTCGTGTTGCGTTCGGCGAGCGTGATTGTCTTGGGTTTGGCGTTTTTCGCCTCGTTTTCGTCCGCGAGCGCGAACGACATAATCACGAGCAGGTCGCCTGGTTTGCCCAAGTGCGCCGCCGCCCCGCGCAGGGAAATCGTGCAGCTTCCGCGTTCGGCGGGAATCGCGTACGTTTCGAACCGCTTGCCGTTTGCGATGTTGCCCACGAGGATTTTCTCATAGGCGAGCATTCCGACTTTGTCCATGAGGTCTTGGTCGATTGCAAGCGACCCTTCGTAATCGACGCGGGCGTCGGTTGCTTCGGCGCGCAGGAGTTTGGATTTTAAAATTTGAATCAGCATTTTATCGCCTTTTTCGTTTTTTGTAAAGCCGCCACAAATAATCTGGAATTTGCAAAGGTCAACACTTTATTTGCCCGACACCCCGCCCCCGAACAAACCGACCGCGCGACGCCCCCGCCGCAATCGCGCTGTTTCAGCAGGTTTTCCAATCCCTCCCGTGCCGTCCGCAAGATGCGCATATTTTTTTGTTTGCATAGATTTGCCGCATTAATTTTATCAATATATGTTATGGACGAGAACGAAAACAAACCCGATACTAACGCACGCCGCGCCGCGTGGCTCGAATATGTCGCGTGGGTATGCGCGGCGGCGGCGATGTCGCCCGTATTCTATTGGCTCGGGGCGGCGGTTGTCGACAGCCAGCAGTTGCGCGACTCTTTTATAATATTGGTCGTCGCGGGAATCGTAATCGCGATGTCGCACGAAATCCGCCCGCACCGCCCGCATTTTTCCGCCGACAGCCTTACCGCCCTGTGCGCGGCGTACGCGGCGTTTTTCGGAGCGCAGATACTGGGCGACGGGTTCGGAATAATCCCGACGCTGTTGCTGACGTTTTTCGGAGTGTCGGCATTCATAGTATCGGCGGGGCTGGCGTGTTTCGACCGCAAAAGATACGTCTACGCGTTCGGCGGGGCGTTTTTCATATTCACGCTGCTGTCGATTGCGGTGCGGATTTTCGACCTTCCGCTGCGCATGCTGGCTGGCAAATTGTCGGCGTTGGTGCTCTCGCTTTTCAACGACACGGTGGGACTGTATATGATGAAAGGCAGCGACCCGCAGATTGCGATGAACGTCGGCGGGGCGTCGTATTTGGTTGCGACGGAGTGCAACGGGTTCGGGATAATTTCGTCGTGCATAGTGTTGTCGGCGATTCTGACGTTCTTCGGCGGCAATCGCTCGATTCTGAAAAAGGGGGCGATAGTAATAGGGTCGGGACTGATAGGGTATATATTGAACTCGCTGAGGATAGTTTCGATAATAGCGGTAGCACCGTTGGCTGGCGAAAAAGGATATTTTTACTGGCACGAGGCGTTTGGGTATTTTTATTTTGCGGTGGCGATGTTGGCGGTAATCCGTCTGTCGCGCAGAAATCCGTAGGTTAAAATTTGCCGTCTATTGGCTTGATTTCTTAAACCAAAAAAGAGTATGCTTTTTTTATGAAAAAATGTTTTGTCGTCCTTGCCCTGTTCACCGCAATCGCCGCTTTTGCAGCCGAAAAGCCTTGGCTTAGCGCCTCGATGAAAAGCCCCAAGGAGTTCTTCGCAAACGCGTCGGATATCGTCAGGAAAGTCTACCCCGACCCGCAAACAGAAATGACAATGGCTCTGACCCTCGCGCCGTTCGGCTTCCCCGATTTTCAGGGAATCGGCAACGAAAACTTCGCCCTCGCTTTGTTCGGAAACCCCGACGCCCCGCAGGCGTTTTTGGCGGTCAAGGCGGCGAAAAACTCGGCGGCATACAAGTTCGTCCAACAGGCGCATATGCGCAACCTCGAAAAAGACGGTTGGATTATAGTCCAAACCGCGGGAAGCCCGACCGCCGACATAACGGAATACGCGGACGGGACAATCGCCGCGGCAAAGGAGAAAACGGGCGCGGACATTTCGCTCACAATAAGCGACACGGGCTTTCTGAACGCCCAGAAACTCCCGCCGAATGTGCCCGAAAACGTGCGGGAAACCTACAAAGCGGTGATGGAGTCGCTTTCGCAAATCGAATCAATCAACATTTCGCTCTTCTATGCTCCCGATTCGCTGAAAATCAAAACTGCAACAGTCGCGAAAAAAGGTTCGGATATCGAAAAACTGCTGGCGGAAATCCCCCTTAAAAAGCGCGTGAAGGAGGCGGCGTTTGTCCCGCAGGACGCCACATTTACGGTGATTTCGTCGTTCAACGGCAAAGCGGCGGCAAAATACTACGATAAATTCGCGGGCGGGCTGCTCTCGGGAATCGGATTCTCGCAAGCCGCGATAAACGCGTGCAAGGAGATTTCGGAATACACGACAACCTCCGCCACGGCAATAAGATTCGCGGAAAACGGAATGACGGAGACAATAAGCATAGCGCAGACACCGCTTTCGCTCGAGAAAATCGTCAAAGCCACGACAATGGCGACAACCGAAGCCCTCAAAAACGCGGGCGGCGCAAACGCCCCGACATTCGGCGCGGAAAAGAAAATCATAGACGGAATCGAAGTCTACGAAACCTCCGCAATCGACGCGGACGAAAACGGAATGGAAATCCCGCCGATGTTTATGGCGAAGAAAAACGACTACTTCGTGTCGGCGCAAACGGCGGAATCGGTCAAGGCGGTGTTTGAAAAAATCGAAAATCCGCCCGCGGACTACCCGCTCAAAAAATACGTGTCGGCAAACGCGGACGCCGTGGCGGTGCTGAACAACTCGCAGCTGCTGAAAACGATTTTCGCGCAATTCGAAGTCGACTACAACGGAAGCGTCGACAGTTGCGACACGTTTGTCTATTTTGAAAAAGGCAAAGTGAAATCCGACACCTTTGTCCCCGTAAAAGTCCTGCGGGCATACGCGGATATTATCCGCAAGATTTCGCAAATCCAAGCCGCAGCGCAAAATAGCGAAGAAGACGAATCGCAAAATAGCGAAGAGGACGAGGCGCAATAGTCGAAATGGACGGCGGGGAAAAACGCGCGGCGACAATCCTGCTTTTCAGCGGAATCGAACGCCCGCTCACATACGCCGTTGGCGAAAAGCTCGGCGCAGTGGAGGAAGGCTCGCTCGTCGCAGTCCCGCTAAGGGGCGGCACGGCGGAGGGAGTCGTTCTCGAAACGCGCCCGATTTCCGAAATCGACCAAAGCAAATTCAGACTCCGCCCCCTGCGTTCGCTCGTCCAGCCCGAACCCGTGCTGACGCCCGACCTGCTAAAACTCGCAAAATGGATGGGCGAATACTACGGGTGCGGGCTTCGGCAAATTTTCGAGACGATGATTCCGGCAGTCGTGCGGGCGGGCAAAAGCGCGCAGGAGGTTTCGGAAATCGCGCTTGCAAAAGACCTCGACGAAGAGCAAATCGACGAGTTCACCAACCGCGCCCCGCAGCAGAAAAAGCTCGCGCAGTTTATGCGCTCGTACCCCGAGGCGATTCTCAAATCCGCGCTCATAAGGCTCGCGCAGACGACGCCCGCGTGTGTGGACGCCCTCGTAAAAAAGGGCGTTTTAATCCAGACAAAGCGCGAGCTGCGCCGCACGGCGTTCGACGACGACATCGGGTCGGCGGAGCTAATCGCCGCGACGCCGCCGACGCTCAACGCCGAACAGCAAAAGGCTCTCGACGAAATTCTGGAGGACGCCGATTCGCGCGAATTCAAAACGCGCCTGCTCTACGGAGTTACGGGCTCGGGCAAGACCGAAGTCTATATGAGGGCGATGAAAAAAGTTTTGGACGAAGGGGGAACGTGCATCTTCCTCGTGCCCGAAATCGCGCTCACGCCCCAAACGGTCGGGCGGCTAAAAAGCAGGCTCGGCGACTGCGGGCTGGTCGTCTGGCACAGCGGGCTGTCGGACGGACAGAGGCTCGACGCGTGGCGCGCGCTCGCGCGGGGAGAGGCGAAAGTCGTCGTCGGGGCGCGCAGCTGCATTTTCGCGCCGCTTAAAAATCTGCGCCTGATAATAGTCGACGAAGAGCACGACACCGCCTACAAGCAGGACAAAGCCCCGCGCTACAACGGGCGCGACATCGCCGTATTGCGCGCAAAACTCTGCAACTGCGCCTGCCTGCTCGGCTCGGCGACTCCCGCGCTCGAGACCCTCAACAACGTCAAAACGGGCAAATACGGGCTTTCGAGAATCGCGAACAGAATCGACGGGCGGAAAATGCCGACGGTCTTCATCGTCGATATGAAGCGCGAAAAGGCGGGCACGGCAATCTCGAACATTTTAAAGGACAAACTCGCCCAGCGGCTCGAAAACGGCGAGCAGGCGATTCTTTTTCTCAACAGGCGCGGATACTCCAAAATCTTCGAATGCCCCGACTGCGGGACTGTCGAGGAATGCCCGCATTGCTCGGTTAGCATGACGTGGCACAAAAGGGAGGACATCATCAAATGCCACCTGTGCGGCTACACCGCCAAAGCCCCGCGCGTCTGCCGCAAATGCGGCTCGCCCAAGGCGAAGTGGCGCGGGACGGGCACGCAGAAAATCGAGGAGGCAATCTCCGCGATGTTCCCCGCCGCCAGAATCGGGCGAATGGACAGGGACGCGATGAAACGCCGCGACAACTACCGCAAAGTGCTCGGCGACTTCCGCAGCGGCAAGCTCGACATACTCGTAGGAACGCAGATGATAGCCAAGGGGCTGGACTTCCCGCGCGTGACGCTCGTGGGGATTATCGACGCGGACATCAGCCTGCATATGCCCGACTTCCGCGCCGCCGAAAAGACCTACCAGCTCATCGTGCAGGTCGCGGGGCGCGCTGGGCGCGGCACTGCCGACGGCGAGGTAATCGTCCAGACCCTGACCCCCGAATCCGCGCCGATTCAGTACGCAAAGCGCGACGATATGGAGTCGTTTTTGGAGGAGGAGCTCGAGAACCGCACCGAGTACGGGTATCCGCCCGCGACGCGCCTAATCCGCCACATCTTCCGCTCGAGGAGCGAGGAGAAGCTCGAATTCTACACCGAAAAGTGGGCGGAGCAAATCGAGCGGCGCATAGGCGGCTTCTGCACGATACGCGGCCCCGCCCCCGCTCCGCTCGAGAGGTCGGAGGATTTCTACCGCTGGCACATCTGGTACTTTACGCCGAACGTCCGCGCCGCCGTCGCCGAAATTTCCGACCTGCGCCGCCAATTCCCGATGGACGAAGACATCGAGGACGTGCTCGACGTCGACCCGATGTCGATGATGTAAAATTTTTCAAACAAAACGCGCACCCCGCGCGTCTAAAGTCGTAAAACCGAACTTATGAAGGCATCTAAAATATCGATATTAACGGCGGTAGCCGCGTGCACTTTCACCGCGTGCTTCGCCTCCGACAACAACACGCTCGACCAAGCCCAAAAGGCGCGGGAGGCAATCAGGGGCGCGTTCGACGCATTCGCGGCGGCGCGCAATCTGGCGCAATCGGCGGGCTCCGTCTACTCGGGCGAATGCTACGCGCTCGCGGAGAAGAGAACCGAAATGCAGAACATCGGGAAAAACTTCGCGAACCTCGAAAATTCGTCAGCCGAGCTCGCGCGCAACATTGCGGACTTCAAGACGAAATTCGCGGCGGACGTTGAAAGCTTCAAGAGCGCGAAATTGACGCTCGAGGGAATCGAAAAATTCCTGCCGCTCGCGCGCGCAAAAATCAAATCCGCCGAAACGCTGATTTCGCAAATGCGCGAAAAAGTCGCTCAAAACCCGGGGAACAACTATCAGGACAAGCGCGAATTCGAATCCGTCCAGTCCGCATTCTTTAGCGCGCAATTCGCCCTCGACGCCGCCGAGCGCGAACTTACTTCGACGCTCGTAAACATCTCCGTCGCGACCCCGAAAATCGAGGGAATCGCCCCCGCCCTGAAGCTCGCCGACGACTACGCCGCGAAGCTCGAAAAGCTCAACGCCGAAAACGGCGGGAGAATCGCCGAGGCCAAAAAACCGCTCGAAAAACTTTCGGCGGAATACGCACAGTCGCTGAAAGCACTTACGGCGGCTTCCGAAAAAATCAACAAGTCGCGCGGGGCGTTGATGGTAGCGTACGGCAAACTCGCGAACTTCGTGCTCAACAAACTTCCCGAAATCGACGCCAACGCGCAGCTGCCCAGAATGTCGATATTCTCGAGACTCTACGGCGTGCCGACCGAATTCGCGCAGTTCGATACTCTCGACATAACAGCCGACAGGGGCGGCAGCGTAATGGGCAACGTTTTCAAAAGGGAAAACGCGCCAATGGTCAGAAAGAGCAAGAGCGGCTATGCAACCAACCTCGCCGCAGCTCCCGCCGCCGAACAGGCGGACGCAACTTCAAAAGCGCCCAAAAACGTGCGCGCGGAAATCCTCGCCGACCTCAACAAGGTCGCGGACATATCGTTTGAAATCAGGGAGGCTGCAAACTTTTTGAACGCGGCGAAAAACGAAGCCGCAAGCTTGGGTGATGCGATTGACTCCGACGTTGCCGTCGCCCAAAACTTCTCGGCGCAGGCAATCCAACTGTTCTCGCAGGCGCAGGCGATGCAGTCGAGCCTGCAAATGGCTGAGACCTCGAACAAGGTTCTGCAATCGCGCCGCGAAATCTTCAAGGCGAAATTCGACAGCCAGTTGAAATCCGCCGACGAGGCAATCTCCCTCGCAACGGAGAAAGCCGAAACGGCTGGAAAAATCATCGACAAGCTGGACTAAAACAAGCGCACTTTAAAGCAAAAGCCCGAGCCGAATGGCTCGGGCTTTTTCGCGCTCGGCGAAAAGGCGGGGAGTTTCTTTCCCCTCTTTATTCAATCGTAAAGTTGCGCAGGAACACGCCCGACCTATCAGCAGCGAACGGGCGGAATTGCAGGGCGAACGAGCGGATTTCCTTGACATCTCCCTTGGGCAGCAGCCTCTTCATCGGTATCGAAACTTTCTGCCACGTCGCGGGAATATTGTCCACCGCGCCGCCTGCAATCATGTCTTTGAAGAGCACGATTTGCGGCGAATTAACGGATTTGCCGTCTGCCGTCTTGTACGTTATCGTCATCTGGAATGTCTGTCCGCCGAGATTGCGGTTGCCGAGTATGTCGCGACCGCCGTTGACCTCGAAGACGAAGTTCTTGTCGCGCGCGTTTTCGGGGAGCGGCACGGGGCGCATAAACGACAGCGTGCCGATTGACCAGTTGAGCGTTTTGGCGTCGACGTCGAGCGCGACGTAATCCGCGCCCTTCGAGAAAATCACGCCGCCCCATTGGCTCATTTTGAAGGAGTCGAGCCTGAACGGATTTTTCGAGCGGTAGCCGACAATCCCGAATTCGTCGAATTTGACGGTTTCAAAGCCCTCGACCTTCCACGCGAACTGCACGGTAACGGCGTCGAATTCGGCATGTTCGTTTTCGAGAAGCAGGGAGAGCGGCACGCGCACCGAGTACTTGCCGCCGCCCAAGTCCATAAACATTTCGCTGCCGAGAGCGAACGACGGCACGCTGCTTACCGTCTGCCCGAGCGCGACACGCAGCACCGCAGGCGGCTTGGCGTTTTCGCCGACGTCTATACGGAAGGAAATCGAGCCTTCGGGGGCATTCGCGGGGAGCGAATATTTTTTGTCGAGATTGAGCGTGAAGTTCGAATACAGCGCGGTTCCGTCCGAGGGCACTTCAATCCGCCCGCCCTCGTGCTTGGACGCGGGCGAGGTGTTTCTGAAGACGACCTTGGAGTTTTTGTCGACTGCGGTGAAGTCGTAGTCGCTGTCGCCGTGCGGAGTTTCGAGCGTAATGCCGGTTGCGACGTAGTTTGCCGCGGAGTTCGAGAGCACCGCGTCGAGCGATTTTATCAGCTTGTACGGATACGGATTTATCCACTTGTAGATATACAAACCGCGGTTTGCGGGGTCGATGTATCCTGCGACGGTTTCGGCGTTTTTGTCGGGCGACAAAACGGCGTCCCACGCGCCGATGTTGCGGTTCAGAACCATGGGAACTTCGAGTTTCGAGCCGTCGGAATAGTTGACGACATACCGCATAATTTCGCCGTCGGCCTTTCCGCAGGAGGCGTGCAGGAAGTAGAGCGCGGCGGCTTTGGAGTCGATTTTCATTCCGTCGACGCGTTCGATTTTCCCGTTTTTGCCGAAGTCGCCGAGAGCCACGAACGTCATATTTTTGTTGTGGTCGGGGCGAATGAAGTCGAACGGTATGCCGTTGCAGTTTTCGACAGTCCACGGCGCGGATTTGAGCGCGCCCGCCGAGCCGTCGCGGCACGGGAGCTGCGCGGCGGTGGAGAGATTCGCGATTTCGTGCAGGCGCACTGTCTGCAAATTAGCCGAGGGAACATCGAACGCCTTGTTGGACTTCATTTTCTTGAGGCGTTCGCTTCTGTCCCAATCGTCGACCGATTTCTTCGCGTCGGCGGCGGAAAGTTTTTTGAATCCGCCGAAAGCCTTTTCGATGTTTTCGCGGGTGTCGCCGACGAACACGGCAGGCTCGCCCGCCTTGAGCGGCAGCAGAATCTTTCCGTCGGAATTTTTCTCCACGACTGTGCGCGAAATCAGCTCCGCAAAAACGAGGTCTTCCGACGGCTCGAACGCGACAGCCTCCGCCGCCTGAGATTTATTGAACATAATATAGCCGACCTTCGCGCCGTTCTTTGCCTTGTGCATTTCGATTGCCGAGCAGGGTTCGCCCGTTATCGCGTTTTCGACTTTCGCGAGGCTTCCGATTTTATCGGTTTTCAGGATTTCGCGCGCGAGCCTACGCAAGTCCGCGCCCGAAACCTTGGCGTTTACAAACACGAACCTGCCCTTGCCGTGGGACTTTTCCCAAACGGCGGGGTCGCCGTCGATGCTGCCGATTGCGCGCCAGCCGTCGGGCATTTCGACCGACTTGAAGTGGAACGCCTTCATCGTGCAGTCGCCGATTTTCAGCTCGCCCGACACCGCGCTTTTGTCTTCGCCGAATTTGATTCCCGTAATGGTATCGTCCTTCGGCTTGCCGTATTCGTCGAGAGTCAGCGCGTCGTAGAGCAGTACGATAGTCCCGCCCTTTTCGGCGAATTCCGCCAGCCTGCGCGGGGTCGATTTATACGACGGCGCGCCCGCCGCGACTACCGCCTTGTAGCGGTTGTGCCTGCCGCCCTTGAGCTGTTCCTCGAAAACTATGTCGTACTGGATTTGCGAGAACTCCAGAGCCTCCGCGAACTTCTTTTCCATATCGCGCTGCGTAATCGGCGAATTGCGGAAACGCTGGAGGCGGTTGGTCGGGTACGAGTAGACAACGGCGACATCGCTCTTGACGCCCCTGTCGCGCGGCGTGAAGAGGTCGTTGACGCCGAAGATTATTTTTTTCGCGTCCATATAGCCTTCGAGCGCGCTCGGGGGAATCGAGTACGGATTCAGAAGCTCGTAGGTAAATTTTTCGCCGAGGCGCACGCCGCCGTTTTCGAGCTTCCACGCGGGGTCGTGCGGGCGTCTGCTCCACTTGAACGTGTAGAAGGCGTTGTAGCCTATCATATATTGATAGAGGATTTTGTCGCGGAACGATTCGCGGGTATGCCCCATGTACGTTTCGCCGTCGAAAATCGGCTTGCCGTCGGCCATCGCCTTGAGGAAACGCCCCATAAAGTGAGCTCCGCCGCCGGTGGGCGTGCATATCGCGTTGAGATTTTTGTTGGTCTTGTAGATGTTTACGTTTGTGGCGTCCTGCCCGAGCGGCTGGAAGCATATGCCCGCGTCGGGTCGCCCGTCCGCCTTTCGGATTACCTTTGCCCCGAATTTGCAGACGTCCGCAAACGAGTCCTCCATAAATTTAATCCACTCGATGAAAAGCCCCGCGTTTTCGTCGTAGTTGCGGAACTTGCCGATTTCCGCGAAATCCGCGTACTTCGAGCCCCAGTCGGCATTGAGCCGCGCAATCTTTCCGCCGTACTTTTTCGCCATCTTTTTGACGAAAAGATTGCGGTTGAATTCGGAGAGGTCGTCGTAGTCGGGCTCGTTGAAAAGCTCGTACATAAACGGCTGAATGTCGTACTTTTTCACATAGGCGACGCCGCATTCCCACATTTCGCGCCATAGCTCGCGCCCCTGCGGAGTGTTGACGCTGTACGGCATCCAGTGGTACGACCTGCCGCGGACGGTGAACGCCTCCTTTTCGGGAAGCTTGCCCTCGACATACTGCATTCCGCCGTGCGACCACTCGGCGGCGGTGTAGTCGACATAAATCGGCAGCCCGCTCTTGGCATGGCGCACGAACATTTTTTCCTTGTCCTGCACGTTGATGAACTGGTATTTGCCGCGGTACTTGCCTATCCAGTTGCACGGCACGCCGATGCCGACCGTGTCGAAGCCTATCCTCTGCAAATCCTTGTAGTCCTGAGTCGACTCGTAAATCCAATTCAGCGCGGGCGGATAGCCGTAGGTGGGGATTTCGATTTCCGCGCTCATTCCCTCGTAGAAAATCGTGCCCTCGAGGTATCGGGGCTCGCCGTTCACGAGGAAATGCCCCTGCTTGGAAAACTCGATTTTCGCGTTTTGGGGCATCAAAATCGGGGGCTTTATCGTCTCGAATTTCGGGAAGAAATCGACATTGGGGGCTACGGGTTTTTTGTAGTCCCCGTCGGCAAAAAGCGGCTGGGAGAGAACCAGCGCAGCGGCGGAGAATAGCAGGCTTCGTTTCATCGTATATAGTTGTTTGGGTTAGTGTATAGCTGTAAAAATCAGTCTTCGATTTCCGTGAGGCGGACGTTTCTGAAGAGAATGTCGCCGCCCTCGCTTTGGAGCGCGACGTGCCCGCTCTTGTTCGCGGACTTCGTGCCCCTGTTCGTGTAGACGCCGTTGATGTAGACTTCGATGTTGCCGTCTTTGCAGACGATGTCCGCGCTGTTCCATTCGCCTATCGGATTTTCGGCTGCCTTGCCGAAACGCGCGACGACGGGGAAGCGCGGGCGCGGCTTGCCCTCGGGGGCTTTGTATTCGGATACGTCCGAGCCGCCCAGAAGCACGAAGTCGCCCGCCCTGCCCGAGCAAAGCTGGCACTCGACGGCGTTGGGCCAAAGCGTCGGAGTCGGATTTTGCAGGAAGAGGAAAATCCCGCTGTTGGACGCGGCAATCGGGTATTTCCACTCGACGTGCAGGCGGAAGTTCGCGTACTTTTTCTTTGTGTACATATACCCGAACGGCTTGCCCTTGATGTGTATCAAACCGTTTTGGACGGAGAAAACTTCGTCGGGTTTTGCGGAATTGTTTTCCACGATAAAATCCCAGCCGTCGAGATTTTTGCCGTTGAACAATTCGACAGTTTCGGAGACCGCCGAGCACGAGAGCGCGGCGGCGAACACAGATATAATCGCAAGTATTTTTTTCATAACCGTATTTTGTTTGAAATTCTATTTTCCGCCCGAAGCCTCCGCGACATCGGCGGCAATCGAACGCTCGACGAGCGCGGCGGCGTCGGGGTCGCGCCCCATGAAGTTTCGGAACGCCTCGGCGGGGTCGATTGTGTCGCCCACGCGCAAAATGCGCTCGGCGAATTCCGCGCCGACTTCGGGATTCAGCAGCCCCTCGCGCTCGAAGCGCGTGAACGCGTCCGCCTCCAAAACCTCCGCCCACTTGTAGGAATAATACCCCGCCGCATAGCCGACCGCGTCGCCGAAAAGATGCGTGAAACGCGGCAGGATAGTCGGGACGGGCTCGGTGTACTTGTGGGTGAAATCCGCGAGGGCGGCGCGGGCTGTCTTTTCGATTCCCCCGTCGATAAACTCGCGGGTGCGCGTGTGCAAAAGAAGGTCGATTTGCGCGAACGAAAGCTGGCGCATCGCGGCGTTCGCCCCCATAAATTTGCGCGACTTTTCGAACTTCGCAAAAAGCTCTTCGGGAATTTTTTCGCCCGTTTCGTAGTGGCGCGCGAAGATGTCGAGCCCCTCGCGCGAGCGGCACCAGTTCTCCATAATCTGCGACGGCAACTCGACAAAATCCCACGCGACGTTCCGCAGCGAAAGCTCCTGCGAATCCATCATAAAGAAGTGGATTAAGTGCCCGAATTCGTGGAAGAGCGTCTCGACATCGGAGTGCGAGAGCAGCGCGGGCTTGCCGTCGGCGGGCTCGGAGAGATTGCCGGCAATCACGCCGAGCGCGGGGCGTCCGTCGCGCGCGGGCTCGAGCAGATTCATCCACGCCCCCGCACGCTTGTCGGGGCGCGGGCGGAAGTCGGCATAGAAAAGCCCGAGCCTGTCGCCTGCGCGGGAGACGACTTCGTACAGCTCGACGCTTTCGTTCCAAGCGGGCGCGGACATTTTTATTTTTTCGACGCGCAATCCGTAGAGCCTGCGGCAGACTTCGAACATACCCGCCATCACGGCGTCCATCGGGAAGTACGGACGCAGCGACTCGGGGTCGAACCCGTACTTTTCGGCGCGGAGCTTTTCGGTGATGTACGCCGTGCGCCACGGCACCATTTCGGGTGTTTTAAGATAGCCCTTTTGGACTGCGAAATCCAAGAGCATACGCCATTCGTTGTCGAACGCGACGGCGAACTTGGAATGCAAATCGGCGACAAACGCCAACGCCTTCGCGCCGTTTTTCGCCATTCGGCGTTCGAGAACCAAATCGGCAAAATCGCTGCGCCCCAAAATCGACGCCTTTTCGGCGCGCAATTCGAGGATTTCGGACATCAGCCGCCAATTCGAAAATTGCCCGTCGGACGCCAAGCGCGACGACGCCCGCCAGAGCTTTTCGCGCAAAGCGTCGGAGTCGGCATAGCACATAAACGGGACGTACGAGGGCTGCTCGAGAGTGAAGTCCCAACCCGATACTCCGCGCGCCGCCGCCTTCTTCGCGGCAACTGCAACGGCGACTGCGGGCAAGCCCGAGAGGTCGCGTTCGTCGGTTATGTTGAGGACGAAACTCTTTGTGTCGTCGAGTACGTTTTCGGAAAATTTCTGGGTCTTGACGGCGAGAAGCCTGTCGATTTCCGCAATGCGCTCCTTTTGGACGGTCGGGAGATTCGCGCCGCCGAGCTCGAAATCGAGGAGTGTCTGGGTCAGCATTCGCCTGCGCGCGCCACCGAGCTTCGAGCCTTCGGGAGACTGGGAGTATTGGACGAACTTGCGGTAGAGATCGCAGTCGAGCCGCACGGACGAATAGAAATCGGCGACGGGGGCTGCAACGGCGGCGACGGCATCGCGCAAGGCGGGGGTGTCGGCAACCGAAGCCAAGTGGGTTATGCGCAGATAAACGGTATCGAGCTCTGCGGCGGCGGTGTCGTACGCCAAGACGCAGTTTTCGTATGTCAGCGACTCCGCGGGGACGGACTTAATTGCGGCGATATTTTTTTTTGCGCCCGCAATGGCAACGTCGACCGCCCCGACTGCGAACTCGGGGCGCATATCAAGCCAATTCGGAGGATAATCTCTCGTCAAAAAAGGGTTTTGCATGGAAAGAATTTATCGAAAAAAAACCGCTCCGCGCAAGTTTTTTTCGGAAAACTTCCCGTGCCCAAAAAAACGGCGGAGGAAAAACTCCGCCGCCGCAATTTTGCTGTAATACTATATATGAGGGAGCTCGAGGGGCGAGAGCCCCCCGAACGGAACACGTTTAGTTTTTAGAAGAGAGAATAGGATACGGTAAATCCCGCCATAACGATGGCTACCATGCTCATCAGCTTTATCAAAATGTTCAACGACGGACCGGACGTGTCCTTGAACGGATCCCCGACCGTGTCGCCGATTACCGCCGCCTTGTGCGCGTCCGAACCCTTGCCGCCGAAGTTGCCCTGCTCTATGAACTTCTTTGCATTGTCCCACGCGCCGCCGCTGTTTGCCATAAACACCGCAAGCACAAAGCCCGAAGCCAACGCCCCAGCCAGCAGCCCCAGCACGCCCGAAACCCCGAGCAACACGCCCGTCGCAACGGGCGCGATTACCGCCAAGAGCGACGGGAAGAGCATTTCGCGCTGGGCGGCCTTCGTGGAAATCGAGACGCACCGCGCATAGTCGGGTTCGGAAGTGCCCTGCATAATCCCGAGATTTTCGCGGAACTGGCGGCGGACTTCGTTTACCATCTGGTTTGCGGCGCGGCCAACCGCGTTCATCGTAAGACCGCAGAAAAGGAACGACATCATCGCCCCGATGAACATGCCCAGCAGTACCTTCGGGTTCATCAAATTGACCTGATAGACCGACATAAAGTCGATGAGGCTCGCGGAATCCACACCGCCCACTTCGGCGAATTTTTTGATTGTCTCCTTCGCGAAATCGGTCGCGTGCGGGGCGTCCTTCAGGCGGACAAGCCCGATGCGCAATTCTTCGACGTACGACGCCAAGAGCGCGAGAGCCGTCAGCGCGGCGGAGCCAATCGCAAAGCCCTTGCCCGTCGCGGCGGTCGTGTTGCCGAGCGAGTCGAGCATATCCGTGCGCTTGCGGACTTCCCTGCCCAAGCCCGCCATTTCGGCGTTGCCGCCCGCGTTGTCGGCAATCGGCCCGTACGCGTCGGTCGCGAGGGTTATCCCGAGGGTCGAAAGCATGCCGACCGCCGCAATGCCGATACCGTAGAGTCCCTTGGAGATGTCCGCCAAATCGCCGCCCGCCGAGAACGCGTACGCCAGCGCCGTTCCGACGACAATCGCCATTACGGGGTAGAAAGTGGAAATCATGCCCGTGCCCATGCCGCCGATGATGACGGTCGCGGGGCCCGTCTTCGCCTGCTCGGCGATAAAGCGGGTCGGGGAATAGGCTTCGGAAGTGAAGTACTCGGTGATTTTGCCGATAAACACGCCCGTGCAAAGCCCGACGATAATCGAGCCCCAGTTGCCGAGCCATCTGGGAGTGCCCAGCCAATAGAGAATCGCGAACGACGCAATCGCGATGAGAACCGAGCTGGCGTTGACGCCCTTGCCGAGAGCTCCGAGAAGCTCCTTGCTCGACGCGCCCGCCTTGACCCTCACTAAATATATACCGAAAATCGAAAGCACGACGCCGATTGCCCCGATGAGCATCGGCGCGAGAATCGCCTTCATCTGTATTTCGGGAGTCGTCATATACGCCGCCGCGCCGAGAGCGGCGGTCGCCAAAATCGAGCCGCAATAGGATTCGTACAAGTCCGCGCCCATGCCCGCAACGTCGCCAACATTGTCGCCTACGTTGTCCGCGATTGTCGCGGGGTTGCGGGGGTCGTCCTCGGGAATGCCAGCCTCGACCTTGCCGACCAAGTCCGCGCCGACGTCCGCCGCCTTCGTGAAAATACCGCCGCCGACGCGCGCGAAGAGCGCCTGCAAGCTCGCACCCATTCCGAACGTGAGCATCGTTGTCGTGATGACTACCATCTTGTGCGCCTGACTTGCGTCTTCGATAAAATAGTTCAAGACGACAAACCAAACGGAAATGTCCAAGAGCGCGAGCCCGACGACGACAAGCCCCATAACCGCGCCCGATCGGAACGCAACCCTAAGCCCCTTGTCGAGCGAATGGTTTGCCGCCCACGCCGAGCGGTTGGACGCGTACGTCGCGGTCTTCATTCCGAAGAACCCAGCCAAACCCGAGAAGAAACCGCCCGTGATGAACGCAAACGGAACCCAGTCGTTCTGGACTTTCAAACCGTATGCGAGAAAGGCGAAGAAAATCGTGATAATCACAAACACCGCGCCGACTACTTTGTACTGTTGGCGCAAGTAGGCGAGCGCGCCGCTGCGCACGTGGCCTGCAATTTTGCGCATAACGTCCGTGCCCTCCTCCTCTTTTTTCATTCCCGAATAAAAATGCCACGCGAACGCGAGCGCGATAACCGAGGCAATCGGGACAATCAAAAAGC